>NZ_LADU01000094.1 GCF_000961795.1 Hyphomonas sp. BRH_c22
GCCAGAAATCCTCCTTAAGCAATTTGGCCGATCTGTCTCACAGTCGCTGACGGGGAACAAGCAGATCTTGGCTTGTGATCTGGCACTCAAAATGTTCCAGGTTTGAGGGAGCAGAGCATTTCGTAAAAACATCGGAAACTCTCTGCCGGCAGTGGTGCGGACTCGTCTCAGAGCACTTCTGGGGTAATGGAAAGCTGCCCGCATACAAACACGACACACTAGGCTGAAGACGGAACTTCATTTTCTCTTTTCTTTATGATGTCGAGCGCGACGTCGATAATCATGTCTTCCTGACCACCCACCATCCGGCGATTGCCAAGCTCGACCAAAATTTCCCGCGTATCTAGATCATAATCTTTGGCCGCCTTCTCTGCATGACGCAGGAACGATGAGTAGACGCCGGCGTACCCTAGGGAAAGGGTTTCCCGATCAACGCGAACCGGGCGATCCTGCAGGGGACGGACCAGATCTTCAGCGGCATCCATCAACGCAAAGAGGTCGCAACTATGTTTCCAGCCTTTGCGATCCGCTGCAGCAATGAAGACTTCAAGTGGCGCGTTTCCGGCACCAGCGCCCATGCCTGCAAGGGATGCATCCACCCGCCGGGCTCCGTGCTGGACACCTACGATGGAGTTGGCGACGCCAAGGGATAGATTGTGGTGAGCATGGATGCCGCGTTCGGTTTCAGGTTTCAGAACTTTTTCATAGGCTTCGAGCCGCGCCACGTACCCGTCCATATCAAGTGCGCCACCACTATCGGTTACGTAGATGCACTCAGCGCCGTAACTTTCCATGAGCTTTGCCTGTTCAGCGAGTTTTTCTGGTTCGACCATATGACTCATCATGAGAAAGCCAACAGTGTCCATGCCAAGGTCTCGAGCCATGCTGATGTGTTGCTTTGATACATCTGCTTCAGTGCAATGCGTTGCGATTCTGACAGACCGAACCCCGAGAGAATAGGCGTGCTTCAGTTCTTCTATTGTGCCGATGCCCGGCAGTAAAAGAGTCGTCAGCTGTGCAGATTTGACCACATCGGCAACTGCCTCGATCCATTCCCAGTCCGTGTGAGATCCAAAGCCGTAGTTGAAGCTGGAGCCATTCAGTCCATCGCCGTGGGCGATCTCAATGGCATTGACGCCAGCGGCATCAAGAGCGCGTGCGATACCGCGAACATGGTCAATTCCATATTGGTGCCTGATCGCATGCATACCATCTCGTAAGGTGACATCCTGAATGTAAATTTGATCATTGGCCGCGTTGAATGACATTATGCTAACTCCCTTTCCATTCGGCGTGCCGCCATTTTCTCCGCCGTTGCAAGCGCGGCAGACGTCATGATATCGAGGTTGCCTGCATAGGCAGGCAGGTAGTGTGCGGCGCCCTCGACCTCGAGGAATACGCTGGTTTTGATGCCTTCAAATTCTCCAACGCCGGGAATGTACACGGGATTATTTGAACCGAAGCGTTCGAACTGGACTTTCTGTTTCAACCTGTAGCCAGGAACATACGCATTTACCTTGGCCACCATCTTTTCAATAGCCGCTTCGATCATGGATTCGTCTGCGCCACTGGAGAGTGTGAACACGGTATCGCGCATAATCATCGGTGGTTCAGCGGGGTTTAAAACGATAATCGCCTTTCCTTTTCGGGCGCCCCCGACCTTCTCAATCCCGGACGATGTTGTTTCCGTGAATTCGTCAATGTTGGCGCGCGTGCCCGGCCCGGCAGATTTTGATGCGATGGAGGCGACGATCTCCGCATAGTGGACTTCTGCGACGGAGGACACCGCAGCCACGATTGGGATCGTCGCCTGCCCCCCGCAGGTGACCATGTTGACATTTGGCGCATCAAGATGCGTCTCCCCGTTCACCACGGGGATCACGTAAGGGCCAATGGCGGCGGGAGTCAGGTCAACCATAGTTTTTCGGGCTGAAGTCACAATTTCATTGTGTCGCTTATGTGCGCCCGCCGAAGTAGCATCGAACACGATACCTATTTCTGGCCACACATCGAGTTTCACAAGGCCATCAATGCCTTGGTGTGTTGTCGCAACGCCCATTCGGGTTGCGCGGGCAAGGCCGTCCGATTCGGGATCGATCCCGACCACAGCCCCCATTTCGAGTGTCTTTGATTTTCGCAGAATTTTGATCATCAGGTCGGTACCGATATTTCCAGATCCGATGATCGCAACTTTTACCTTTTGAGCATCCGCCATCGCTTTTACCTTGCTTGCTTTTCGAGCTGCTATCTAAATTCAGAGCCTTGACAGAGCAAATGCAACCGGGCTTCAATTTCTCACAAGGTGATAATTGTCGAGCTGTGCCCATGGATACGAATAGCTGTAGTGTCGCGCCCATGTCGTCTTTTGGAAGAGCGATTGAACTCTTCCATCTTGTGCTGGAGCGCGATGGTGAGTTCGATGCAGCGCGGATGAGCCAGATCTTGGAAGTCCCACAATCAACAATCTATCGACACTTGAAGGCATTGCTCTCCAACGGCCTGCTTATTCGCTTGGGTAGAGCGAAATATGCACCGGGGCCAGCGCTGCTCCAACGGCTCGCGCCATATGATTCAAATCAAATGCTGATCGAAATTGTACGGCCCTGTTTGGATACCGTGAGCGAGAAACTGGGACTCGTCGCACATTTTGGCGTCTTCGAAAGTGAGATGGTCACATATCTCGTGAAGTCGCCACGCGACTGCGGCATCCTTTTTACGCGCGAGGGGGAACAGCTTGAGGCTTATTGTTCCGGTATTGGGAAGGTCCTGCTGGCTTATATGTCCGTCGAACGCCGGAACGCCTTCCTCTCCTGTGGGCCATTCCCACGTCTGACTGAGAAGACCATCACCGATCCGGAGCTGATAGCGAGTGAACTTCAGCAGGTTCGCGCCCAAGCCTATGCTGTCGATGATGGCGAAGTCAGGAGTGATATTTACTGCCTTGCTGTGCCGGTCATGATGGGGCGACAACAGATTATTGGAGCGGTCTCTGCTTCTGCATTCACTCGCGATGCGATCACAATTGAGCGCGGTTGGCGCCTAGCCGAGCTCCGCAATACGGCAATGCAAATTTCAGAACTTCTAGCCTCTACTTCCTAACATTTTGCGGATTCTCGATAGCGCAGTGCTAATTGTGACGGCTGGCCCGCTTTGCGAGCGGCGACCCTTCCCGATTTCATGTATTCGGAATCGTCTCACTATCGATTTGATCAAAAACGTGCCGTGATCCGAGCATAAAAGCATATTTCAATGTAACCATAGAAAGATTTATTCCTCACAACACGTTGAAAATAAAGATGAATTATTTGTTTCTCTAGCGTGCGTCATTATGGGACAAAAAATGGCATAGAAATTGCTTCCCTGCTCTCTTGAGCGCGCATTCTCTCGTTAGACAGAGATGCAGAACGCGCCAAGGGAGGAAATATGCCTGATGGGGTACGCCGGTGTGGCGCGAAGCTCACATGTCTGCTGATGCCTTTGATTTTTACGGCTGCCTGTGAGGCGCCGCTGGATCTACGTGGTGTGAAGGAATCTTATAAAGAGCCAGTATTGCGGTCGGATATCTTCCAGGATGTCGCCGTAACACCAGAGCACGCCATCTTTGTTGGTGCGCAAGGCGTAATTGTTGAATTCGAACTTTCTTCAGAGGCGTTCACGCGCATCGAGGTTGGTGAAATCCATGCGCGTTCGGACCTAATCGCTGTAGTGGCATGTGGGAACGAGGTTTTTGCACTGGGCCTGGATGGCAGCCTATGGGCGCGAAGGTCCGATGGATGGACGGGGCGCGATATCGGCACAGCCGAAACAGTGCAGTCCCTTGCTTGTGGTGAGGCAGGCAAGCTTTGGGTGTCCGCTAGCTTCGGTACGCTTCTTAGTAGTTCGGATATGGGGAAGACATGGGACGAATATTCCATGGAGGATGATTTATTCCTTACACAGATAGAATTTCCGACAGAGCGTGTGGGCTTCGCGGTCGGCGAGTTTGGCGCGGTTCTGAAAACGGAAACCGGCGGAGACGAGTGGGTTCAAATAGCCTCGCTGAGTGAGGAGTTCTACCCCTTGGCAGCTCATTTCTACAGCGCGGAGGTGGGGTGGGTTGCAGGACTCGATGGCGTGATCTTTGCGACACACGATGGAGGCTCCAGCTGGCAAAGAGAGGCGACGGAAACCTCGTCACCGATCTATCGCATATCCGAAATTGAAGGACATTTTTATGCTGCGGGCAACTCCGGCATTGTGCTTAAGCGACGGGGGACGCGTTGGCAGGCTGTAGACACCGGTTTGCAAACTTCTGGCTTCATTAGGGCGCTGGCCGGAAACGATCACGGAGTGTTCCTGGGAGGCCAGGCTCTCGCTGCGCGAATTGATGCGCCGTAAACAAGCAAACCGATATCGGGTGTGCCTCAGTACAGCCTGTACCCTAAGCGATCATCCAACAGTAGGTATTCCATGTCTCGTGTTTTGAATTTTTTACTGGCAATTGAGCGCGGTATTTTTAAGCATCGCATAATTGTGCTGTGCGCTATTCTTGCCGTAACCGGGTTCTTTGCTTCTCAGATTCCTGGCTTGAAAATGTACTCTGAGTTTTCAGATCTATTGCCGCAGAAGCATCCATATATTCAACTGCACAATCGTGTCCGCGACACGTTCGGTGGAGCGAACAATGTGATTCTAGCTGTTGAGGTTGAAGACGGAGACATCTTCACGAACGAGACGCTGTCACTGATTAATGAACTGACCTTAGCCGTCGATAGCTTGCCGAGCATTAATCACAATCTCGTAACGAGCGTGACCCATCGCACAACACGTAAAGTCTGGTTGACTGCTGAAGGTGATATCAGCTCGGAGCCATATTATGATCCGCTGAAGGACGTTTATTCTCAGCAAGAGCTTGAGCAAATCAAGCGCGATGTCCGGGCGAATCCGCGCGTCTATGGTCTGTTAGTATCACCAGACATGAAATCGGCCGTAATCAAGGGGACCTTAAATGAAGGCAGGCTGGACTATGAAGGGGTTTTCGAAGAAGTGCAGGAAGCTCGATCTCTGGAACGTGCGCACCCGAATGTAAAAATTTATGCAGCGGGACAGCCTGTGCTGGTTGGTTGGGTTCACTCCTACTTGGGCGAGGTCGGGCAAATATTTTTGATCACGACCGTGATTCTACTGAGCTTGCTGATCGTGTACTTCAGGAGCTGGTATGGCGTTCTGGTTCCAGTCATCGGGATTATGATTTCAAGCATTTGGGGCTTGGGTGTCGTAAGCTTGCTTGGCTACAACCTTGAGCCTCTGACTCTGGTTATCCCGTTTCTCATTTCGGCGAGAGCATTGTCGCACGGGATACAAATCGTTCAGCGCTACAATGGTGAGCTCAAGACGGCATCTTCCGGGAGGTTCGCTGCACAGCATACATTTGAGAGTTTGTTTCGTCCGGGCTCGCTGGGGGTTGTTTCTGACGCGATCGGCATTTTCTTGATTTCGCTTGGGTCTATCCCGATCAACACGAAACTTGCGTACTATGCTTCAATCTGGGCGCTTAGTGTGGTGGTCACGGTGCTGATCGCGGTACCGATCATCCTGAGTTTGCTTCCTACCCCCCGGCCAAAGAATCCTTCTAGCGACCCATTGTCCAAACTCACGGAAGGGATTGGCGCAATGATTGGGCGCCGGGGTGGAGCGCCTGTCGCACTTGGCGTTTGCCTTACTGTTGCTTTAGCCGGGGGTATTTTGGCCTCGCGTGTTCAAATCGGAGAATCTGAACCTGGTTCCCCGCTTCTGTATCCAAGCCATGATTACAATCAATCAGCAAAAGCGATCAATGCGAGTTTCCCAGGCTCTGAAGAGCTAATAGTGGTTGCGCGAACGGATGAGTTGGGTGGTCTGAAGCGGTCTGAAGTTCTGAGAGCAATCAGAAATCTTGAAAGCTATATGCTGCGTGATCCGGACCTTGGGGGTGTAAAGGCTCTTCCCGACTTGATCAAACAGGTCAATCGTTTGATCCACTCCGATGATCCGCGTTGGCTGCATATACCAGATGACCCTGCTTATGTGGGCGGATTGATGTTTACCTACATGGCTTCCAGCCCAATTCCGGGCGCGCTGGATGAGTTTATGTCCACGGATGAAGACCAGGCGAGCATCGTCTTCTACTACAAGGATCATCAGGGTACGACCATACGCCGCGCGACGCATATGCTGAAGACTTGGATATCAGACCCTGCAAACCGGGTCGAAGGCCTGCATTTCGATCTTGCTGGCGGCATTGTGGGTGTCACAGCGGCGAGCAATGAAGCGGCGTTCCAGACGAACTTGATCGTTCTGCCATCAGTCTTGCTTTTGATCTTTCTATTCGTCGCTGCTTTTTACTTCTCGTTGGAGGCTGGATTGCTGATGTTTGTTGCTATGACATTCGCGACGGTTTTGACCTACGCCTATATGGGTGTTGTGGGCGTCGGGATTGATACCAATACGGTTCCAATTATCGCGATCGGTGTCGGTGTCGGGATCGACTATTCGATCTATATGATGGATCGCATTCGTGAGGAGCTAAGCAAGGCTTATGGCGACCTCGAAGTTGCAATTCAAAGGGCGCTTCAATCGACGGGAACGGCGATCTGCTTCACGGCATTCACTTTGATGTGCGGCGTAATCGTGTGGAAATTTGTATCCACCCTGCGTTTCCAGGCGGACGCTGCTGTTCTGCTGAGTGTCATGCTGGTTTTGAACGCAATCGCTGCACTCGTGCTGGTTCCGGCATGGATACGCTTTTTCAAACCAAAATTCATCACTCGAGTTGCGAGTGTTCCGATCTCAAAAATTGGCCAATGACTACAAAAAGGGAGGAATAATAATGATCAAAAACATGAGGAGGAACTACGGCAAGTGGTTGACGACCAGCTTGTTCGTGGCAGCTGCATACTCATTGCCGCAGGCGATTGCGCAAGAAGAGGAATGGGATGTTGCGGGCTTTGTGGAGAATAGTACTTTTGTGCGTGACGATGTCGGTCTATCGAAGTTTCGTAACACAGCGCAATTGGAATTTGGACGTGAATTCAATACCAAAGGACTGTTCTCACAATTCTCATTTCAGGGGGTTTTGCGGGCAACGTATGACGGTGTCTATGATCTGAATTCCAGTGAGTTTGGAGAGGATTCAGGAGGGGCGGTCAGTTTTATCAATATTGGTGCTCCCGCCGGTTCCCTTGGTCCTGGATCGCCCGCCATTCCTGCGCACACGACACCCTACGGATCTTCGATCGTCACGGCGGGCACCCCAGGGCTCCCGCCGAGCAATGCGTTTGGCTTCGACACTAGCGTTAACCCAAATGCTGGCCTGGCAATTCTAGGGTCAGCCTATCACGAGCAAGGTTCCGGAGTCGTCCTTGCTTACCCAACACGTCCATGTGATGTTGACTCAAGAGGCTGTATTAACGGCTATCTTGACTATTCAAGTGATGATCTGCGTTTCTCTGAATTCAACGATAAGCTGGACTTTATTCGGGAGCTTTACGTTGATGGAACAATCCCGCTGGGCGACAATGGATCAGAGTTGGGAATTCGGCTGGGCAAGCAGCAGGTCGTGTGGGGACGAACAGACTTGTTCCGTGTCCTGGATGTGCTTAACCCCGTCGATTACTCACGACATAACATCTATGATGAATTAGAAGATATTCGGATTCCCCAATGGATGTTGTCTACAGAGGCGCGCCTTGGGCCCCAAGGGCCGTTCACGGATCTAAACTTTTCGTTCGTTTGGAACTTTGATGAGTTCCGACCTAACAATCTCGGTCAGGGGGGCACACCCTATTCCATCTTGGATGCGGGACCTTACTTCCGTGCAATGAACGTGTGCTGGGAGCTCGGCTGCACAGTCGGAAACTTTGCTGGCGGTGGCATCTCAACTGATTTTGGACCCGGGCAAATTGGCATACGCAAAGCAAATCTTCCAGAGTGGTCCTTTCAGAACACCCAGATTGGCCTGAAAATGGAGGGGGTGATAAATGATGTTGGCTTTTCGCTGAATTATATCGATTACATTTCGCAATTGCCCAGCTTGCGCGGTGGGATTCCTGCAATGAATAGCTTCACTGGCGAGACCAATGTTTTGCCATATCTTATTGCTTTCGATATCGAATTCCCACGCGTTCATCTTTATGGTGGCTCGCTGGATTTTTATGCCGACAGTATCAAGTCAGCTATTCGTGTAGAAGCTGCCTACTCGGTTGGCGAAGAGTTTGCAAATACAACCAAAGAGCGATTATTCTCTAGTAACGACGTGATCAGATATGTGATTGGCGTGGATCACAATGCCTTCTTGCCGTTTGTTGATTCTAACTCAGCAGCGCTTATTTCTGCTCAGGTCTTCGGGCAGCATATTCTTGATCATGATTTGATTGAAACGGCTGGCAGTGCAGCAGGCATTCCAAGTTTCGGGCGGGCAGGGATTCCAGATTGGAAGGAGAATTGGACGGCAACTCTCTTGGTCCGTCAGCCGCTCAAGAATGGACTTGTCAATCCTCAAGTGATCGCGGCACACGATTTTCGTGCCAATGCCACTGTAGTGTCGCCTTCAATTGAATGGCTGCTGAGTAATAGCTGGAAAGTGACACTCGGGGCCAACTTCAAGTTTGGTAAAGGTGCGCAAACGTTCGATGACTGCCGGTCATGTAATCCATTCCCGCCTTTTACAGCCACAGCTCTTCATGCCGACCCGTTTGCACCTGGTTCTGTTGGTCTGTCTGGATTCGAACCTCTAGGGCGTTTCAGGCAGGGACCGATTGGTTCAGCTACTGCAGAAGATGAACTTCAGCTGACAATTCGCTATCGCTTCTAAACCCAAAAAGGAAAAAACTGATGAAACTTTCAAGTTATCTGACAGGTGCCGCGATTGCTGTTCTGGTAGGTGGGTCGGCCGCCGCGCAGGTGGTGGACGATTCTTTCTATCCATACGCAAATGGGGCACCGACCTATAGTGGCCTCACCGCAGGCATGACTATCGATCAAAGCAATGTTGCGCAATTTTCGGAAATTCTGGATCCAGCTCTTGAAAAGCAGATCAGCGATGGTTGGCTCGCCGTGACGGTGGGTGAAACCACATCGTTCGATTTGCATCCCAACTACATCAAGGCAACTCGAGACGGCTATAAGAATGTTTCACTAGGTGACGCTGTTGGCCAGATCAACGGGTTTGTGGCAGGGCGCCCATTCCCTCAAGATCCATCGATGGATGATCCCCGCGCGGGCGAAAAACTCGCCTGGAATTTCCAGTATGGGTATAATTGGGGCGACAACGCTGCGATTGCGCCATTTTACTGGAAGTTCAAAGATCTCCAGTCAGGAAAGATTGAGCGGACAATCAAGTTCAACTTTCACTTTCTGAACTTTAAACACAGGGTAAACCAGGATCCACTGCCTGAAGTGGAAAGCAATCCAGATGACATTTTCCGGGCCATATATCTGCAGGTATTGGAACCCTTCGATCTCAAGAACACACAGCTCCTGATCTATCGCTATGCGGACGACCTAAAGCAAAGCAATGCATGGCTTTATCTTGGATTTCAGCGCCGGGTGCGTCGACTCGCGACCGGACAGGTTACAGACTCATTCTTAGGGTCGGACCTTATGATTGAAGATTTTGAGGGTTATAATGGCAGCATCTCGCAAATGAAGTGGACCTATCAGGGCACTAAGAACGTCCTTCTGCCCTTCTTCAATCACAATGATCTTGTTCTGAGTGAGGATAATGTCGAGAAAGACGGCTACAAATTTGTCGATTTTGGGGGACAAGGTGGATGTTACCCAAACGTTACCTGGCAGCTTCGCAAGGTCTATGTTCTGGAATCGGACCCCGTGGATGATAATCACCCGGTTTCCAAACGTGTTCACTACGTTGACGCTCAGACATACACCCTGCCTAGAACGTTGATTTATGATCGTAAGGGCGACCTGTGGAAAACCTTCACCATTGGTCAAGCTCATCCTGACCACCATGATCCGATCAATAAGGGCTCAGGGGTTTCGATTGATGATGCTTTCTCAATGCTGGATGTGCAGGCTGGACATTGCACAACTGGTCATTTCCGAGGACGGGTCGATTCAAAACTGAATCCGCAATCAAAGTTCACGGTCCAGAATCTGCGCGCAACCGGAAAATAGGCATAAACAGCCGTTAAACACGGCACCTCCAAACTGCGGCGCCGAAAGGCGCCGCTTTTTTACGTGTCAGCCAGATTTTCTGAGCAGCCACCGTTTATATCCAGCTTGTCCAGGCGATAGGCCAGTTGCGGACGAGTCAGACCAATTTTTCGGGCTGCGGCGGCAAGGTTACCATCGGCCTCGTCGACAGCGGCACGCAGGAGCTTCGCTTCGATCTCAGCGAAGCTTAGGCCTGAAGCTAGAAGGTTCTGCACACCAGTATCTGGCTTTTGGGTTGGCTCAGTCTGGCGTCCCTGTGCATGGAAAAGCTCGCTGAGTTCGCCATTTTCGCCCATGGAAAAAACAGAGGATAGATTATGGGACTTGCGCAAGATGAGATTGGAAAAATCGATATAGCCATCTTCTTCCGCAAGGATGACGCCGCGCTCTACCATATTCTCCATCTCGCGAATATTTCCAGGCCAATTGTAGGAGAATAGTGCCGATGTAGCTTTTTCCGAATAGCCTGTGATGGTCTTGCCATGCTTCTGGGTGAACTTTTTTAGAAAATAGTCCAGCAAGAGAGGAATGTCTGCCCGTCTTTCCCTCAGAGGGGGGATATTAACTGGAAAAACACTGAGCCTGTAGTACAGGTCTTCCCGGAAATTTCCTGCTTCTACAGCGGCTTCCAAATCGACATTTGTCGCCGCGACAACGCGGATGTCAATTTTGCGAACCTGGGTTGCCCCAACACGTTCAACTTCACCTTCCTGAAGGACGCGCAGAAGCTTGCCCTGTGACGAGAGGCTGAGCGTGCCTATTTCATCAAGAAATATCGTTCCATTTTCCGCACGCTCAAAACGCCCCGGACGCGAGGATGTGGCCCCAGTAAATGCGCCCTTTTCAACGCCGAATAATTCCGCCTCGAGAAGATTCTCAGGTATCGCGGCACAATTCACAGCGATAATCGGTTTGTCACTGCGTTTTGAACTGCGGTGAAGATATTGGGCGAAGACTTCTTTGCCGACGCCACTCTCGCCCATAAGCAAGACGGTAGCATTTGTTTGGGCAACTTTGTCGATGAAATGTTTGACAGTGCGGAAACCTGCAGATGTGCCTACAATCTGGTTGCTGGTGGACGTCTCTTTGGTTGGCAGGAAAGCCAAGGATGAGGCTATTGACGCGGATGTGTGCTGATGGTTCGGTTTCAGGGGTTCTTTCGAGTCCGTCCTATCGAGACCGGCCCCGTGAATGAAGTGCAGATCGCGGTGGACATCCTCCCACTCCTCGACCGGCTTGCCGATAATACGGCAGTGCTTGTAACCCATGCTTGTACATTCTACTTCCCGAAACAGGGCGGGTCGCCCAAGGAATGCAGAAGTAAATCCACTAGCATATCCAACTTGCATCCAGCAGGCTTCGTAGTCTGATAAGCCGTAGTCACGAATGTGACATTCGTCTTCCACACTATCGTGCCAAAGATATTCGCCAAAAAACTTGCCTTTGGCTTGGTCCATTTCGAACGCAACACATTCGACGCGTACAATCCCCAGAAGCGCGTGCATTTGCGGTCCTGTTGAAAACGCGTCGAAATCATCTCTATCGGATCGAATTTTTGTTGCAAGTTTTGCGTCAATCGTGCCCGAAAGATATCCGAGGCGGGTCAAGAGACTGCGTGCGGCGTTCATCCCGAATTCCGAAATCATTTCTCGCCGCAGTTCACCGAATGAACGGGTATGCATGAGAAACATTCGGCGATGATCAAGCCAGATCCGGCCGCTCTTGGGGTCGAAACGAAGGCGTTCGGCCAAATCTGACATGTCAGGATATTCGGAGATATTTTTATTCCCCGGCTCCAAGAATGATTTCGCGCTCACGCCTTTTGATGACTGTGTTGATCCGTTAATCATGCAGTTCCTCCCATTCCTCCATTTTGTTTTTGTCGAGTCTAACACTCGTGCAGAATTTTTACGATATGAGAGAAATTGAATACTGCCACATTATGAGAAATTAATCGTGATTGATGATTTCCGCTATCCAGGCATCGTGAAATTAAAGATGGTAAGCGGGCGAATATTTTTATCACACTGTAAAAAAAGAATTATTTTAGTCATTTATCGAAAAGTGCGATTGTCTCGTTTTGGATCAAATTTTGGCATAGAAGTTGCATTGAGAGGGATAATGAATTTAAAAAAATAATGGGGAAGGCATGTACTCACTAACAATAGACTCAATTGGCGAAGAGCTTGAGCTTGCAGAGGGGCAGACTATTCTGGACGCCATTCTGCGCGCTGGTCTGTACGTTCCCTATCAATGCGGTCATGGACTTTGCAGCACTTGTAAAGTGAAAGTACTCGAAGGCGAGATTGATCACGGCGCGGCCTCTCCGTTTGCGCTTATGGACTTCGAGCGGGATGACGGTATCGCTCTGGCATGTTGCGCTTCGGCGCTGTCTGACTTGGTCATTGAGGCAGACATCGATGAAGACGATGACGCTCTCTCTTTGCCGATCGAAGATTATGAGGCTGAAGTCCGGGATGTCGTTACGCTAACGCCGAGGATCAAGGGTGTTCGGATGAGCGTTCCGGAGACTTTCCGTTTTCAGGCAGGTCAGTATATCAATTTGCAGGTACCGGGGTGTGATCGTCCGCGCGCTTTCTCAGTGGGAAATGCGCCGCAGGAGACCGGGATTGTCGAGTTGCATGTCTCGTTGGTTGAGGGGGGCGCGGCAACGACATATATGCACGAGAAGCTCCAGCCAGGTGATAAGCTAAGGTTTGTAGCCCCAATGGGGCGTTTCTTCGTCCGCGAGTCCGAAGACAGGCCATTGATCTTCATCGCGGGTGGGTCCGGGTTGTCGAGCCCGAAGTCAATGATCCAGGATCTGCTCGCGAAAGAGTATTCGCGACCCATCTTCCTGTTTCACGGCGCTCGGCACAGATCAGAACTCTACTACGTGGATCTGTTTGAGGGGTTGTCGATGCGGTATCCTCAGTTCACCTATGTGCCAGTTGTTTCTGCCCCCTTACCTGAAGAGGGATGGGGTGGTGAGGCGGGCTTTGTGCACGAAGCCGCAAACCGAGTGTTCGATGGCAAGTTCGAAGACTATTCGGCGTATCTTTGTGGGCCGCCACAGATGATCGATGCCTCGATTACCGTGCTGATGCGGGGGCGGTGTTTCGAGAAACATATCTTTACCGAGAAATTCATTACAGAGAAGGATGCGGGAAAAGGCGGAAAGCGTTCTCCGTTGTTCAAGAGCTTGTAGATCGAAATGGGAGAGGATTCACGTACACTGAACAAGGGCCCGATGCATTTTGTGACCGTCATAAAGGACGGCCTTTCTCACGAGTTTGACTGTGCAGAAGGTGAGGATGTTTTGCGGGCCATGAAGAGAGCAAATTTGACTGTTGTTCCGGTCGGTTGTCGAGGAGGAGGCTGCGGAGTTTGCAAGGTCGAGATATTAGGAGGAGATTTTTCGGCGGGCAGAATGAGTCGGGCTCACATTACTTTCGATGATGAGCAAAGTGGTCGAGCCGCATTGGCGTGTCGAATGTATCCGCGTGGTGAAGTCACGGTGGTGCCAGTTGGCAGACTGTTCAAAAATTTGAAAGCCAAGATGGAAGAAGTTCAAAAGGTTGCAAAGCAAGATTAGTTTAAACAGGAGGAAAACATGGCTATAACAGGTGTTCTAAGACCAGGATTTGTACAATTGCGCGTTCTCGATATGGGGGAGGCGATCAATCACTACAGCCGCATTCTTGGATTGGATTTAGTCAGCCAGGAGGATGACGGGCGAGTATACTTTAAGGCAGGCCCAGAGTTTGACAGACATAGTCTCGTGCTGCGAGAAGCAGATCAACCGGGTATGGACGTTATGGGCTTCAAGGTAGCTGATGCTACGACGTTGCAGGAGTTGAATCAAAAGCTGCGAGCCTATGGGGTCCCCACGACGGACGTGCCGGCGGGCGAGCAACCTGGAGTCGGGCCGCGTGTGCGGTTCAAAGCACCAACAGGCCACATGTTTGATCTTTATGCGGATATGGAGATATCACTAAAGGGGCCTGAGACAGATAACCCCAACCTTTGGGTCATGGAACCTCACGGCGTCAAACCAATTAGATTTGATCACTGCTTGCTATATGGGGCAGACATTGATGCCACTGAGAAAATTTTCACAGATGTTCTGGGCTTCCGGCGCGCCGAATATGTTCATGCGAATGATGAAGTCAAAACGACGATTGCATTATTCCTGACCTGCTCGACAAAGGCGCACGATATTGCTTTCGTTCGCAATGAAGAAGATGGGAAGTTCCACCATGCGTCGTTCCGGGTCGAGGATTGGAATGCGATTGGCAATGCTGCTGACAGATTTGCCAGATATGATGTATCGGTCGATATTGGTCCAACCCGGCATGGTATAACACAAGGCAAGACCATCTATTTCTGGGACCCATCCGGAAATCGGAACGAGGTTTTTGCTGGAGGGTATGACTGCTATCCAGACACGCCGGTGCGGCGCTGGACTGAAGATCAGACAGGTAAGGGTATTTTCTATTATGAGAAGGAGCTCAACGATACTTTCCTGAGTGTCTACACCTGATCAGGTGGTGAGGTGATTTCGGTAACCGCATCGCCACAAATCTGCGCCGGGGCAGCCTTTGAGGTTGTCTCGGCCTCTGCTTCCAAGGCTAAGGATTTAGGCGTGTCAGTTTGTATTGCGGTCTATGCTGCGAGTGGACATGAGGTCGCATTCCTCAGGCTGGATAATGCTCCGGACATGTGTGCTGGAATTGCGCGCGACAAGGCTTACACGGCGGCGTGTTTCGGGCAGGCTACCCACGCTTGGGCTGACCTTTTGGCGGCTGAACATACCCGTGTTTTGGCGGGTTTGCAGCGAGTGCCCCGCTTCGTGACGGTTGGCGGAGGTTTACCTCTGAAAGCCGAAAAAGATTTGATTGGTGGGATCGGAGTCTCAGGCGGGAGTGAGGAACAAGACATTGTGTGTGCTGCCGCAGGTGTGCAGGTGCTGAATCAATGACTTACAACAGGCCTTTGGGCCAAAGTTTGGATGGCAACATGTTGAAGAATACAAACCCGATGGAGATTGGCCACTTTATCAACGGGAAGTACGTCAAAGGCACAAGTGGGGAAGTCTTTGAAAATAGGTCTCCTGTAGATGGCTCGCTGATCTCTCTGGTGCACGAGGCAAGACAGGACGAGGTGGATCAGGCGGTGATGGCGGCGCGGCGGGCCCTTAAGGGGCCTTGGGGCAAGATGAGTATGGCGGAGCGCAGCGCTATTCTTTACAAAGTAGCCGAGGGCATCGAAGCGCGGTTCGATGAATTTTTAAGAGCCGAATGTGCCGATACCGGTAAACCCTGGAACATGGCGAGCCATATCGACATACCGCGCGGTGCCGCGAACTTCAAAATTTTTGCCGACCTAATAAAGAACGTCCCAGACGAGGTCTTCGACATGCCGACGCCGGACGGCGCCGGAGCACTGAACTATGCAGCGCGAGGTCCCAAGGGGGTTATAGCCGTGATTTCTCCCTGGAATCTGCCTTTGTTGCTGATGACTTGGAAAGTGGGGCCCGCCTTGGCGTGCGGCAATACTGTTGTGGTCAAGCCTTCCGAGGAAACTCCAACTACCACGGCGCTTCTCGGAGAGGTCATGAATGCTGCGGGCGTTCCGGAAGGCGTGTACAATGTGGTACAGGGTTTCGGGCCAGAGAGTGCCGGAGCGTACCTCACGTCCCATCCTGAAGTTGATGCGATTACGTTCACCGGTGAAACGCGCACGGGTGAAATCATTATGCAGAGCGCAGCCATCGGTCTGCGAAACATATCCATGGAGTGCGGAGGCAAGAATCCAGCGCTCATATTTGCAGATGCTGACGTCGATAAAGCCGTCGCCGGAACTGTGCGATCCGCTTTTGTAAACTGTGGGCAAGTCTGCCTTGGAACCGAGAGGGTTTATGTTCAACGGCCGCTTTATGAAGAGTTCATCGCCAAGCTGGCTGATCAGGCGCGACAACTGGTGATTGGTCCGCCGGACGGTAAGGGCGTCAGCATGGGTCCTCTGATTTCGCTCGAACATCGCAACAAGGTGCTCTCATATTATGAGAAAGCGGTTGCTCAAGGTGCAGATGTGGTCCTTGGCGGGGGTATTCACTCTGCTGTAGAGAAATTCCCAGGAGGCGCATGGATCGAGCCGACGATATGGACCGGTGTCAAAGATACCGATGCGGTAATGAAAGAGGAAATATTTGGTCCATGCTGTAGCGTTGTGCCGTTTGATGATGAGGATGAGGCTGTCCAGCGTGGAAATGATTCCGAATACGGACTATGCGCTGCGGTATGGACCGAGAATCTTTCCCGCGCACACAGGGTGGCCGCGCAGATGGATGTCGGTCTCGTTTGGGTCAACTCATGGTTCCTGCGTGACCTGCGAACCGCATTTGGCGGCGCGAAACAGTCGGGTATTGGACGCGAGGGAGGCGTACATGGCCTCGAATTTTATACCGAGCACAAGAACATTTGCATCAAATTGTAAGGCATAAACGATGAGTTTGAATACCAAAGATCGAAATGCAGCAGCGCTCAGTTTGCGCCAGGTGTATGAAGGAGGAAACCCAGTCTCACCTTTGCGGGATCGATTTTTGGGCATTGACGTCAATGACTCGTATGCAATTCAACAAATCAACACTCAGTATTGGCTGGATCAGGGACGCACGCTTTGCGGTCGGAAGATAGGACTTACTTCAACTGCTGTGCAAGCGCAGTTGGGAGTCGACCAACCGGACTTTGGCATGTTGTTTTCGGACATGTCGTTCGCCGATGGAGAAGCGGTGCCAATTTCTCGTCTGTACCAACCCAAGATCGAAGGTGAAATTGCGTTCTACCTTGATCGCGATTTGGATGATCCTGCCATCACTTTGGCCGAGCTTGTTCGAGCGATAGCTTTCGCTCTGCCTGCCATCGAAATCGTCGATAGCAGGGTCAAGGACTGGGACATCTCGATCGTCGACACGATTGCGGACAACGCTTCATCCGGATTGTATGTGTTGGGGTCTCGCCCGGTCGCGTTGAGTGATTTTGATCATTTGGCATGTGGTATGGTAGTCGAACATCGGGGTCAGCCGGTGTCGGTGGGGGCCGGCGCGGCTTGTCTTGGCAATCCCCTAAACGCCTGTCTTTGGCTGGCGCGCAAAATGATAGAAGTAGGAGCTCCCCTGAAGGCAGGTGATTTGATCCTGTCCGGAGCGCTTGGGCCTATGGTGCCTGTGACGCCTGGTGTCTACGAACTCAGGATAAACGGTCTGGGTTCTGTCAGTGCGCGCTTTGCTGATTGTTGATGCCTCTTCAACCAATGCGTGCGTCGAATGAGTCAGAGAATATCAGAACAAGATGATGAAGGAACGGCGAGAATGAGCGACCTCAATGCGATTGCCGAGATTGTAGACACAGCAGCACATAAGGCGACTGCGATAGCCCAATTATCCGAAACGGGAAACAACATCTCGCTTGAACAGGCCTATGAGGTGCAGCGCTTGTCTATCGCACGCAGGGAGGCGCGTGGGGAGCAGGTGATCGGGGTGAAGATGGGTTTCACTTCTCGGGCGAAGCAGGTGCAGATGGGGCTCCGCGATGAGATATACGGGCATCTTACAAATTCTATGCGCGTAAGTGATGGGGGTGAAATTGATATCACAGATTATGTGCATCCACGCGCGGAGCCTGAGCTAGCCTTTCTACTAAAGAAACCTTTGTCTGGAACGGTGACATTGCTAGAGGCTATGGCGGCTATAGAGGCTGTCGCGCCGGCTATCGAGATTATCGATAGCCGCTACATGAACTTCAAGTTTAATCTACCTGATGTCGTTGCGGATAATACGTCTTCCTCCAGTTTTGTAACCGGGCCATGGCACTTGCCCGGAGGGGATTATGCCAATCTTGGCATAATCCTCGAGTTTGATGGGGAGCCTCGTCAAATCGGATCTACAGCCGCCATACTGGGGCACCCGGCGCGGGCGCTTGCGAGCGCGGCGCGTCTATGTGGGCAACACGAGATCGAATTGCAGCCAGGCTGGGTCATTATGGCAGGGGGAGCGACTGCTGCGGAGGCGCTGGCACCAGGGGATAGTGTTCGCGCTGTTGTCGAAGGTCTGGGTAGACCTGCATTCTCGGTTAAAGCGTGAGTTGCATGGTTCGGGCGGTCGAATTTGAAGGAGGG
Organism: Hyphomonas sp. BRH_c22; assembly: GCF_000961795.1. Classification (GTDB taxonomy): domain Bacteria; phylum Pseudomonadota; class Alphaproteobacteria; order Caulobacterales; family Hyphomonadaceae; genus Hyphomonas. Next base: position 18,370 of record NZ_LADU01000094.1, read on the forward strand.
AAAGCATGCCGATAATTCAGGTTACCTTGATCGAGGGCCGTTCCAAAGAAATGAAGAAGGCGCTTGTTCGCAAGCTCACTGATGCTGCGGAAGAAGCTATCCATGCACCGCGACAATCGATTCGTGTAATCCTGAATGAAGTACCGCCCGAGCACTTTGGCGTTGCGGGCATTACTAAAGATGAACCAACCTGATTTGGCCAATTATTATTATATCGTGAAACTCCGCAGTTCAGAATTATCGCGATAATATGAACTGTAGATATGTACAATTCAGCGAGACACCTGACGGTAGAATTATAGCCGTTCTCGGAGCGCCTCGTAAGGTGTTTTTCCTCCAAAGGCTCCATGTGGTCTGGCCAAGTTATGGAAGCGCTCCCATTCGTCGAGCTTGGCTTCCAGATCGACATCGTCTTTGTACGACAACAACTGGTAGAACTCCTGCTGGTCTGATCGATGGGAGCGCTCCACTTTGCCGTTGAGCTGAGGGCTGCTCGGCTTGATGTAAACGTGGCGGATACCCTTGTCCTCGACATGCCAATGGAACTTTGCCTGGAACTCATGACCATTGTCGGTGCGTATCTGTTGGATGCGGAATGGAAACTTCTCGACGATGTGATCCACGAAATCGATGGCGCTCGCCTGAGTGTGGCGCTTGTAAACTTTCAAGGCGCACACCCGCGTGGCGTCGTCAATCGCTGTGTACTGGTAACGCTTGACCTTCTGACCCTGTTTTCCTCTGAAGATCAGGAACTTGACATCCATCTGGCCCGGCACCTGCTTGTTGTAGCGCTGGGTGTGCACCTTTCTCAATCGGGTCCCCCGAGGCAGGCGGTTCAGTCCATGACGCTTGAGGGTGCGATAGACTCCTGCGTCGGAGACTTTGATGGCGTGATAGCGCTCAAGGTACCAGACGATCCGGATCGGTCCGAGATGATACGTTCGTCGAAGATGAAGGATCTTGTCTTCGACCTCAGGTGACATCTTGTTGGGATGATTATGTGGCACAGAACGGGCGACAAGCAGGCCGGCATCATCCTTGTCTGCATGGGCTTTGCGCCATCTATAAAAGCTCGCACGCCCGATCCCGAAATACCGACATGTCTTGCTCACATCACCGTTTCTGTCGGCATGCTGCAAAACCCGAAGTTTGCGTTGAATCTCTCGCTGATCGCTGTTCATTGAAACCACC
>NZ_LADU01000046.1 GCF_000961795.1 Hyphomonas sp. BRH_c22
GTTTCCGGGGCGGCATTGGCGCTCATCGCGCCGGACAGGGCGGCGTGCTCGATCAGGTCTGCCGGGGCGCGCATGGCGAGGCGCTTGAGCGCGGCGCGGAAATTGGCGGCCTGGCGCACGCGGTCGCGCAGGTCTTCGCTGCCGATCTGTGTGCCGTCGGCGAGGATCAGCGTTTCGCCCGTGGTGCCTTCGCCGATGAGGTAGGCTTCGAGTTCCGCATCATCCTTGACGTAGCGTTCGGAGCGCCCGCGCGTCACCTTGTAGAGCGGCGGCTGGGCGATGTAGAGATAGCCGCGCTCGATAATCTCCGGCATCTGACGGTAGAAGAAGGTGAGCAGCAGGGTGCGGATGTGCGCGCCATCGACGTCAGCATCGGTCATGATGATGATCTTGTGGTAGCGCAGCTTTTCGATGTTGAACTCGTCGCGGCCGATGCCGGCACCGAGCGCCATGATCAGTGTACCGACCTGGTCGGATGAGAGCATCTTGTCGAAGCGGGCACGCTCGACGTTCAGGATCTTGCCGCGCAGGGGCAGGATAGCCTGGTTGTCTCGGCTGCGGCCCTGCTTGGCGGAACCGCCAGCGGAATCACCCTCGACGATGAAGATTTCGGACTTGGCCGGGTCTTTTTCCTGGCAGTCGGCGAGCTTGCCGGGCAGGCTCGTGATGTCGAGCGCAGACTTGCGGCGGGTCAGCTCGCGCGCCTTGCGTGCGGCCTCGCGCGCGGCGGCGGCCTCGACGATCTTCATCATGATCTCGTAGGCTTCCTTGGGATGCTCCTCGAACCATTCAGACAGTTTCTCGCCCATCAGGCTTTCCACGACGGGGCGCACTTCGGACGAGACAAGCTTGTCTTTCGTCTGGGAACTGAATTTCGGGTCAGGCACCTTGACGCTGAGCACGCAGGTGAGGCCCTCGCGGGCATCGTCGCCGGAGATTTCGACCTTGGACTTCTTCGCAATGCCGGTCTCGTTGGCGTACTTGTTGATGATGCGCGTCAGCGCGCCACGGAAGCCGGCAAGGTGGGTGCCGCCGTCGCGCTGGGGGATGTTGTTGGTGAAGCAGAGCACGTTCTCGTGGTAACTGTCATTCCACTCGAGCGCGGCCTCGACCGTGACGCCGTCCTTCTCGCCGATGACATAGATCGGGTCGGGCACGATCGGCGTCTTCTGGCGGTCCAGGTGCTGGACGAAGGCCTTCACGCCGCCCTCGTACATCAGGTCGATCTCGTAGACATCGGCGTCGCGCTCGTCGCGGAAGATGATGTGCACGCCGGAATTCAGGAAGGCGAGTTCGCGCAGACGGTGTTCCAGCGTCTTGCGGTCATAGTCGGTCATGGTGAAGGTGGAGGCAGAGACCATGAAGCGCACGGCTGTGCCGGTATAGGGCTTGCCCTTGTCGGTCATCGGCGACGGGCCGCGCGTGACGAGGGGCGCCTCGACACGGCCGCCATCGACAAAGCGGACCCAGTGTTCGTGGCCTTCGCGGTGGATGGTCAGTTCCAGCCAGTCGGACAGGGCGTTGACGACGGACACGCCGACGCCGTGCAGGCCGCCGGAGACCTTGTAGGAATTCTGGTCGAATTTCCCGCCCGCGTGGAGCTGGGTCATGATGACTTCGGCCGCCGAGACGCCTTCGCCGGTATGCTTGCCGACGGGGATGCCGCGGCCATTGTCGGTGATCTCGGCGCTGCCATCGGGCAGCAGCGTGACGGTGACGCGGTCGGCATGGCCGGCGAGGGCTTCGTCGATCGCGTTGTCGACGACTTCGTAGATCATGTGGTGCAGGCCCGAGCCGTCATCGGTGTCACCGATATACATGCCTGGGCGCTTGCGGACGGCCTCGAGGCCCTTCAGGACCTTGATGCTGTCAGCGCCATATTCGGGGGTTTGACCCGTGATGTCTTCGGCCATGCTGGCGTCCTCGTCGATTCGTCAGATTTCCCCGTATTTATAGGGGGTTTCGGCCCATAAGGGAAATGAATCGGAGGGTATTTTGCAGCGCAAAAAAGCCCCCGTTTTCTGCAATGAAAACAGGGGTTTGGAGAGGACGATTGCGGTACTTTCCGGCGCCGGGGCCGGGTTCAGTCCTGGCCGGGCCTTTTCTTGAAGGTTTTTGCCGGTTTGGGGCCTTTTCCAGCCGCCGTTTTGGGCTTGAACTTCGGCTTGCCGGCACCGGCTGCGCCGCCCGGCTTGGGCTGGGCCTTGAAGGGCTTTTTGTCTTTCGCGCCGTCATACTGGATATAGTCGCCGAGCGATGGTTCCGCCGTGGCGGGCCTTTCCCATTTCGGCTTTCCGGGCTTGTCACGGGTGTTTGCACCGGGATCCCAGTTGCCGTCATCGCGTTTGACGGGACGCTTCAGGTGGGGTTTGACGTGGGGCGTGCGGGGACCACGCGGGGGGCGGTCGTCGCGCGCCTCGGGCGCCGGGGCGCCGTCGAGCGGAAAGGCACGGATGCCTTTCTCGAGCGCGTTGCCGTCGCCGAGCGAGGCGAAGAAGCGGTCGGCGGCTTCTTTCGTCAGTTCGACATGCGTCGATGAGGGATTGATGCGGATGGCGCCGATGTCGTCGCGCGACAGGCCGCCTGCCTTGCACAGCATGGGCAGCAGCCAGCGCGCTTCGGCATTCTTCTTGCGGCCAATGTTCAGCGACACCCAGGCGGCGTTCTCAAAGCCCTTGCGTTCGACATGCGGACGCTTTTCGCGCGGGCCGCTGTCATTGCGGTCGGTCCAGTCCGGGCGGTCACCGCGCTCCTTGCGGGCAGGTGGTGCCCGGTCGTCGACATCACGCAGGTCTTCCGGGGCCGAGCGGCCTTCGCGCTGCTTGCGCAGGAATGCGGCGGCAACCTGTTCGGCGCCATGCGTTTCGAGCAGCTTGGCGATCATGTCGGCCTCGCTCTCGTGGATCGGGCGGCTGAGGGCCGGATCGGCGAGGAGACGGGCATCATCGAGGGCGTTGATTTCCTCGGCCGTGGGCGGCTTGCCCCAGGTCGCGTCAATCTTGGCATCGTGCAGCAGGCGTTCGACGCGGCGGCGGCCCTTGGGGGCCACCAGGAGGGCGCTGACGCCCTTGCGTCCGGCGCGGCCGGTGCGGCCCGAACGGTGCAGCAGGGTCTGCGGATCGCGCGGCAGGTCTGCGTGGATGACCAGGCCGAGATTCTGCAGGTCGAGGCCGCGAGCGGCGACGTCGGTTGCAATACAGACTCGGGCGCGGCCGTCGCGCAGCGACTGGAGCGCGTTGGAGCGTTCCTTCTGGCTGAGCTCGCCGGACAGGGCGACGACGGGGAAGCCCCGGTTGCCCATGCGGCTCATCAGCTTGTTGACGGCAGCGCGGGTGGTGCAGAAGACGAGCGCGCTTTCGCTGTCGGAATGGCGCACGATGTTGACGATGGCGTTCTCTTCGTCGCCGGGGGCGACGAGGAGCGCCTTGTATTCGATGTCGACGTGCTGGCTTTTCTCGGCCTCGGTGGTGACGCGCACGGCATTGCGCTGGTAGCGGCCGGCAAGGGCGGCAATGCCCTTGGGCACGGTGGCGGAGAAGAGCATGGTGCGGCGGGTGGCCGGCGTGCCTTCGAGGATGTGTTCGAGTTCCTCGCGGAAGCCCATGTCGAGCATTTCGTCGGCTTCGTCGAGCACCACGACGCGCATGTCGGAGGTGACGAGCGAGCCGCGCTTGATATGGTCGGAGAGGCGTCCGGGCGTGCCGACGACGATATGGGCGCCGCGGGCGAGGGCTTTTTTCTCGTCGCGCATGTCCATGCCGCCGACACAGGTGGCAAGGCGCGCGCCCGTGGAGGCATAAAGCCATTCCAGTTCGCGGGCGACCTGCTGGGCGAGTTCCCGCGTTGGCGCAACGATCAGGGCGAGCGGGGCGTCCGCATTCGGGAATTTCAGTTCGGTGCCGAGGAGGTCGCCGACCATGGCGAGGCCGAAGGCGACGGTCTTGCCGGAACCCGTCTGGGCGGACACGAGCAGGTCCTGTCCCGCCAGTTCCGGAGCAATCACAGCCGATTGCACTTGCGTGAGGGTCTCATAGCCGCGTGTGGCGAGCGCCTCGGCAAGGGCCGGAGGAACGAGGGTCGTATCAGTCATTTAGCATTTGTCTTTCAAGGGCGTGCGCGGGGAATCCATGCGCAGCGCACCGTTCTGGCTTGGAACGGTGCGAGGTTTGGCCGCTCATTGCACGTTTCAGGCCGCATTACCACAGCGGCTGTCATTGCCCTCAGAAAGGGTTGAGGGTGTAGCCCTGCTGCTGGAGCAGGGCATGGGATGTCATGGCGGACAGGGAAATCGTGATTCCGGGCAGGAGATCTTCCTGCGCGATGTCACGGACAGCGGCTGTTGTGCCGCAGAGATCAATACGGGTGCCAGCTGCGACAAGTTCGGCGATGATACCGGCATTCGGGTTTTCATGACCCAGCTTTTCGGCAGTCAGGAAATCCGCCGATGCCCCGCCATGCACCACGATTGCGGCGGACAGGTTCTCCTGTGCAATACCCGAAGCGGCGTGCATGTTGAGGAAGCGCGCCACTTTTTCGAGATCCCGGCTGATTTCGCCCTTGGGCGCCGCCGCCGACATGTCGAAGGCCACTTTCATCACAATGCCTTCGGGCAGGCGGGCGTCCTCGCGGGGGGCGTATTTGCCGTAATCAGGCACCAGTGTGCCCGCGACAAGGGCCTCCTCGCCGGCATGGGCGGCAGAGGCGAGGCAGAAGGTGGCGACGAGCATGGTGACGGGTCTGATCATGAAAAGGCTCCTTTGGGGCGACGCTAGCACCCTGTGTGGCAAGGGGACTAGGGGGTTTTCCGGAGTTCCGCCGCGTGCCGCCTTTGTTAGCTTTCCGGCATGAAACCGAATTGGGTGACCTTCGCGCAGCGGCCGGTGCCGCGATACACAAGCTATCCGACGGCCGCGGACTTTGCGCCGGCTGTCGGCGAGGGGGAATCGCGGGCCTGGGCTGCGGGAGTGGCACCCGGGTCCGCGATTTCCGTCTATGCGCACATTCCGTTCTGTGAGCGGCTCTGCTGGTATTGCGGCTGTGCGACGACGGTGCCGAACGGCTATGGCCGGATCGCCGCCTATGTCGGCGTATTGCACAAGGAAGTGGACCTGTGGGCCGAGGCGCTTGGGCCGCATGGCGGGCTGGCGCACCTGCATCTCGGCGGCGGGTCTCCCAATTCCCTGTCAGCAGACGACATGGGCGGCTTGATCGGGCATATCTCCCGGCGCTTCGGCCTGAGGCCAGATGCCGAAATCGCGATGGAGCTGGACCCGCGTGTGCTGTCAGAAGCGCAGGTCAAGGCCATGGCGGCGGCGGGCGTCAACCGGGTGAGCCTTGGCGTGCAGACACTGAGCGCGCAGGTGCAGACGGCGATCAACCGGTTGCAGCCGCGCGAACAGGTCGAGCGGGTGATCGCATGTCTCAATGCGGCGGGGATCAGCCAGCACAACATGGACCTGATGTATGGCCTGCCGGGCCAGACCGTGAGTGATGTCGAGGAGGCGGCGGCCTTCGCCGTGCTGCACAATGCGGCCCGCGTGTCGGTGTTCGGCTATGCGCATGTGCCCTGGTTTGCCAAGCATCAGGCGGCGATCCGCGAGGACATGCTGCCCGATATTGCCGCGCGCTTTGCACAAGCCGAAGCGGCGTCAGCCATCCTGCTGGATGCCGGATACGTGCCGGTCGGGCTCGACCATTTTGCGCGGGCCGATGACAGCCTGGCGATTGCGGCCTCGGCTGGCCGGCTGCGGCGCAATTTCCAGGGCTATACCGACGACCCCTGCGACACGCTTGTCGGGCTGGGCACGTCGTCCATCTCACAATTCTCCGAAGGCTATGTGCAGAACCTGAAGGATCGCAACGCCTGGCGCGATGAGGTGGAAGCGGGCCGCCTTCCAAGTGAACGCGGCGTTGTGATGACTGAAGACGACCGCCTTCGCGCCCGGGCAATCGAACGCCTGATGTGTGACCTGCGCGTCGATGTGAATGCCGTCTGCGCCGAAATGGGTGCGGCGCCGGATGCGCTGGACGATGCGCTGGAGACGGCGCGGTTCCTGGTACCGGCCGGCCTGTGCACGGTGGACCGGGGCGTCGTGACGGTGCCATTCGATGCGCGCGTGATGCTGCGGACGGTGGCGCAATGCTTTGACGGGCGGTTCAAGCCCGCGCCCCGGCGCCACGCGAAGGCGGTCTAGGCTTTCAGCACTTTGGCATGATGGGCGATATGGTCGTCCATGAAGGTGGCGATGAAGTAATAGTCGTGCCCGTAGCCGTCATGCAGGCGATAGGTAAGCTTCTGCCCCGCGGTGCGGCAGGCCTCGATGAAGATGTCGGGCTGAAGCTGTGTGTCGAGGAATGTGTCGGCCCGGCCGGTATCGATCAGCAGGTGCGCACCGGTCTGCCGGTTCTGGACGAGTTCGGTGGCGTCATACTGTTCCCAGGCGATCGAGGGCGGGCCGATATAGGCGGTGAAGGCCTTCTCGCCCCACGGCACGCGGGCCGGGCTGGTGATGGGGGAAAAGGCGGAGCAGGAACGGTAGGTGTCGGGGTGTTTGAAGTGGAGGGTCAGGGCGCCGTGGCCGCCCATGGAGTGGCCGAAGATGCCCTGACGGGTCATGTCGGCCTTGAAGTTCGCCTCCACCAGCCGGGGCAGTTCCCTGGTGATATACTGGTCCATGCGGTAGTGCGTGTCCCATGGCGTTTCGGTGGCTGTGAGATAGAAGCCGGCGCCCTGGCCGAGATCGTAGGCCTCGTCATCGGGCACATGGTCGCCGCGCGGGCTGGTGTCGGGCGCGATGATCATGATGCCATGCTCGGCGGCGGCGCGCTGCAGGCCCGACTTCTCCATCACATTGGCCCATGTGCAGGTCAGGCCCGAAAGGTACCAGAGAACCGGCACCGGGCCGTTCAATGCCTGTGGCGGCGTATAGACGGCGAAGCGCATCTGGCAGCCGAGAAGGGCTGACGCGTGGTCATGCACGCTGAGCAGGCCGCAAAAGCTTGTCCATTCGGAGACGGTTGATAGGGTCATGCTGAAGCGCTCCTGAAGCTGGGCGGACAATGGCCTGAACCGGGCAGGAGGATCAAGGCATGGCGGCATACGTTCTGTACGGTTCGGAAGTGAGCCTGTTTTCGGGCAAGGCGCGGGCCTATCTGCGCTGGCGCGGGGCTGATTTCGAGGAGCGGCTGGCGACGCGTGACGTGTATCGGGACGTGATCCTGCCGAGGGTCGGCTGGCCCGTGATTCCCGTTGTCGAAATGCCGGACGGCGAACTGGTGCAGGACACGACCGATATCATCGAAACCATCGAGGCGCGCACGCCGGAGGGGCCGCGCGCGATTCCGGCGGGGCCCGTGCAAGGGGTCGTGTCGCGGCTGCTGGACCTCTATGCCGACGAATGGCTGGTCATCCCGGCGATGCACTACCGGTGGAATTACAATGAGGACTGGATCTATGGCGAGTTCGGGCGGACCTCCGCGCCGGACGCGCCACCCGCCGAACAATACGCCATCGGCCGGAAGAATGGCGAGCGGTTCAAGGGGGCCGTGCCGATGCTGGGCGTGTCCGAGGAGACCATCCCCGGGGTGGAGGCGGCCTATGAGGCGTTCCTGAAGGACATGACCGCGCATTTGCGAAAGCATCACTTCATGTTGGGCGGGCGGCCATCGCTGGGCGACTTTGCCCTGAACGGGCCGCTCTATGCCCACCTGCTGCGCGACCCGGAAAGCGGCCGTCTGATGGAGCGCCTGGCGCCCGGCGTGGCGGCCTATGTGCGGCGCGTGCAGGCGGGCGAGGCAGGCGATGGCGACCTGCTGGCCGATGACGGCGTGCCGCCAACGCTGGAGCCGATCCTCAGCCGGCAGATGAATGAGCAGATGCCGGTGATGGTCGAGAC
>NZ_LADU01000122.1 GCF_000961795.1 Hyphomonas sp. BRH_c22
TGGCGGAGCGATCTCCCGAATCTATGGCCTTCATCGACAGTTCGATCATCCGGGCCCACCAGCACGCCGCAGGCGGAAAAAAGGGGGCCCGGATAACGCCATCGGTCTCTCTCGTGGGGGACTGAGCACCAAGATCCATGCCGTGGTTGATGAGGCGGGCCTGCCGATCCGCCTGTCCCTGACGGCCGGTCAAGCCTCCGACAAGGCCGCCGCGCCTGCCCTTGTCGACAGCCTGAAGACGGCCGCCCATGTCGTGGCTGATCGCGGGTATGATGCGCTCTCGCTGGTCGAGCAGATACGATCACGCGGGGCCGAGGCGCATATCCCCACCCAGCGCAACCGCAAGGCCCAGCGCTCCGTCAACAGAGCCATCTACAGCCAGCGCAATCTGGTCGAGCGATACTTCAACAAACTCAAGCATTTCAGGCGCATCGCAACCCGATTCGACAAACTCGCCAGAAACTACCTCGCCGCCGTCGCTATCGCTTCTGTCAGACTCTGGACACGCGCTTATGAGTCCACAACCTAGTCAGGGACCAGGAAATCCCGCTTGCCCAGGACGACGCCCTGATGGCGCAGCAGGCCGTAGGTCATCGTGGCATGAAACAGCACGTTCGCCAGCACGAACGAGGTGAGGTACTGACGCCCCTGCATAGGCACGGTCTGCGGACCGAGCGGAATCTGCAGGGTCTCGAGTTCATTCGCGTTGATGCTGGCATCGTCGGTCGCATTGACGAATGCCAAGGCCGCCTCACACCGGGACATCAGTTCCTGAAAAGTCGTTTCGGTGTCGGGAAAGCTCGGCATGTCGAGACCGGCAAGACGGGCTGCTCCGCGCGCGGCATTGTCACAGGCGATCTGCACCTGACGGCTGAGCGGCAGCATGTCCGGGTAAAGACGCGCCGCCAGCATGACTGAATCTTCAACACCCAGGGTGCGGGCGTGTTCTTCGCCCTTCCTGAGTGTGCTTCGGGTCGCACCAAGTATCTGATTGATGGACGTCTTGAGAACGTAGGACAGAGTATCGGTCATTGGTTTGCAGCTCCATTTGCTGCGCGGACATTACTGCCTGAACACTGAAAGAACCAATCATTATTTTGTCTGCTGTCGTGATTGACGTCATTGCGTCAATCCTGTCACTTCGGGGCAAATCTCACCAAGGGAGTCCCAATTTACTATGCGTTTTTCACTCGCAACCAGCGCAATCGCGCTAACTATTGCCGTCGCCAGCTGTACGGCCCCCAAAGAAACCCTCGCAGAAACAACGCCGGTCGCCACTGAAACCGTCACCGAGGATACGACAGTCACAGAAGCCAAGGCGTTCATGTCCCGCGCCGAAACGCAACTGTCGGACATGTCGGATGAAGCCAGCCTGGTATTCTGGAACCAGGCGACCAATATCACAGACGAAACAAACACGGCAGCAGCAGAAGTCGGCGCGCGCGCAACCAAGCTGGCCGTTTCGCTCGCCAACGAATCCAAGAAATTCAATATTGATGACTTGCCGCCTGACCTTGCCCGCAAGTTCACCCGCCTGCGCGCGGGCATCACCATTCCTGCCCCATCGACCGAAGGCGCTGCGGAAGAGCTCTCCAACATCACGACCGGCCTGGATGCCGCCTACGGCACGGGTACCTTCAACTACAAGGGCAAGGACCTCACGCTGGACGAATTGTCGACCATCATTGAAACCTCGCGCGACCCCGAAGAGCTGAAAGTGGTCTGGGAGGGCTGGCGCACCGTCTCACCAGCTATGAAGGATGACTATGCCCGCATGGTCGAAATCGCCAATGATGGCGCACGTGAGCTTGGCTATGCCAGCCTCGACCAGATGTGGCTGTCAAACTACGACATGGCACCCGAAGAGATGGAAGCGGAAGTCGACCGCCTCTGGGGACAGGTTAAACCGCTTTACAGCGAACTCCACTGCTACGCACGCACCAAGCTGAACGCGCAGTATGGCGACGACGTCCAGCCGAAGACTGGCCCCATTCGTGCCGACCTGCTGGGCAATATGTGGGCCCAGGACTGGTCGGGCATCTACGACGTCGTCAAGACCGATACGCCCGGCCCCAGTTACAACCTTACCGCGCGTCTTGTCGAAAAAGGGTATGACCCGATCAAGATGGTCAAGACCGGTGAAGCCTTCTTCACGTCGCTCGGTCTGGCGCCGCTGCCCCAGACATTCTGGGAACGCTCGATGATCACACGCCCGGCTGACCGCGAAGTCATCTGCCACGCGTCCGCATGGGATCTGGACAACAAGGAAGATGTGCGCATCAAGATGTGTACCGAGGTCAACGAAGAAGACTTCGACACGGTCCACCACGAGCTGGGTCACAATTTCTATCAGCGCGCCTACAAGGACCAGGACCTGCTCTACAAGGACGGCGCCCATGATGGTTTCCACGAAGCCATCGGCGATTTTATCGGCCTCTCCATCACGCCGGAATACCTCAAGCAGATCGGCCTGATCGACGAGAGCGAGATGCCGCCAGCCGAGGCTGACACCGCTCTCCTGTTGAATACGGCGCTCAAGAAGGTCGCTTTCCTGCCCTTCGCACTCACCGTCGATGGCTGGCGCTGGGACGTTCTGTCCGGTGAGACTGCACCGGCAGACTACAATGATGCCTGGTGGGCCAAGCGCTTGGAATTGCAGGGCATCGTACCGCCCGGCAAGCGCCCGGCTGACGCATTCGACCCGGGCGCGAAGTACCACATTCCCGGCAACACGCCCTACCTGCGCTACTTCCTGTCCTATGTAATGCAGTTCCAGTTCCATAAAGCGGCCTGCGAACAGGCTGGCTGGGAAGGTCCGCTTCACCGGTGCTCGATCTATGACAACAAGGAAGTCGGCGAGCGTTTCAACGCGATGATGGAAATAGGAGCATCCAAGCCATGGCCGGATGCCCTTGAATCCTTTACCGGCACCCGTGAGATGGATGGCAGCGCGATCGTTGAGTATTTCGACCCGCTTATGGTCTATCTCAAGGAGCAAAATGCCGGTCAGTCATGCGGCTGGGACGAAGTAGCCTCCGAGTAGGCTCGTTACCTTTGTGCGCGGCGGCCCGCTTGACTAGGGCGGCCGCGCACCACACATCAGCCCTTCACTTGTGTTTCAGGAACCTGCCATGACCGACCAAGCCACACGCGATGCCATTGAAAAAGCCGTCAATTCGAACGACGTCGTCTTGTTCATGAAGGGCACCCCCACGTTCCCGCAGTGCGGTTTCTCATCGGTTGTCGTCCAGGTCCTCGATTACCTCGGCGTTGAATACGTCTCGACCAACGTCCTCGAAGACGCTGCCGTCCGTGAAGGTATCAAGGCCTATTCGCAATGGCCGACGATTCCACAGCTCTATGTGAAGGGCGAATTCGTCGGGGGCTGCGACATCGTCAAGGAAATGTTCGAGAGCGGCGAACTGCGTGACTTCTTCCAGGAAAAAGGCGTCGAAGTCGAAGCGGCTTGAGTTCAGGCGAACAAGTACAGGCCCCCAAGTATCAGTAGCGGTATGATCGACATGCCGAACAGGTTGCGTGTGAACGCATAGATTCCGATCCATTTGTCGATCTCCGGATCACCGGATAACGCCGTCGTGGTCACCATTTCGACGCGCTCGCCTTTGATCACCGTGTCGTCAGAAATGATATATTTCTGCAAGGACCCCTCGGTCAGCAATGCGCTAAAATAGAACAGACCGCTGAACGTGATCCCACCGAATGCAAAACTCATGATGATAGGCGCCAGTTCCGGTCGGGCGAATTGCCCCATCCCCCATAGTGCCAAGAAGAAAACAGCCGCTCCGGCGACCAGAGCGCCGACCTGCAATAGGCGCAACCTTTTGAAATCCGGCTTTTGGTCCATGTAAGTCCCCCTGGCGGCACAGTCAGGGATTATAGCAAATTTTAAGGTGCATCTGTACCGGTCTTGAGACCTATTCGCTCACCAGGTTCGCAACTATTGCAGGGGCTGCCCCGAGAGCGCAGCTAGCGCAATTGTCCGGGCGCAGGCTGAGAGGCACGAACATGAGCGAAAAGGCGAAAAGCAGGCCCGATAAATAGCCTTTGCGACGCCGGAACGGCATGGGGTAGCAGGCCCGTGCAGATTTCCGCCAGCGAACAAGCACATAGCCGATCAGGAACAGGCCCGCACTCGATGCGAGCCAATACAGAATGCCTGCGCCCAACACTGTCAACGACTCCTCCACCTCGCAGCCAGTCAGAATATTACGATGAACGTGTTTGCGTTCACGAAAATGAAACCAGGCAAATTTGGACTGATAATTAACGGGGCATTGTCCATCTAGCCGCCAGCGAGCTGAGACATTCATCTCGCAAACGCCGCATGATGTGGTAAAGCGCGCGCCATGACATTGACCCCATTCAGCACCAATGCGCCGAAAGTCGGCATCGTATCTCTCGGATGCCCGAAGGCACTTGTCGATTCTGAGCGTATCATCACGCGCCTGCGCGCAGAAGGCTACCAGATCGCTCCGGATTATGCCGGCGCAGACCTTGTGCTGGTCAATACCTGCGGCTTTCTGGACAGTGCGCGGGATGAAAGCCTCGAAGCCATTGGCGAAGCCATCGAGGCGAACGGCAAGGTCATTGTTACGGGATGCCTCGGCGCCGAACCCGAAGTGATCGAGAGAGCGCACCCCAAGGTGCTCGCGATTACCGGACCCCACCAGTACGAAGACGTCATGGCTGCGGTCCACACCCACCTCACCCCACCCCACAACCCCCATCTCGACCTTGTGCCGGAGGCCGGCCTGCGCCTCACACCCCGCCACTACGCCTACCTCAAGATTTCGGAGGGATGTAACAACCGCTGTAGCTTCTGCATTATCCCCAAGCTCCGCGGCGACCTCGCATCCCGCCCGATCCACCATGTCCTGACAGAAGCCGAACAGCTCGTCCGCGCAGGCGTCAAGGAGTTGCTCGTCATCAGCCAGGATACCTCGGCCTATGGCCTGGATGTTCGCTACAAGCCGGAAACCTGGCGCGGTAGCGAATACCAAACGCGCTTCCTCGATCTCGCCAGAGGACTCGGCAGTCTCGGCGTGTGGACGCGCATGCACTACGTGTACCCCTATCCCCATGTCGACCAGGTCATACCCCTCATGGCCGAGGGCCTGATCACTCCCTACCTCGATATCCCCTTTCAGCACGCCTCGGCGAACGTCCTGAAGGCCATGAAGCGCCCGGCCAAGCAGGACCGTGTTCTCGAGCGCATCCAGCAATGGCGCCGCGATGTGCCTGACCTTGCCATTCGGTCCACTTTCATCGTCGGCTTCCCGGGCGAGACCGAAGAAGACTTCCAGATCCTGCTCGATTTTGTTCGGGAAGCGAAGATCGATCGGGCCGGATGCTTCAAATACGAGAATGTGGTCCACGCAGACAGTCGCAACCTGCCCGGCCATATTGACGAAGAAATTAAGGAAGACCGCTGGCACCGTTTCATGCAGGCTCAGGCCGATGTGAGCGCTGCGCGCGCCGCTGCCCAGGTTGGAACGACGCAGGATGTGATCATTGATGGCCCCGGGGACGAGCCTGGCGAGATGCTGGCGCGCACCAAGGCCGATGCGCCGGAAGTGGACGCAGTGGTCTACCTCGCGAACGCTTCACACCTGAAGCCCGGCGACATCGTACGCGCGCGTATTACTGATGCCGATGCATACGATCTTTATGCAGAAACTGCCTAGCGGACCCCTCTTGATGTCCCGCACGGCGGAATTCCCAATTCCTCATAGGACCAGTCCTGTCGAGTCACTCTTCTTTGTGGCGAAGGTCCCTGAATACACGGAATAATTCACTTATTGAAAAACAATATGTTGACATATCGTATTTCGATATATCATAGTCGCCCAAAATCACTTGGGAGACATTAGATGACCCGCACCACACTTCCTCTGCTCGCCCTGGCTGCGTTGCTGGCACCGCTGGCAAATGCCGAGACAAAAACATACCCGGCCGGCAATTTCACCGGCATCGATGTCAGTGGCGTTGTCGACGTCATTTTTGAAACCGGCCAAACGGCCTCGATCGCAGTCGATCAGGATGAAGGGGATTTTACCGACATCTATATTGATCAGGACGGCTCAACGCTGGAAATCGGACGAAATAGTCTACGCGACAAAGCCGGGTGGGCTCGCAACGTTTCCGTCCGACACAAGGATGGCCAGAAAGTGGTCAAGGTGAACGGGAAGCGCGTGCCGACCTACACCATACGCGTCATCGCACCACTGCTGACCGAAGCGTCTGTTTCCAATTCCTCATCCATCAAGGCATCCGGCATCAACAGCCAGGTATTTACGGGCGCGGTATCATCCAGCTCGGACCTGATGCTTGAGGGTCAGGCAGTACAGGTTTCATTGCGCGCATCATCAAGCGGCAATCTCGATGCATCAAAATTCGAAGCGGAAAGCCTGAAACTGGACGCCTCCTCCAGCGCTGACGCACTCGCCCTTGTCCGTAATGGGACGCTTGTTATTGATGCCTCGTCGAGTGCTGATGTGGCTGTCACAACCTTTGACTCCAGCAAGGTGTCGGTTCACGCATCATCGAGCGCAGATGTTGAATTAACGGGAAGCTGTGAGACGCTCGACATTACCGCATCAGCCAGTGCCGACGTCGAGGCCCACGATTTGCCTTGCAAAACGGGCAAGGTCCAGGCGAGCAGCGGCGCCGACATATCGGCTTTCCTGAAAGGCAGTGTCGAAGCGAGCGCTTCCAGCGGCGGCGACATTGTAATTTCGGGCAATCCGCCATCGCGTGACGTCAGCGAGTCCAGCGGCGGCAATATCGAGATCAACGGCTAATTTCTGAAGGACCTATCCCATGCGCAAGACACTCCTGGCCGCCATCTGTCTCACCCTTCTCATACCCGGCACCGCTCTCGCCGATACGTCCGAAACATATGACTTTACAGGTTTCGACGCACTCGACATCTCGGCCGGTGTCGATGTCACCTTTGAAACGGGGCCCGGTTACTCTGTCGTCATCGACTTCGAGCAAGGCGGCCCTGAAGACATGAAACTTCGCCAGGACGGCTCCCGTCTGTATATTTCTCGAAAGGCGACCTCCGGATGGCGCGACAGGGTCCGGGCCAAAGTGCGCGTCTCCTCCCCGCACCTGAACGAAATCGAAGCCAGCTCCGGATCAAGTATCCGTGCCTCAGGAATTGATTCGGAAATCCTGGTGCTCGACGCGTCGAGCGGAGCCAGCATCAAGGCCGATGGCAAATGTGGATCGCTCAAGATCGTGGCGAACTCAGGTGGCGTTGCATCAGCAAAAAGTGTCGCCTGCCAGAAGGTCGCCGCGAACGCTTCGAGTGGTGGCACCGTCAGGGCCTACGCCTCTGAACAAGCAAAGAGCCACACGTCGAGCGGCGGCAGCGTCGACATCTACGGCGATCCGGAATCCCGCGAAAATAATCGTTCGGTATCAGGCGGCTCGACGAACTTCCACTAACCGATATCGAAGTCGCCCGGCTTGTATTTAGAGCCGGGCCATTCAAGATTCATGTCCTCGAGCGCACCGCGCACGAGTCTCGCGATCATGGCATTTCGCCTTGTGCGGCTATCAGACGGAATCACATACCAAGGCGCATGCCGGGTGGAACAACGGTTCACCGCTGTTTCATAGGCTGACATGAAATCAGGCCACCGTTTGCGGTCGTCCAGATCGGCAGGATTGAACTTCCACCGTTTGTGGGGCTCTTCCAGGCGCTCGGCCAGGCGGACGCCCTGCTCCTCATATCCCACGTTGAGCATGCATTTCACGATTGTCACGCCGTTCTCGGTGAGGTGCTTCTCGAAAGCGTTGATTTGGCCATAGCGCTGCTCAATCGCTTCAGCCGGTACAAATTCTCGAACTTTCACGACCAGGACGTCTTCATAGTGTGACCGATCGAAGATGCCGATATGCCCTTTTGCCGGCACTGCGTTGTGCACGCGCCAGAGATAATCGCGGGCCAGTTCATTCGAACTTGGTGCCTTGAACGCCTTCACTTCCATGCCCAGCGGCGTCGTATCCGAGAAAACGCCTTTGATCGTGCCTGACTTGCCGGCCGTATCCATGCCCTGAAGGATAACCAGGAGCGATCGCTTGCCTTCGGCGTACATCCGGTCCTTCAGTTCATTGATGACCGCAGCGTCCTTTTTGAGGCTGGTTTCCGCCATCTCCTTGTCGTCAAACAGGGACCGGTCGCCAGGGTCGCGCGCCGAAAGGTCGAAAGCCTTGCCGGGTGAAGCCATGAGGGCCTTCCGGGTCGCGGTGATGCTGGGTATGGGCATTAATTAGGTCTCCGGAATGCGAAAGGCCGCACCAGTCTGGCGCGGCCTCCCCAAAACTTCAAGAAAAACAGGTGTCTTACGACGAATAGAATTCGACCACTTGTGCCGGTTCCATCTGGACCGGATAGGGCACCTCGGCCAGGCCGGGAACACGAATGTAGGTTGCGGACATCGCCTTCGGATCGACTTCGATATATTCAGGCAGGTCACGCTCAGGGCTGCCAAGTGCCTCAAGCACGAGCGCAATGTTGCGCGACTTTTCACGCACCTGAACCACATCGCCCGGCTTGAGCCGAGCCGAGCCGATGTTGCAACGGCGACCATTGACCGTGACGTGACCGTGGTTGACGAATTGGCGGGCCGCAAAGATCGTCGGAACAAACTTGGCGCGATAAACGAACGCCTCAAGGCGCGATTCAAGCAGGCCGATCAGGTTTTCCGCGGCGTTGCCCTTCATCCGGCTGGCTTCAACGTACACGCGCGAGAACTGCTTCTCTGTTATGTCGCCATAATAGCCCTTGAGCTTTTGCTTCGCCATGAGCTGCATACCAAAGTCCGAGACCTTGCTGCGGCGGTTCTGGCCGTGCTGTCCAGGCTTGTAGTTGCGCTTGTTGACGGGAGACTTTGGGCGGCCCCAGATATTTTCACCGACGCGACGGTCGATCTTGTACTTCGCGCTATGGCGACGTGACATGGTAGTACCTCATTTTTGACGCGGGCCGGCGGGCGGCGCTAATTCGCACCCACGATTTCAACGGCGGCTCCGCACCAGCCCGTAGATAAGCGGCGGGTAAAACACCAAATTGACTGGCGCGTCAAGCCATACGCCTGCTACTGCTGGAGCACAAACATTCAGAAAAATGCGGGAGGAAGACAATGAAAAACCTGAAGGGACGGATGGCCATCGTCACCGGTGGCGCCAGCGGCATCGGCCGGGCCTGCTGCGTGGGCCTGGCACGCGAAGGGGTTGCTGTATTGGTGACCGATATTGACGATGCTGGCACCGCGGAAACTGTTGCAATCATTGAAAAAGACGGTGGAAGGGCGATCTCGGCACATCATGACGTTACCGATGAGGCCCGCTGGGACGAGGTGATGGTATTATGTGAATCTGAGTTGGGTGTGCCGTCCGTCATGGTGAACAATGCCGGCGTTGCGATCGGCGGCGCGATCATGGAGTTCAGTCTCGCAGACTGGCAAAAGCAGATGGCGATCAACATGGACAGCGCCTTCCTCGGCACACGCGCGGCGATGAGAGCCATGAAGGTCACAGGCGGTTCGATCATCAATCTATCATCGATCGCCGGACTGCGCGGTGCATCCGGCGTCAGTGCCTATTGCGCCAGCAAGGGCGGTGTCCGGCTTTTTTCCAAGGCCGCAGCAGTCGAGTGTGGCCAGCTTGGCCTTCCGATCCGCGTCAACTCGGTCCATCCCGGCATTATTGATACGCCAATCTGGCAAAAATCCATCGCGCGCATGACTGAAACCATGTCCGCCGACCAAATTGCGGGACTCTCAGGGTCATCGGGCGGAAATTCGCTCAATGCAGACGTCATCGCACAGGCTGCGCCCATGGGACGGGCCGGACGCCCGGAGGAAGTCGCAGATCTTGTTGTCTTCCTCGCGAGCGACGCATCAAGCTATATCAGTGGGCAGGAACTCGTCATAGATGGAGCCATGACATCGCACTGACGCAAATCCGATACATCCGGGATCCGAGACGATGCGATAGATTTCGCCGATTGCACGGCGCGGATCTTGCAGCGTCAATTATGCATCCATGAGCAAGAGACAAAGATATCAGGCGACCGAATTGACCGAAGTGACTGTCATAATTCCCTGCTATAATAATTCTGCGACGATCGCGGCCGCTGTAGCCAGTGCGCTTGACCAGACAATTCCTGTCGATGTGATTGTCGTCGATGACGGATCCAGCGACGATACCGTCTCAATAGCCCAGGAACTGGCCAACGCCAATCATCGGCTGACCCTGATCGTCCAACCAGGAAATCAAGGTCCGTCCGCCGCCAGAAATCGGGCCATCGCCGCAGCAAAAACGTCGTGGATCGCGATCCTAGATGCCGACGACTACATGCACCCAGACCGTATTTGTCGCCTGCTTGATGCGGCCAAGCGCTTTAACCTGGATTTCATCGCTGACGATCTTATCCGGGTATCTCCCGGCCTCGCGCCTGAAACCGGGACCCGGCTGTGGTCTGACAATCCGATCGGAATGCTTGAACTGGATCTTGCGCGCTTTGCGCGCGAGAATGTTGCTACACGAACTGGCATGCGGCGCGAACTGGGATTTATCAAGCCGCTCATTCGCGTGAAATTTCTTATTGAAAAAGCAATGCGTTACAATGAGCAGATGCGCCTCGGCGAGGATTATGACCTCTATGCCCGCGCCCTGCACGCCGGCGCACAATTCGCCATTATCGACCCCTGCGGATATTATTCGGTCGACTACCCCAACTCTCTTTCAAGAAGCTATGGCGCGAGCCAGATCCGTCACCTCGTGAATACTGATCGGATGATCCTTCAGGATGCAAACCTGTCCAAACCGGCGCGGGCTGCTGTCCGAGAGCACAAGTCATTCGTGCTGAAGGACTGGGCGTGGGTTAGCATGATAGAAGCGGTTCGCACGCGGAACCCGCTTGGCATGGCCAGGTCACTCGCGACACCACCAATAGTGTCCTGGACGACCGCTATCCGCTGCGTGAGGCGCGTGATGGGTAAAACACCGATAGACGAAATCCTTATAAATGCGCCGCAGGTCCAGCTGGTCGAAACCCTGCTTTGTCACGCCCCTCCGGCGGACCGATCACACAGCTGATATAATCAATCAGGACGCCACGCCCAACGCCATCCGCATCGCATCCTGTGACCTGCCCCTGGACAGCAGGACCGCCGCGCAGCCAAACCGTCTTGTCACCTCAGGAGAGAGCAGCGCAAGGCTCGCGAGGTATGACGTTACGCCGACCAGAAGAAGTGCAAATAGCTTAACAACCTCGCTCCAGGCCCCCGGGATCACGAATGGTGTTAACCAGACCAATGTGCCCATGATGATTGAGGCCAACAAGGCGGTGGACCCGGCGGCTGCCTGGCGCCTGATCGAAAATCCAATAGCTGATTTGACCGCCATTGCGCCCATTACCCATGTCAGGAACTGCGCAAGAAACAATGCAAGCATGACCGCCATGAGCCCGAAATTGATCGCCATCACGACCAGACCCGTGGTCGCTATGAGTGTGACGATCGATATGCGCATGATGACGACCGGCCGTCCCATGCCGATAAGGATGCCTGAGTTGAATGACGTCGTCGGCGCGCGAAGCCCCATCAAAAGTGCGACCTGTATAATCGGCACCCCGGCACTCCATTGAAGCCCGAACATGAGCGGAACTGCCACTGGTGCGATGACAGCCGCCCCGATGAAGGCTGGGTAAGCGATCAAGGCTGTCAGACGGATCGCCCCCTCGAACGCCTTCTGCATCAGCGCCATATCATCCTGTGCCTGGGCTGCGACCGGAAGCGTTACCGCTGCCATCGGTGACACAAGCATCGAAACGGCCTGCTCTCTCAATCGCATCGACATATTGAACAGGCCGAGCGCTGGCGCCCCCAATATGCCTCCGACCAGAATGCGTGGAATAGACGCTGAAACCGTCTGCACCAATCTCGAAGTGACATTCGCTGCGTTGAACCGTGTCAGCTCTGCGGTCTCTGCCCAACTGCTTCGCAGTGACGGCCTCCATCTGGCAAACCAGAGGAAGGCGAACAGTCGGACTGTGCGCCGCGCAATCTCCATCCCGACCAAGGCCCAGCTATTTTGTAAATAGAGCGCCAGCGCAATCCCGACAACAGCTGCCACGACCGTGCCGGAAATGTCGACAATCGTGATCTGGCGGTACTTCAGATCACGCTGGAGCAGCGCCGACGGAACGGACGAAAGCGCCCCAATGAACAGGACGACTGAAAAGACCCGGAGGATCGGAACGAGTTCTGGACTGGAAAAACGCGCCGCTACGAACGGAGCCGCGACCAGTACTCCGACGAAAAATATCGATGCTAGCAGGAGCGACTGGATGAAAACCGAATTGATATGCCCGGGCCGCAGATCCCTGCGCTGGATCAGGCACTGGTTGAGGCTTCCAGTACTGAGAATCTCGGGAATCGCAAACGTCACCAGCGCCATGCCGAAGATGCCAAAATCGGCCGGCGTGAGCATGCGCGCGATCACGACGATAGAGACGAGCCCCCCGACCAAGCCGAACCAGTTCCCCATCGTATTGAGGGCGGCTGCCCGGCCTGCTCGTTTCAGTAAACTTGATGCCATATCTGGAACGGCCTGCCTTTAACTTGTGATTGCTGAATTCTTGCAAAAATCCACAAAGCGGTGGACATTGATGGCTCACGAGAAGAATACGCGGCCATTTATCAGCCTATGCTGCGCTCGCTCATATTATAGCCTCACTGGCGATTGTCCTCTCAAAAATGACAGGTCAAAGCCGCTATCGAGAAAAGTCCGGCATAGGAAGCCCGAGTTGACTTATGACACCGCTAATATGATCAAGCGCATCCTCAGTCGGTCCGGAATACTTTCCGCTCTGAGGCCGGTTTCCGACGTATCCGAGGTCGGCAGTGCCCGCATCTGACATGTAGAATCCCATGACTGTCAGGTAGTATAATAGATCCAGAAACCAGCCAGCTAGGCGGATCGGCTCTGCATCAATGCGCGTTTCCAACTTGCGGAGCAACCCTGCTCCTTTTCGGGCGTGCTTGCCAAAGCAGTCATGGAACAAATCGGCCTGCTGACCAGACGAAGCGAGATGGTAAACTTTCCCAAACCTGCTTGCCGCTTCGGCGTCAAACCACGCGATACCATTCAAAACCATTGTACGAAAATACTGCATGCTCTCATAGGGAGAACTCACCAGTTCATCAATAAAGTCGACCACACCGGCTTCGCTGGCCGCAACCGAGACACCATCATTTGGAATGATCTGATCACACAGCGCAGCCAATGTGGCCCGATTGGCCTGTGACATCAAATCTGGCCATGGAGCGGGCGCAAACAAGTCCGCGTCATTACCATATCCCGGCCCAGGCGGCACCGGCCATTCATCATGGGGCCATTTCG
The DNA here is from genome assembly GCF_000961795.1 of Hyphomonas sp. BRH_c22. Lineage (GTDB taxonomy): Bacteria > Pseudomonadota > Alphaproteobacteria > Caulobacterales > Hyphomonadaceae > Hyphomonas. Next base: position 13,441 of record NZ_LADU01000122.1, read on the forward strand.
ATACAGATAATCTTATCGTCAACAGGCCCGCGCCCACCACTGCGGGGACGGCGGCTGCAGCCCAGGTCATTGCTGTGCGTCGACTGATCTGTCTTGGAACGAAGGTCATCGGACGCCGCCCTGGGATTTTTGAACAGCTACCCGCTGCGCCAGAGCTTCCGATGCCCGCAACGAAAGAGCCATGATAGTCAAAGTAGGATTCTTGTGCGGATGGGATGCGAACACGCTCGCGTCGGCGAGAACAAGGTTGTCTACATCCCAGCATTGGGAAACGTTATTCACCACCGAGTTATCAGGCGAGTCACCCATGCGGGCTGACCCGGTCTCGTGCAGCCCGCCAGCACCGGTCGTCTTGTCGCCTATGGCTTCATCTTGAGGCAAAATAACTCCACCCATTCGATCAATGACCTTGTGAGCAGTTTCCATTCCATGCCGCACCATGGCGCGTTCAGAATCGGTTATTCCCCAGTGGAATCGCACGACAGGACTTCCCCATTTGTCTAGAACAGAATGGTCGATATCCATGTAGGCTTCTGCATTGGGGATCATTTCGCCAAACATTTCGAACCTGATTATCGATCCGTATCTGCGGCGGGCCGCGGCTTTCAACTGGGCACCGTAACCAAGCTCGGGATTCACAATTTGAGGACCTGTAGTGACTCCGGGAACTTCCGACATTCCGCCATAAACCTGAAAATGGTAGCCGCGAGTGAACTCAAGCTTGCCTTGTTTCTGATCCTCATAACCCCACCAGGGTATGTACATATGGGGGACAGATACACCATCTTCATTGTAACGCGGACGGTCCTCCAAAAGCGGAAATTGTGCGTCAACAAGGAAATTGACCGTGTTGGCAATATTGCGGCCAAGCTGTCCGCTGCGACTACCAAGCCCGTGCGGGTGGCTTGCGGACTTTGAATTCATCATTATTCGAGCAGTCTCAAACGTGCTCGCCGCCAAAACGACCGCACGTGCGGTAACGTCGATGCGCTCACCCGTCTTATTGTTGCCATATGTCACGCCGGTTGCCCGCCCATCGGCATCTGTATTTACACGGATCACCATAGCATCTGTGCGCAAAGTCAGATTTCCGGTCCTCAAAGCCATCGGTATAAAAGACGTTGTCGTCTGAAACTTCGCCCCGATGGAGCAGCCCCGTCGGCAATGGGTCGAATAAAAGCACGCCTGGCGATCCTCAAGGGGCTGCGTCAAAATCGCTGTTGGCGCCACCTTGGATGGAATGCCCAGGCTTGCAAATCCAGCCTGCACGAAATACTCGAATGCGCGCAGAGGCGGAGGGGGCTGCAAAATGCCGGGCGGAGACCCGGGCTCGTTTTCGAAACCTTCGCTGGAGCCGAACATGCCGACCAACTCTTCTGTTCGATCATAGTAGGGCGCGATATCATTGTATGTAACAGGCCAGTCAAAACCAAGCCCGTCGCGTGACCGGTTCTTGAAGTCGTAGGGTCCGAAACGAGGCGCAAACCCCCACCACGCATTTGTACGACCACCCAGCATTCGCGTCCTGACCCAGTCGTATTGAGTGCCGTCGGCACAGACGTAAGGCTCTCCCTCGATCTCAGCCCCACCAATGATCGGGTCGAAAAAGCGGGGATGGCGATCCTCTGTTGGCAGGTTGCCCAAAGGTGCGTCGATATCCCTGTTGAACATGGGGGTCTCGGCAACAGGATCATAGTGACGACCCGCCTCAAGCATGAGCACCCGGTGACCGGCGCGGGTCAGGGTCAGTGCACTCATTGCCCCGCCGGCGCCTGAGCCCACAACAATGACATCGAATTCCGGAGTCACCGACATGCCTGTATACCTTAAAATGCTAAGCGGGAACGTCCATGGAGTCGGCGTGCTCGAGCAGGTTGTTGAATGCGGTCAAGAACCCCTTGGCCGAATGGGTTTCATTCGCCCAGGTCCGACCGGCTTCGGCAAGCCGCTGTCGCTCATCATGATTGTCGATCAGGTCGCGCAGGGCGATAACGAAGGCATCAACAGATTGCATCCCGTCGCCACGGAACTCGCCGACATAGCGACCGAACCGTTCGGCCACACGTTCGGGATTGACACAGGACACAATAGGGACGTCGCGCTGCAGGCCTTCCACAAAGGCAATCGGCAAGCCTTCATGGATGGCGCAATTCAGATGAAGCCACGACGACGCGATCAATTCGTGCTTTTCTGCACCTTCCGTATGGCCAAGCATTTCCACGTTCGGCGGCAAGTTATCTGGCGCCCATGCACCGGGCCCCGTGAAGTGCGATTTGCCGAAAAGCCGGAATGTCACGTCCGGCATGCGTCGAGCGATTTCCGGAATGATCCACGGACGCTTTTGTGCGTCCAGTCGGCCCAGGAACATGACAGTCGGTTTTTCTGATTTGACATATGGACCCTCGGGAGCTGGCTCCATCGGATAGCATAGCGATGCGACTTCATCGGCGCGGCATCCATAGGTGGATTCGATCTTGGCCTCGAGGAAAGGCGACGGCGCAGCAAAAATGGTCTTCAGTCCCTTCCGGCGGCGCTGCTTCACCAATTCGGCCAGTGGCGTGCAATCTATGTATTCAAGGCCCTTGGGCATCACATCGCCCTGGCCCGGGATCCGGCAAGTGGCGATCCGGTCCCAGTCTTCCGGCGTTTTGGGGTCCTGCACCCACATCACCATCGGGGCCTTGGTGAACATTGACAGGAAATACTCGTAGTTCGCCCGATAATCGATCGTCAGAAAGATATCTGGAGTCGCGAGCTTCGTCACAATCGACAGCTTGTCTCGGCGCCAATTCCAGGTCGGGTAACGAAGCGGGCGGCCGTAGACGCTCAGCTTCTTGCCGTTCCCGACAACGTGCTCGGGCGCTTCGCCCCAATACATATCGACATCCAGTCGTTTGTCGGTCGCCAAAAGAGCAGCTTCGGCGATCTGCTTGCTCAGCATACCAAATCCGCCCATTCTGCTAATCCGCTGATCAAAGAATTCATTTGCGACAATTCCGAGGCGAATCCGGGACTTACTTGCAAGTCGATGGTTAAGCATTTAGTCGTCCTTTGGGGTGCATCCTGAAGAATTCCGCGAAAGTGAAAACGGCGATATCATGTTCACTTTCGTATGGCTTGATCGTCTGAAGCAAGCAAGATTGAGGCCACATAATCCTGCTGGATGACGTTAACGCGAGGTTATTCTGATGCGAATTGGACTTCCGCTTCCCAAAGGCACACGCAGATGACCGAACACGCCCAAAAAATGGCTCGGGGAAGCGCCTGGAACGTGGCCGCCAATATCGCAAAGATCAGCGCCGGCCTCGTCGTACTGCCAATACTGACCAGAATACTTTCGGCAGACGAGTTCGGTCTGATCCAGATGGCCATGCCGGTTATCGTATTTACGATGGTGTTCAACAATGCCGGCGTGGGCCCCGCACTGGTCCGTGCGGACACATGTTCTGATGCCCTCTGGTCAAGCGCGTTCTGGGCAAATATCGGCATCGGTGTCGTTTTTACGAGCCTTCTGGTCGTCACGGCGCCGCTTATCGCTCTGTTTTACGGAAATAGCGCTGTTATTCCGCTCATCATTGCCCTTTCCATGGCCATCGTGCTGCAAACCGCCAGCATCGTACCCGGCGCCTGGCTGCAGCGCGAATTCCAGTTCAAGCACCTTGCGATCGCGGATATCGTGGGCAATGGCCTCGGTGTGGCAGTTGTCATCACCACCGCATTGCTCGGACTCGGCGTATGGTCGCTTGTGTTGCAGCAACTCGTCACCCATGCAGCGCGCACCGCCTATCTTTGGTGGCGCTCTGCCCCGCCCGTCGGCTTCGCTTTCGACTGGCTGGAATTGAAATCGATCACCGGCTTCAGCATAAACGTCAACCTCGCGGATCTCGCCAATTTCTTCGGGCGAAATGCAGACAATATCATCATCGGCAGGCAGTTTGGCACTGCCGAACTCGGCTATTACAGCATTGCATACCGGTTGATGCTGCTTCCCATCCAGGTTTTCAGCTGGGGAATTGCGACCGTCCTTCTGCCTGGACTGGCCCAAATGAAGGATAATGCAGACAGATTGTGTGCGGCCTGCATGCGCGTCTTCAAGATCGTATCGGTCGTGACATTCCCGGTCATGGCAGGCGCCTGCGCGCTGTCCGAACCCTTAATCGTGCAGGTACTTGGTGAAGACATGCGCCCAGCAGCGCCCCTTCTGGCCATCCTCGCACCTGTCGGGGCAATGCAGTCCCTGTCCAGTTCCCATGGCGCGATTTTCATGGCGATTGGACGGGCCGATATCATGTTTCGCTGGTCGCTGTTCTGCAATGTCGTCATCGTTGGCGCATTCCTCATCGCCGTCCCATGGGGCGTGACGGGGGTCGCGCTGGCCTACCTGATCGTCAACCTGCTTCTGGCACCTCCCGGCTACTGGATATTGTTCCGATTGATGGGACTCAGTCTGGGGCGTTTTCTGGGTGGAATCGCACCTATCGCGCTCGCGGCGGTCGGAATGAGCGTGGTGGTCTGGTGGACAGCGCGTCTGCTTGGTGAGCGTGGGCTATCGGAATTCGATACGCTGCTCGTGTGCATCCCGCTCGGCGTCGTGGTCTATGGCGGCGCCATAGCGCTGTCTGCTCGTAGCGCGCTGGTCGAAGTCGTTGGACTGGCCCGGCAGGCAACAGCTCGTTGATCAGCCGGGGATGAGAACGGCTTCCAGCATGCAGAAAACCAGACCGATACCGAGCAGGTAGGACACCTTGTCCTTGACGGCGAATGCGACGGGATCCTCGTTGAGCTCTCCGCGTGACGCGAGCAACCAGATGCGCCCCAAGAACAAGGTCATAAAGATCGGAATGCCCCAGAGAAAGGCCTCGATCTGGTAAATATCCACCTTGAACGCATCCTCACGAAGGAACAAGACGAGGATCAGGATCGAAGCAACCCCACTGGAAACGCCCAGTGCCGAGATGAATGCATGATCGCCTCCCCGGTACCCGCGCCCGCTGATAATCTCCATCGGCCGTGCAGCCTTTGCCGACACTTCGACAAAGCGCTTGGCCAGCGACAATGACAGGAAGAAGAACATCGAGAATGTCAGCAACCACTCGGAATAGCCCGCGTCGGCCGCCTCGGTGCCCATCACGAGCCTGAGAGTGAACAGGGTCGCAAGAATGACCACGTCAAGCACAGGGATCCGCTTCAGGCCGAAGGAATAGGAGAGGGTCAGCGCCAAGTAGGCAAAGAGGGCGATGAAGAAGCCGGTCGAGACAAAACCAGATGCGATCAGCCCGCCAAGAATGACCACAATTGATACGAACAGGCCCATCAGCGGGTTCAGCTTGCCCGCCGCAAAAGGACGGTTGCGCTTGGTCCTGTGACGGCGATCATCCGAGAGATCGGCGAGATCATTGAGGATATAGGTACCCGATGCCGAAACGCTCAGGATCAGAAAGACCGTCAAATAGGACAATACGACAGGCGGATTGAGATATTCGTGGCTCAACAGCAAAGGCACGAACACCAGCAGGTTCTTGACCCATTGGTGCAGGCGTAGCGCCTTGCGCCAGCTTCTCAGGTGATTGGTCGGCGTCGAAAAGGTCGCGAATACCCGCGTGTCGTCAGCCCGAACAGCCTGCGCGACAGATGCCGGAACATCGACAAGCACTGCAGCCGCAGCCGCCTGCCAGACTGGCAGGTCTGCCCGCGCATCCCCGGCATAAATATACCCATCAGGGAAACGTTCGACGAGTGCGTCACGCTTTCGATATGACTTAAGGTTCAGCGTGGGCGTCGATCCGACGACGCTGCTGAAGATGCCGAACCGCGCGGCAACCTTGTCAGCGACAGATTGGGGGGCGGCTGTGAACAAATGGATTTCACGGCCCGCGTTACGTTCAGTTTCGGCAAAATCGAGTACCTGTTCATTGACAAGCAGGCTGTCGATATCCAGTTGGGTAATCGCCGCGATCCGCTGCTTGAATCTTGCACGGCTGACCAATGCAAGGGGCATGGCGGCGAACAGGGACAAAGGGCGCCGAAAGAATGCGTTGACGATCCCCTCGACCAAAAGGTCAGTACGCAAAAAGGTGCCGTCCAAATCCAGTACGAGCGGGAGTTTTTCACCCATCACATCCAGCGACTCTTCACTTGCTTGCTTCATGATAGCGCCCAGCATTGTCTCAATTCCCCAAAAACCTGAACAAATATCGCAATATCTGTGCCAGCTTCTCTGGCGATTTCATCCAGCCTTGCCCGCCGCGCGACGGTGTCTGTAATGTCCCCACCTCTGCGCAGACTTACATGCTTGCGATGCTCGCCACAGCAAAATCGTGCCCTCCAGCCCCTATAATATTGGCCGGTTTCCAGAATTCGCTCGCGCTGATCCGACGGCACCGTTATTGCATGTCCGCATAGCGGACCTTTACGAATAGGATCGACCTGAAAAATGAATCCAATTATCCTAGCGACTGCAGTCGCCAGCGTGTCTCTCAATGCGATGGCGCAAATCGCGCTGCGCAAGACAATGCTGTCAGTCGGACCGCTCCCTTCCGGCATGTCTGGTTTGCCGGCCTTTGGCTTTTCACTCGCCTTCAACCCATGGTTTCTCGCTGGAATGGCCTGCTATGTCGTTAGCATCGGTGTCTGGATGATCGTGCTTGGCAAGGTTGAGGTCAGCCTGGCTTACCCGCTTCTCTCGATCGGCTACATCATCACTGCGGTGATCGGATATTTTTTTCTGGGTGAAAACGTCAACCTTCTGCGGGTTGGCGGAATTGCACTGATTTGCTGCGGGATAATATTGATCTCGCGGAGCGCCTGACAATGAGACACGTCATTACAGGCGGAAGTGGCTTTACCGGCACCTTCCTTGCCAGGGCACTGGTGGAACGTGGCGAAAAGGTTGTCAGCTTTGACCTGCGCCACCAGAACGACGTCGCGCTCGCCTCACGCATTCAACACTTTACGGGTGACGTTTGCCGCGCCGCAGACTTGGAACAACTGGCGCTTGGCCCCGATGATATCGTCTATCACCTTGCGGCACGCCAGTTCGCCGACGAAGTCCCGTTACGAGGACGCGACGAATGGTTCCGTGCCGTCAACGTGGATGGCACTCGTAACGTCTTGGCCGCCATGCGCAAAGGCGGCGCCAACAGGCTCGTGTTCTTTTCCACCGACATGACCTACGGCAAACCACAGCATTCGCCCGTTCAGCCGACTCATCCGCAAAACCCGCTTGGTCCCTACGGCGCCAGCAAACGTGACGCCGAAGCCTTGCTTCGCAACGAACCGGGATTGAACGCAACGATCTTCCGCCCGCGGCTCATCACAGGTCCGGGACGCCTTGGAATTCTCGGCAAACTGTTCAACTTCATCCGGCTCGGCCTGCCTGTGCCCATGATCGGATCAGGTACCAACCGGTACCAGATGGTCGCCGTCGAGGATTGCGCAAATGCTGCCATCATGGCCGCCGATGCAGGATGCCCGCCTGGCCCTTTCAACCTCGGATCGGACAGGCCGCCAACAACAAAAGAATTGTTGCAGGGTATTATCGACCACGCAGGCTCGAAAGCGATCCTCATCCCCGTCCCTGCGCTACTACTCAAACCCATATTGGCAATTCTAGACAAGATCGGCCTGACCCTGCTTTATCCTGAGCAGTTCGGCATTGCGGATATCGACATCCTGCTCGACACAATGAGCACTCGAGAGGAACTCGGGTGGGCGCCCATGAGATCGGATATCGACATGATGAATGCCGCATACGACGCATTCCTGGAGAGCCGCATCTAGTTGGCAGGCCAGTGTCAAGTCAAAGTTCGTCGGCTATAGAGCGCACATCGGATTCACCTGCGCTCAGCGCAAGTAAATAGCGCTCCAACTGATCATTCAGCTTTTCCAAATCGAAACGGCTTTCGACTGTCCGGCGCGCCAATACAGTGCGCTCGGCTTGTCCGGCAGGATCGCGCATCGCAACCAGCAAAATTTCAGCGAGTCCCGCCGAATCTTCCTGGTTCGCCAGCAAGCCATTCACGCGATCCTGGATCAGTTCCGGAATGCCGCTGTGGCGCGTTGACACAACAGGCAAGCCACTTGCCATCGCCTCCATCAGAACCACGGGTATTCCTTCCATATCGCCATCTTGAGCGACGATGCTCGGCAACACGAAAGCATCTGCATCGGCCATCGCACGAGACACGTCTTCATGCGGCATCTCGCCCCTGAACACGACCCTGTCACCCAGGCCGGAGATCTGAACCTGCTCCTTCAAAGCCGAATCCAAAGGGCCATCACCGATTATCTCGAAAGTGAACGCGGGCACATCCGATCGCGCCGCGAGGTCACTCATCGCCTCCAGCGCAAAGCGGATCCCCTTCTTCTCGACAAACCGACACACTGTAATGAATCGAAATGGCCTGCCGATTACTTCCATTCGTGTTCGGAAGGAAAACTGGTTGAGGTCAACGCCCATGCGTTGAAGTGCTATACGCTCCGGCGGCGCTCCCAGAGAAATCAATTCGGCACGCCAATAGGCGCTGATGGGCAAGAAAAGCCCCCCTCGCTGAAATAGCTCTTTGTAGGGATCTTCCTTTGCAACCAGCAGACTCCTTGACATGTCTGCACCATGGAAGATGGTGACCACCTTGGTCTGGTTTCGATGATGCGCACTTCTTACGACGCTCTCCCCAAACCACCCAAAATTACACACCACTACATCAACCTCTGCGCACATGGCGCGCTCAGCACGCTGGCGAAGAGCGCGCTTTACCCGCAAGGGCATCACGCGACTTAATCGCCCGCACCCAGTTGTACCTGGCTCTATGAACTTCAGGGATTTCAGGTTCTTGTGCCAGCCTGGAAGAGAGCCGCCGGCTTGCTGCGTGATCGATTCGTCAGCCAAGATGCTGACTTCATGCCCTCGTTCTACCATGCCCTTGATCTGGTTGAGTATGAAGGTCTCCGAGCGCTTTGGAAAAATTCCCACACGAAAGCCGATCTTGAGTGGTCGCTGACTAACCATCTCGACAGATCCTCACCCCGGCAAAAGGTGCCGCAAAGCCCGCCATGAACATTAACAGTCCTCTCCCTATGTCATTGCGCATATCCGAAGACGGCTGCAGCGTATTCGCTATGACGAACTTTCCAACTCGAAACTTCTCATCAGAACTACTTCGGTCAATCAAGCTATCTTCCACCATGGCAATGCTACGGCTCAAAATGGCAGGTATTCGTATTGATCGCCCTCGAATCCACAACTGGGCTGTTCATGCTTCTGAACACTTGATGGATTGTCGTACCTATACACCACTATGCCCGGGTTGCCTCGAACGACCAGCATGGTGCAGTCGGAATGGGTAGCATAATAGTCCTTCGCATACCCCTGCGTTTCTTCGAAACGGAAAGAGCTGCGCGCAACCATCCATATGCGCTGAGCACCAGCGACCTGATCGAACGCCTCACGCGCGCGCGCATCGGTGATCCTCGGCTCCGAACGACCGCCGATCGGATAGAGATAAGTATCGCGATTGGCTGGAAAGCGGTCCGGAAGCGGGCGCAGGTCCAGCTGCGCGTCACTGTCACGCAAATAGTAGTCAAATGCGATCTGGATAATATTGTTCAGCAGGAAGACGGGTTCATCAGGCGCTGCGTTGTCAGCAACATAACCGACAACATCTCGCCATGGCTCCTTACGCATTTCCCTGTAATAATCGACCGCATAGGCACAGTAAGCGACAAGAACGACGACCAGAGCCGCAAGGCCTGCCCGGTACCTGAACTTCGTCAACACGCTGGCGCCAATCAGGACAGACCAAGGCGCGAACATCGGCACCAGGGTCCGGTCCAGCAAGGTTGGCTGCAGGCCATAGGTTATGAGGGTCGACAACAGAAATGGCATGAACGAGAACGCGATGAGCGCGAGCGCTATCTGCTGGCGCCCGCTGCGCCAGATTCCATATCCACCCACCCCCGCCAGCGCGACGACAATTGCGGTCAGTGCGAAGTCGATCTTGTTGGCGTAGGGCTGCTCGAACCCGTAAGTGAACGAAAACAATTCCGCCAAGCGCTCCAATGACGGCGCGGAAATCCAGTACCCCCCTGTCTGCATGTTGAAGAGTGTGTTGAACAGGTTGGCGATATTCGGGCTGTAGATCAGCAAGGCCACCGCGACAATCAGGGAAAAATTGATCAATACTGTCAGCGATGCGCGATGCACGCGCGCCCACCAAACTCCCATCACCAATGCGAAACTGAGATTATAGAGCGCACCAAGAGAGTGGAACCACATGAGCAAGGCAGAACCGAGCGCAAGGCAGGCGTAGGCAAGCCATGCTGGCCGGCTGCGAGGCGCCCAGATCGGATCGCGCGCGCTGTTCGGGTTGTTCAGGAACCAGACCGTTGCATACACGACCATCGCGAACGCCATCGTCAGCGCAGAATAGAACCGCACTTCCTGGGCATATTGAATCTGTTGCGTGGCGATCGCAAAAACCAGGGCGGCAATCCAGGCGGGGTGGTTGCTCTGTTTCCCTGTTACGATCCGGGCTGTTAGATAGACGAACGTCATCGCTGCCAGGCTGAAGAGGCAAGCAAGAGACCGCATGGCTGCTTCGGTCGTGCCGAATACGCCCATCCACAACTTCAAAAGCGCAAAATAGAGCGGAGGATGCACTTCGAGGATAGGATACTCTACCCACACACGTTCCCAGGTTGAGCTGGCAAACCAGTACGTCCTGATTTCATCAATCCAAAGGGATTCCTGCCCGATCGCGTAAAATCGCAAGCCCAGCGCCACAAGGAGTATTAGGAGAAAACCGCTCCAGTGACTGGAACGAAACCGCTCGAATCGATCCCTAGACATACTCATCCCCCAACAAAAGCGGCCCTACCCATTCAAACGCGCTGGCCGTCGAATTTGCAAGAAGCGTTCCAGCCCGCTGGCAGGCTTTTGAAAAAGTCGATAGCGTCGGCCTTCGAAGCATGATTCATTTCTTCTGCTGGGAGCAGGAAAAGTGCGATGCGCGGATTGGATGTTCGGTCCGGCTCACTGTTCTCATATGTGGATTTTGAACATCAGGTGCGGCCCGATCATACGTTGCGGACGATCCGTGATTTTGTAGATGCTGCGTTTGCCGATCTGAGTGTTGATTATGATGCGGTTTATCCGCCACGGCTGGGGCGCTCTTCCATTCCATCCCAGCGCCTGACCAGTATCCGTCTTGGTCAAGCCAGTCTTGGTTCCCATTTCCGGTCAGCCCTGATGAGGGCATTTGCGAGGATGATGAGTTTTCGCATGATTGCGGTGAGCGCGACTTTTGGTGGTTTACCGCGTGCCGTCATGGCCTGGCACATGGCAGCGAAGTCCGGATTGAACCGGGCAGCGACCAGAGCTGGCATGTAAAGGGCCTGACGGACATTTACCCTGCCTCCGGTAACGAAGGCCTTGCCCGTCCGCTTGCCGGACTGGCGGGTCATGAGCGCAGTTCCCGAGAGGGCGGCTATGGCCTGACTGTCGAGAGTTCCGAGCTCTGGCATGTCGGCGATCAGGGTAAAGGCTGAACGTGTGGCGAGGCCGGGGATAGACGTCAGGACGCCAAGCCTTCTGGCAAGGTCCTGGTCGCTTTCAATAATGGCCCGCATCCTGTCTTCGATGGCCTCCAGATGGCGCGCTACCTGGGCGAGGCGTTCGCGTGACTGGCATTTCAGCAACGAGCTTTGTAGCGATTTCTCCCGGTTCCTGGCTGCGGCGCGGTCCTTGATGAGGGCCATGCGGGCCACATGCAGGTCCTTGAGATCACCGATGATCTTCGAGGGCGCCGGGCGCACGTCCGGTTCGATCAAGGCCCCGAAGTGGGTGAGCATCCCTGCGTCGATGCGGTCTGTCTTCGCCAGCTGGCCGAATGTCTCGCCGAAGCGCTTGGCCTAGCGCGGATTGACCTTGCACAGTGGCAGGCCTGCCCGCCCATCGCGCGCTCGAAGACGAGGCGACGGGCCGGTCCACGATCCACCTCACGATGGTCCTGAAGTCTGTTGGTGTATTGGGGAACTGGCGGTGCTCACCGGTTCGATGAATATGAACGTCGAGCGTAGCTTTCGAAACGTAAATGCCGATGGTAAGGTCTGTCATCTTTCCTGCCTCTGCTTGTCATGCGGGCCTCAAAGCCCCTGTATCCGTTCAGGCCGATGGGGAGTGAGGCGGACCGTGGCCGAAGGCCGCGTAAGCTGCCGAACGAGGGCGACCTCACTCAGCAACGGCGCCCAGGCGCCTGCGAAGTCACGGTCCTGCCCTCGCCGCCGCCGGGAGCGGTAACTCCCGGCGGCGGTGCCAATAACTTCCAATCGGCAGGAAATCAAATAAGACAAGCAGTGCTGTTGAAGGCGTTCTATGGGATCCGGTCGGAGCGCCAGCAGCGCACTCCGGAGGGTTTTGCCTACGCCATCTTCCCCGAATATCGCGTCAGGCGGTTCGGTCCATAGTGAGGGCTCGCGTCTAAGGCGGCTTGGCGTTGTAAGGCGCGCCTCATTGTCCCATAAACGCGCAACGACCGGTTATCTCGACGCTCTAGGGGGGGACAAACTTTTGAAAACTGCTTTTGTTACGGTCACCGATGCCGGTTACCTTCCGGCGGCGTGCTGCCAGCTGAAATCCGTCTCCGATCACCTTGGCGATGTAGCAGCTGACCTTTTTCTCGTGTGCTGCGACGTCAGCGCTGATGATGTCGCGAATGCGGAGAAGTTCTTTGCTGACAGGAACATGCCAGTGCGCATCCTGCTGCCGAACTTCGTCGATGAGCGCATCAAACCGATCAATCGTCGCTGGCCCCGCGCTGCCTACCTTCGGCTCTATTTCGACCTGATTTTCGATGACAAATACGACCGGCTGATCTATCTCGACGCTGATACGCGCGTGCGTTCGCCGCTCGCCCCGCTTGTCGAAACTGATATGCATGGTCGGCCCGTCGCTGCTGTTCATGACTTCATCTATTATCTGACTGGCAATATCCGTCGGCGCCGGCGTGAGCTTATGTTGAAGATTGATGCGCCCTATCTTCAATCAGGCGTGATGGTGTTCGACTGGCCCGCCACCCTGAAGGATGGTGCACTGGCGCGTGCACGCAAGTTCCTTGAAGATCATCCCGAGGGCTGCCAGGAAGCACCGGACCAGGACGCGCTCAACGCCGCCTTCGAGGACAAGTGGACTCCGATCGATCCGCGCTGGAACCTGCACGAAACCTACCTGAATTTCGGGGGGCGCCTCACGCCCTATCTCGAGCACTACACATCAACAAAGCCATGGTCGAAAAAGCGGCCAGCCCGGTGGCGGGCCGCTGCCGCCTGGTATGCAAACGAACTGCGCGACACGGCTTGGGCCGATTTTGTGAAGCCACAGACGGTCGTCGATCAGTTGACGAGCCGGCTGGTTTTCCTGCGATTCCGATACGGGCCCAAGCTCCGCGACGCCATCGCCGGGAAGGCGCCGGTCTTGCTCGGCGTTTTGAAAGTTCCGGTCACCCGCTCAGACGATGTCGAATTGCCGTGGGCGCCTCGCAACCGTAAGGACGTTGAGGACATGACGAAGGCGCTCGTCGCCGAGGCAGCTCAAAGTGTACCGCCAATTCGCCCGCCTGAGTCTGTGCTTGACGGATTTGCAAGAGGCAACCTGATTGGATTGGCCTGAGTGTGCAGAGGCGTCAGGCCGAAGCCTCATCCATCGCGTCCATTACATCGCTGGCACTTTGCGGCGCGATTCTCTGATCAACCTTCGCCCAGCGATCGCGCAACTGACCGATCCATTTCCGCTGGTCGGCGCGTAGCGACATCTGCTCGAGGATCGCGTTCTGCATGCGCCGTATGAACTGGGGCGTATCGAAGTAACTCGCTCCGCGGGAGATTGCATAAGGATCAAACCCGTCGGCGACAGCCTCGAACCGCATCATCGCATTGACGAGCGATGGGATCGTCTGCTCGTCAAAGAACACACCATTCTCCCCAGGCGAGACGTAGTCTTTTGCTCCGCCGCGGTGGAATGCGATGACCGGCGCGCCTGACGCCAAAGCTTCAACGGGCACGATTCCGAAGTCTTCTTCAGCCGGAAACAGCAGCGCCTTGCAGTTGGCATAATGGTCCGCAAGAACCTGATTGGGGACGCGTCCGAGAAACTCGATAGTCGGGCCGGCGATCTTCTTCAGTCCGGCCACGCCGTTACCGTCGCCGATAACGATGAGCCGCCGGCCGAGCTTCGTGCAGGCTTCAATTGCAAGATCCGCGCGTTTGTAGGGCACGAATTCACCAACATACAAATAGAACTCACCCCGGTCACCGTTTGGCTTGTACCTCGCTGTATCCACCGGCGGCGGAATGACTTCCGCCTTACGGCGCCAGAACTTCTGGATACGCATCGCAACGGCGTTCGAGTTGGCGATGAAGTGATCAACCCGCGCCGCTGACGTGACATCCCATGACCGAAGGGATTGCCCGAAGGCCAGCATACCCAGGCGTGACATCCATCCAGCCTGGCGGAAATACTGCCCGTACTGGTCCCAGATATATCGCATCGGCGAATGGCAGTAACAGATGTGGAGAGAGTCCGGCCGCGTGATCACACCCTTGGCCGGCCCGGCCTCGCTGGAAATGACAAGGTCGTACTCACTCAGATCGAGCTGCTCAAGGGCCTGCGGCATCAGGCTGAGATAATAGGGATAGTGCTTCTGCGCAAAAGGCAGTGACTGTATCAGGGTTGTATTGACGCGGTGCTTGCGGATCCGGTCGGACACGCCTTTTTCGTCATAGACATGGGTAAAGATATCCGCCTCAGGAAACATCTCGCAGATCTGTTCGAGGACTTTCTCGCCTCCGCGCATATTGGTCAGCCAATAGTGGATGATCGCAACACGCATCGCGCACGGCGGCATCTCGCGGGCCAAGTGCGACCAGGAACTGATCGGAACCGCGGCGTGAAGGGTGCTGGTTTTAGCGGACATGTTACGCGAAGTGCTTGCCTGATAGGATGCGTGAAACGAAACGCTTTGAAATATGGACATCCATCCAGAAGGTCCGCTGGAGGGAGTACCGGCGGTCCAACAGATTTCTTTTCAACGTGCCGGCGTCACGGCCGAGTGTGATCTGGGAAAGGCCGGTCAAGCCCGGGCGGTTCCGCAAATAGTGAATAACATCAAGACCATACACTTCCAGTTCTTCTGGCATGATGGGCCGCGGACCGACAATGCTCATTTCGCCGCGAAGCACGTTGACGAGCTTTGGCAGACTGGCAATGCTGGACTTGCGCAAGAACGCCAGGAATTTCCGGGTGCCCTCCCCGTCGTCCAAAACGGATGCAGGGCCCTTCCCTGCCGGCGTCTCGGTCGTGTCGAAGATCAGGACATCAAACAGACGGCAACGTGCGCCAACCGCCTGACGGCGCATTAACACCGGCCGGCGGAGCAGGTAATGTAGCACGAACGCGACAAGGCAGATCAGCGGAAATGTCAGAACAAGCCCGAACGCTGACAATCCGATATCGTAAGCCCTCTTCCACGGTAAGCCGGAAATCTTGCCGCGCCATTGATACTCCACCAACGGAATGTCCCGGCGCTTGGCGACGCTGCCTGCCAGACACTTGACGTCGGAAGGGTCGCGCTCGATTATGAAGTGCTCATTGCCGAAACTTCCGGATTGGGTATCCGGACAGCCCACACCCTCGACTGAATTTTGGTCTGAAGTATTCTCGAGCAGGTCCGCAGTAAAAGCTGTTAGCTCCGCGCCCGGCCAACTCTTGGCTTCGCCATTTTCCGGAAGTTTTACAGTAATCATGTCTGTCTCCCCACATGGTTAATAAAACACTCCGCTCCTCATCTTTGCAAGTCGCGTTCTAAGAAATTCTCAAAGCCTGCGATTTTCGTCCGCATGAACCTGGTCGCTTTCGACGAAGCTGTCAGAGCGTGGAGACCCGAGATGTCCGCGGTAGCCGGATCATTCGGAAAAAATCTTTCCGGTCGTGATCGAATTGCAGGACTAGATTGAATTCGTGCTTTCGATTATAAAAGTAAAGGGACGCAATATTTGAGGTGGGAAAGTTGATTGGAAAAACGCCACGCGTGACGTTGGCTCTACCTGTGTACAACGGGGAGAATTACATACGCGAAACGCTCAACTCATTGCTTAATCAGACATATGGCGACTTTGAACTGATCATCACGGATAATGAATCAACCGATGGTACCCGCGCCATCTGCGAGACTTTCGTCGCGCGCGATCCGCGGGTGCAGTATTTTCGCAATCCGCGCAATCTTGGCGCGGCGCCCAATTACAATCGCGGTTACGAGCTGGCGCGCGGAGAATACTTGAAATGGTGTGCGCACGACGACTTGTTGAGCTCCAATTTCCTTGAGGAGTGTATCACTGTGCTTGACCGTGATCCGAATATTGCACTGGCCTTCGGCGAGACTCACAGCATCGACCAGCACGGACAGACGATCGCCGTGCCGCCAAACGAAATGACGTCATTATTGGACGCCGACCCTGCGCGCCGCTTCTACCGTTCGATTGACGAAGCTGCGACCTGCTTTCCGATCTTTGGCCTGTTCCGGATGAGCGTGCTGAAACGGACGTCGCTGCACCGCAAGTATTACGGCTCTGATCGCGGGCTGATCGCAGAGACCGCTCTGCTCGGCAAATGTATACGGGTGCCCGAAGCCTTGTTCCTTAATCGTGAACATCCTCAGCGCTCAATCAATATCGACAGCGTGGCCGTGCGCAGCAAGTGGCAGACAGGCACGGCCAATCGGCGCGCCGCGATGGAGCACGTCAATCTCCTTCTTCATTTGTACGAAATTGCTGGGCGCCACCGGGATGTGGTGTCGCCGGTACGAGCCCGCGCGGCGCTCGCGCGCTTTGCCTTCCGCCCGTTTCAGATCGGGCGGTACCTTCTCGATCTCATCCGGTACGTTTCGCCGAGCATGGGCGCTCGGTTAAAACGGTGGGTTGCGGGCCCCCGCCGGGGGGCACAGTCGTCAGTTTGATTGCGGCAATGACTGATCGCAACAGAACAGTTTTTTAGCGTATCCGCACGGGAGAAGCCCGTGGAGGGGGGGCAAGAATGAAAGTTGCTATTCTAGCGGGAGGCTTTGGCTCCAGGCTTGCCGAGGAAACGGAATCCCGTCCCAAACCGATGGTCGAGATCGGCGGAATGCCGATCCTCTGGCACATCATGAGCATCTACTCGAAATTCAACTACAATGACTTCGTCGTCGCACTCGGCTACAAGGGCGAGTACATCAAACGCTGGTTCCGCGACTACGGCTCGATGGGCGGCGATCTCAGCATCAATACCGCAAACGGGACCTACAAAAGCCACGCGGGCATTCGTCCGAACTGGAATGTCGATCTCGTCGAAACCGGACCGACGACGCTGACCGGTGGCCGCATCATGCGACTGCGTGACTGGCTTGGCGGAGGCACGTTCATGCTCACCTGGGGTGACGGCGTGGCGGACGTTGACATCGACAAACTGCTCGCCTTCCACCGCAGCCACGGCAAGCTCGCGACAATGACAGCGGTCCGGCCACCCGCCCGTTACGGTCACATCGAAATGGACGGCAACCAGGTGAAGGAATTCTCGGAAAAGCCACAGATCGGCGAAGGCTGGGTCAATGGCGCATTCTTTGTTCTCGAGCCCCGCGTCCTTGATTACATCGACGGCGACGGGGTCATGTTCGAGCATGCTCCGATGCAGCGCCTGGCGGCCGATGGCGAGCTGATGGCCTACAAGCACACGTCGTTCTGGCAGTGCATGGACACACTTCGCGAGAAGCAGATTCTCCAGGATTTATGGGACAGCGGCCAGGCGCCCTGGAAAATCTGGGATTGAGGGACAGATCCATGAAAGTACTTTTGACAGGACATCGAGGATATATCGGAACCGTCCTCACACCTATGCTGCAGGACCGTGGACACGAGGTCTATGGCATGGACAGCGATCTCTATAGTGGCTCGACCTTCACAGGCGAGATCATCGACGTTCCAGGCAGCCAAAAAGATTGCCGCGATGCGACCGCCGCCGATCTGACGCCTGACCGGCTCGGGGGCTTCGATGCGGTCATTCATCTCGCCGGACTTTCGAATGATCCGCTCGGCGATTACCAGCCCGGGCTAACGGATGATATCAACGCCTCCGCATCAATTCACCTTGCGAAGCTCGCGAAGGCCGCTGGTGTTCCGCGGTTCCTGTTCGCCTCGTCGTGCAGCAATTATGGCGCAGCCGGCCAGGACTTCCTGACAGAGTCGGCCGCGTTCAATCCGGTGACGCCCTATGGCTGGTCGAAGGTTAAAGTCGAGCAGATCGTTGGCCCGATGGCGGACGAGACCTTCAGTCCCACCTTCTTGCGGGCCTCGACTGCTTATGGCCTGTCGCCGCGGCTCCGCTTCGACCTCGTCGTCAACAACCTGACCGCCTGGGCCTTTTCAACCGGTGAAGTCCGCATGAAAAGCGACGGCATGCCGTGGCGTCCGATCGTGCATGTTGAGGATATTGCCCGCGCCTATGTCGCCAGTCTTGAGGCTGATCGGACAGACGTTCACAATGAAGCATTCAATGTCGGGACCACGAGCGAGAACTACCGGGTTCGCGACATTGCTGAAATCGTCGGGCAGGTGGTTCCGGGCAGCCGCGTGACATTTGCCGACGACGCGTCGCCCGACACACGAAATTATAGGGTCGACTGCAACTATATCGCCCGCAAGCTGCCCGGCTTCAAACCGCAATGGACGTGCCGGCGCGGTGTCGAGGAACTCTACGACACGTTCTGCAAGGTTGGAGTTACGGTCGATGAATTCGAAGGCGACCGATTCAAGCGCATCGCCCAGATCAAGAAGCTGATTTCAGAGGGCAAGCTCGACAGCAATTTACGCTGGCGCCAGCCCACCTATTCGATCTCCTGAAAGGCCAGTCCATGCCAGATACAATCGCCCTCGCACCTTCGCGTTCGCAGACAATCACCCAATGCCGTTCATGCGGCGGCTCGGACCTCGACGTCTTTCTCGATCTCGGTATCACGCCGCTGGTCGACCGGCTGGTCGACGTCGCGCGCCGTGACGAACCGGAACCCGAGTTTCCGCTCCGTGTCGCGTTCTGCCAAGACTGCACACTTGTCCAGATTACCGAAACAGTCGATCCGGAACTGCTTTTTGAAGCCGCCTATCCATATTATTCGTCATTCTCCCCTGCCCTGCTCGCGCATTCGCGCGCCAACGCCCTCGACCTGATCGAGCG
Organism: Hyphomonas sp. BRH_c22; assembly: GCF_000961795.1. Taxonomy (GTDB): domain Bacteria; phylum Pseudomonadota; class Alphaproteobacteria; order Caulobacterales; family Hyphomonadaceae; genus Hyphomonas. The sequence continues at coordinate 32,693 of NZ_LADU01000122.1, forward strand.
GCGCAAGCTGGGCAAGGATAGCCTCGTCATCGAACTGGCGAGCAACGATGGCTACCTCCTGAAAAATTATTGCGAGGCCGGCATCCCTGTGCTTGGCATCGATCCTGCCATCGGGCCCGCGGCAGCCGCCGAAAAGGTCGGCGTCAAAACGCTCAATGCGTTTTTTTCGCTGAACCTCGCGCGTGACTTGCGCGCCCAAAGCGTACGCGCCGACGTCATCCACGGAAACAACGTGCTTGCCCATGTCTCCGATACCAATGGCTTCGTTGCAGGAATTGCGGAGCTGTTGGCGCCCGAAGGCTTAGCCGTGATTGAGGCACCGTACGTCAAGGATCTGATAGATCATGTCGAGTTCGACACGATCTATCATGAGCACATGTGTTATTTCTCTGTCACCTCCGTCGACGCTCTGGCACGTCGCCACGGATTGTTCCTGAATGATATCCAGCACTTGTCGATCCATGGCGGATCAATTCGCTACTATCTAGAACCGATCGAACGTGTGGGTGAAAGTGTGCGCAAGCAGCTGCGCGTCGAACAGCTCGAAGGACTCGACACGCTCGATTACTTCCGCGACTTTTCCTCTCGCGTGGAGGATCTGCGGAGCAAGTTGATGGAAATGCTCCATGCCCTGAAAGCGGACGGCAAATCGATCGCCGCCTACGGCGCAGCTGCGAAAGCGGCAACGCTGATCAATTATTCGGGCATCGGGACCGACCTCATCGACTTTGTCGTGGACCGCAACGTTCACAAGCACGGCAAACTCATGCCCGGACAGAAGATCCCGATCCGGCCGCCAGAAGCGCTCGTCGAAGAACAGCCGGACTATGTACTTATGCTGGCCTGGAATTTCGCCGACGAAATTCTTGAGCAGCAGAGCGAGTATCGCGCCCGAGGCGGCAAGTTCATTATTCCCGTGCCTGTGCCGCGCATTGTCTGAACAAGCGGAGACCGCCATGCCCCAAGCCGCAGATACGCGCGAAGTGACATCGCTCGGGACAGACAGCGCTGCCTGCCTCTGTCCGGCCTGTGAAAAAGCACCGATGCGCATCTTCTACACCGCGCGCAATGTGCCAACAAACAGCTGCATTCTCCTGTCGACGCCAGAAGAAGCTCGCGCCTACCCCACTGGGGACATAGCCCTCGGTTTCTGCGACCTGTGCGGTTTCGTCTTCAATACCGCCTTTGACCTCGCCAAGACCGAGTATTCTGGCCGCTATGAGGAAACACAGGCCTTCTCGGGAACGTTCAACCGATTCCATCGTGAGCTGGCCGAAAGGCTCGTCAATACCTACGACCTGCATGACAAGGATGTACTGGAGATCGGTTGTGGCAAGGGCGAGTTTCTCGTTTTGCTCGCTGAGCTCGGCAACAATCGCGGCGTAGGTATCGACCCAGGTGTCGACCTTGAGCGCGTCGAGACAGCTGCGCCGGGTCTGCTCAAGTTCATCCCGGACTTTTATTCGGAGGCCTATGGCGACCACAAGGTCGACTTCCTCGCCTGCAAGATGACGCTCGAACATATTCCGCGCGCCGGGCAGTTCGTGTCAACGGTTCGGCGCGGTCTGGGTGACCAGACCGATGCGGTGGTCTTCTTCCAGGTCCCGGAGGCCTTCCGAATTTTCAATCAATGTGCGTTTGAAGACATCTATTACGAACACTGTGCTTACTTTTCGGTCGGCTCGATCGGGCGGATGTTCCGTGCAATCGGCTTCGACGCGCTCGATATCGCGACCGAATACGGCGAACAGTATCTGACGATCGAAGCGAGACCACGGGCCGCCGGTGCGCCGCCCAAGCCGCCGCAGCCTGGTGAGGACGATCTTGCGATCATGGCTGGCCTGATCGATACCTTCGCCCGGCGCTGCCGCGAAAGGCTGGACCATTGGCGCGGCGTCATCGAGGAGGCCAAAGCAGCGGGCGACACGATCGTTCTCTGGGGGTCAGGCTCCAAAGCAGTGTCGTTTCTAAGCACACTCGATGCGGGGGCTGATATTGATTATGTCACCGACATCAATCCGCACCGGCACAATCACTTCATGCCGATTACCGCCCAGCGGATCGTGCCACCAGCCGAACTCGCCGCAATCAGGCCCGGCCTGGTGATCTGCATGAACCGCGTCTATGAGGAAGAGATCCGCGCCGATCTTGCAAAGATAGGCCTGACGCCGAGGATTGTGAGTCTTTGACCGACGCAGCGAGTTCGTAAGACATGTTCGACTCGCAGACTCCACCCATCCGCCAGGCTGCGCACGTGGGATTCGGCGAGGTATCTGATCGTGCCTGGGACAATGCCGAGACTCGCTACCGGACTCCGATGCAGTCACACCTCTGGGCGCGGGCATATGCAGCGACACTCGCAAAGGGTGAAATAGATGTCGTGATTGTCGGCGACCCGTCCGCGCCGCGCGCACTCGCAGCTTTCGCCAAATCGGTCAGCGGAACAGGTCGCTGGACTTTGCTGGGCGCAGAGGACCTGTGGGAATCGGTTGAAGTTGCGGCGCAGGACGCTGAGGCGGAGGAGGTACTCGTAAGGCAGCTTGCAAGGTCATCGCGCCCACTGCGCTTCGGACACTACCCGGCGAATTCCAGCTTTCTGCAGGCGATGACGCGGGCCGCGCGGGGAAAGGCATTGTTTGTGCGCCATGCCGTGCCCGGCAGGGCCCTGCCCCGTATCCTGCTCGGGCCTCAATGGTGCGCACCGGAAAGCCAACTGAGTTCCCGTCGCCGTTCCGATCTCCGGCGCATGGGCCGGTTGGCATCGGGAGCGGGAAAGGTCAGTTACGAGATTATTTCACCCGGCTGCGCGGAGGTCGATTCCCTCGTTCTTGAGGCATTTGCGGTCGAGGAAAAGAACTGGAAAGGTCGGTCCGGAACAGCAATGGCAAGCGATGCCGCAAAGGGCGCTTTCTACAAGGAGTACGCGCGCCTTGCCGCCGACGCTGGCATTCTGCGCCTGTGTTTCCTGCGGATCGACGGCGCTCCGGCAGCCATGCAATTTGCCGTCGAATGTTACAACGCATTCTGGCTCCTTAAAATCGGGTATGACGAGACCTATCGGCGTTGTTCACCGGGTAGTTTGCTCATGCGTGAAACGATCAGCTATGCTGCAACCAAGGGCATCGCCGCCTACGAATTTCTCGGGCGAGAGGCAGATTGGACAAAACTTTGGACAACAGAGGCACGTCCCATCGTAAATGCACGACTCTATCCCTACAATGCATCAGGCGCCTGGACGCTCCTGGCTGATACGGGTGAACTTGCGATGCGCAGGCTGGGCACACGCTTTTCTCGAACCCCTCCGGATGCCTCAGCCTAGGGTCCAGACTCATTACAGCCACCCGATGACAGCGGTTGCTATGGCGATTGCCGCCATGAATTTGGTGTTGTTATGGTCGAAGCGAGTTGCGATACGCCGCTAGTCCTTCAGCCTACAGAACATGCGCTCGATGACCTTGCGCTGGCGATAGGTTCAATTGTCATAGGCGTACAGGACCTTGCGATTTGATCGCGGTGAAATGACGGGTTCGTTGCCGCAATTTTCCAGCCACTCGCGCAGATTCTGGCTGTCATATCTTTTATCGACGACAAGATGAGCGGTCGGTGGAAGCGCGGTCAGACACGCCTCTGCAACCTTGCAATCATGCACGTTTCCGGACGTGAGCATCAGGACGAGCGGGCGACGTTTCTCGTCGCAGACGGAGTATAGCTTTGTGTTGCGGTCTGCTTTGGTAACGCCGATACCGTGCGCAAAACCCCCGTTCCGGACGCTTTTGATCCTCGATCAAACGCCTGGTCCTTCACTCTACTGCCCGCGCAGCGTTGGACCTTGATGCAGGTGCTGTCGATGAACACTCTGTCGGACGTATCCTCAGCACCTGCGGGGCCAGCGAAGATGTCCTCCCAAACCCCGCGCTCGGCCCAGCGCACAAAGCGATTGCAGCGTGTCTTCTTCGGGACGCATACGTCGCGGGGACAACCGGCCCGTCGCCCCCAATCTTCAGGGCGTGGACTATCCCCGACAGGACGCGCCGTCCATCAACCGGCGCCATTCCGCTCGTATCCGTCGGCCGCAGCGGTTCGATCCAGGCCCACGGCTCATCAGAAAACCAGAAGAAATCAGACGGGCCCACCTATCCTCCTGAAACGGAGGCAGTGAATCATGATCCGAACCGGACAGGAATCCCATTAATGGGTCCGGACCCTTGTCACTGCGCTGCCCCGGTTTACGACTAGGCATTCCGGCTCGGCAGCCGAACGCTAGCGATGAGCCGAGTGGATCCGCGCCGCGGCAGGTCGGCATACTTGCCAAGGGGGATAAGCGATGCCACTGCCAAAGCCGCTGCCTGGCCATTGCGTAACGCACCCGCGTATGTTCCGGTCCGCCATATCGAGCCCTCGCACAAGGCAGTTTGGGCGTTTGCAAATTTCTGTTTGTATTCCTGGGTGCCGCGGCCAAAATCAATCACTTTGAGGCCCGATCGCTCGCCCTCCCGCATGCACCGGATAATCAAGCCCACGCCGGGGCCATACTTTTTGAAATCCTGATCGTAGGTCGTGTGCCACCAGCACATGGTTGCTCCCTTTTGCATCCCGAAATGTGCGGCGATAATCTGACGGCGGATGCGCATCGTTGACAGGCGCGCCGTAAACGAAGGCGTCTTCGTCGCCTTCAACGAAGCAAGAACGGCTTTGACCCAAAGCCTATCGAATCCCGCTTGCAGGCCTTGCTCCGCCAGAGCCTTCGTTTTCATGTCCACAAGCCAGGTCCAGGCGGCCGGGTCTCTGTCGTCGTAGAAGAACTCAATCTCACCTTTTTCCTCAGCTAGGCTGCTCATCCGCCGATCCACCTCTTTGATCTTCTGCCGTTGGCGACTGTTGAGACTGGCGACATAGGCGTCAACGCCGTCACGAAACTCGACGCGCGGAGAAAAAGTGAAGTCGAGCGCACGTGCGCCCATCCAGTCCAGCGAAGCCAGACCATGATTGTAATCATACGCGCTCAGCCCGCACGCGGTGAGAAGGCTGTCTGCGGTCATGTCGACGCCCGCATCGAGTATCGCGGTCTGGTAGTCCGTCATCGGACCACCAATCGGCTTGGCGATTCGGCGCGCCGCGAGGTGGTAGGGGAAAAATCCGATCGTTTGCCCGGCACGAGACAGGATCGAGACCCGCGCGTCGTTGCGAGCGCTGCCGACTGCCTGGACATATTCAGGTGACAGAAACGGGCTGTCGAGATCGGCGCGCCGCAACAGAATTTCGTTCCATTCCGACAGATGCTCTTCCGTCAAGTCGACTGGCCGCACAGTCTTGACTGATATACTTTTACAACCAGCCATTGAAGTATCCAGAGGCGCCTCATCCAGATTTCTTTTTCGCGTGATTAGAGAAAAAGGCATCGCCCCGTCGCCCCTTCTATGTCATTCAAATAGATAGATCCCAGTTGACGTCCGCACACGTGATTAATTATTATGACACTACTTGCACTGCAATCGTCTTTTTTGCAACATGCCAGCCAGGCCGGGAGTGTCCGGCCGTCAGCGTCTTTTGGCAGAGCAGGCATCGCGTTTGTTTCATCGTACAGGCGGCGAGATTTCCCGGACGGGCGGGTGTCGCAAGCGCCAGAGGCAGGGATTTGATTTGTTCGTGCTGATTGGAACGCGCGCGTCGTGTGATCGGTCCCTGGAGAGGTGTACCTGACGCGTATGGTGATGAACATGCAACCAGACGATCATCGCCGGCTTTCGCAAACAGTGGCCGTGCGTATCGATGCGCACCGCCGCGTTGAAGCGTGGCAAGCAGAGCTGATAGATGAAATACTGCGAGTGCCTGGCGTGTCACTCGCATTCATTGCAGCGCAGAATTGCCAGGAAGGACCTGCGCACCTTTCGATCCAGGACCGTCTCGCATTCGGAATCGATCAAGTTCTTTTCGGCATCGACGAGGGTGCGGCGATCGGCTGGACGCAGTTCTGCGCCCGACAAAACCTGCGGCTCCTGACCGCTGAGGCGTGCGAAGCCGACCGTCTAGCTGGTGTCTCCGCGTGCGCCGTCGATGTGCTGATAGATCTGGCGACACCTGCCCGCACTCTCGAACACTCAATGCCCGGTCCGATTAACGAAACCTGGACATACAACTTCCTGCGCGACGCCATGGGCTGTGAAGGTTTCGGGATGAAGGCGGCTGCATCGCCCGGAGGAGTGTTTTTCATCGATCTCATCCGGCAAGGTGATCGCAGGGTTCTGGCGACAGGCACCTGTGGCGCAAAGGTGAGTGCCGTGCGCAATTTGCGCCAGGCTCGACGCGTTGCGACCGCGCTGACGACTCGGGAGCTAGCGAGCCGAAGCCTGAGGATAGACGCGAGTTCTTCGTCGTTGACCGACAGCCGCGCCAAAGATCCAGCACATACAGATGCGCTGGTTCATTTGATCAATGTCGGCAGATGGGGCACAAAAAAGTTAGCGTCCGCCGCAAGCGCGCCGATCGCCTTGAGTACCGGCAAAATGAAACCGGAATTCAGGCTTGTCAAAGCTTCCGGTACCCCATTGACGTTCGACCCGGCGCGCACCGCGGAGACAGGAACCTATGGCAATTACTTTCTCGCCGATCCGTTCCTTCACGCGAAGGACGGCAAGCTGACACTTTTCTGTGAAGTCTATGATTACCGTCTCGGGCGCGGCTATATCGGTGCCGCCGACATGAGTACGGGCCAGCCAGGCGAAATTGTTCCCGTGCTGGATGATCCAGTCCATTATTCCTTTCCGTACGTCTACGAACATGATGGCGAAACATACATGATGCCAGAAACGGCATCGCGTAACCGGATCGAAGTGTGGCGCTGCATCGATTTTCCCGTACGTTGGGAACTCGTTTCGACGGCGCTTGACGGTCAGATGCCGGTTGACTCTGCCATTTGCTGGTACGAAGGACGATGGTGGCTCTTCACCAGCCTCGCACGCACGCACCTCGGTGAACACAGTACCGAACTCTATCTGTTTGAAGCTGATGGACCGCTGCTGGAAAACCTTCGGCCGCACGTACGCAATCCGATCGTCATTGATGCGAGATTTGCGAGGAATGGCGGCCGGATCTTCCAGGAAGGCGGAAAACTCTACAGGCCCTCGCAGTCTAACCGTTATGGCATTTATGGCTATGGACTGAACATTATGGAGATCGCGGTGCTGAACCCCGATCAGTATACCGAGCGTCCCGTCCGCTTCTTTGAAGGCGCCCATCACATCGATAGCGCCGATGGTACGGTCATCCTCGACGCGCGGCAATCGGTCCAAACCTTGAAAGAAGGCGATGTCGAGGAACGGGCACTGACATGACACCGGACAAGATCGTCATCATCAATGACAGTTCCGTCGCGCTCGGCGGAGCCGCGGCACTCGCTTTGCTGTCGGCAAAGCTGTTTCATGAAGCTGGTATGAAGGTTGTGTATGTGACAGGAGACGATGCAGCCGATGCCAAACTAGATAACGGTATTGATATTGAGCCTCTCGGCAGCGCCGCACTCCTGAAGCAGCCTATGCCGGGGCGCATTGCAAATGGCCTTTACCATATATCGGCAGCGAATTTCATCCGAGCCATTATCGCCCGCCATGACACGCCGGCAACCGTCTATCATCTGCATAGCTGGGCGCAGACATTTTCTCCGGCCATATTTGCAGCGCTGGGTCCGGTAGCCGACCGCCTCGTCATTTCGTCGCACGATTTCAGCCTGGTGTGCCCAAACGGTTCCTACTTCAATTTCAAGACGAACGAAGTGTGCAATCTGACTCCCCTGTCACCCGCCTGCCTCGCTTCCAATTGCGACAAGCGAAGCCGGGCAGACAAGGCGTACCGCGTATCCCGTTCGGTGCTACTCCGCAGACTTGTGGATTTCGGAAAGAGTCGCGCTCTGGTTGCTGCTATTCATCCTGGAATGGCGCCATGGCTTGCGCGTGGCGGCGTCGCACCTGAGCGCATCCGGATCGTCCCCAATCCCGTGATCCCCTTCCGGGGCGAGAGGGTCCAGGCTGAGCGGAATTCTGACCTGTTTTTCATCGGGCGGGTGGAAGTAGAAAAGGGAGTCGACCTCGCGGCCCGCGCTGCTCATGCGGCAGGCCGCCGCTTGCGGGTGATTGGCGATGGTGCGAGCAGGCCTGCGCTCGCAGCAGAATTTCCCGCTATCAAGTGGGAAGGTTGGCGGACGCATTCGGATATCGCTGATCTGATTTCGGAAGCGCGCGGTCTGATCATGCCGAGCCGATTGCCGGAGCCGTTCGGGCTGGTGGCGCTTGAGGCTCTGCAATCCGGCGTGCCGCTGATCTCATTCGACGATGCCTTTGTTGGGCGCCAGGCCGCCGCCAGAGGCGCGGCCTTCCTCGCAAGCCGCCGTATTCCGGAAGAACTCGCAAACGCCGTCGTGCAACTCGACAATGACACCGTTGTGCGAGCCGCGAGTGAGGCGGCGTTCGACCAATGCCGGTCCCTGTCGCTGACACCCGAGCAATGGCGCGATGCGCTTCTCGATCTTTATAAGGAGCAACTGCATGCATTCGCCTGAGACATTGCGGATGGCAGTTATCGTCGCCACGCTTGGGCGACGCGCCGAGGCTGAAGACCTCGTTCGCGATCTTGACGCCCAGATACGCCGACCGGACCGCGTGATATTCAGTGTGGTAAATGAAGAAGATGCTCCGTCCGGCCCCCTGCCATCCGGACACGAGATACTTGTTTCGCCGAAAAAGGGTTCCTGTGCGCAACGTAACTTCGCCATCGACCGGGCGGCGTCTGATGCCGATATCTTGATATTTTTCGATGACGATTTCGTTCCCGCGCCAGACTATCTGCTCGAATTGGAACGCTGCTTTATTTCACGCCCGAATCTTGGCGGGGCGACCGGTCTCGTCATTGCGGACGGGGTGACGGGCCCAGGCCTCAGCCGCGAACAGACGCTCGCCGAGATTGCCTTGTACCGGCAGAACTGGCCTGAGGGCGACGACCGCATCCGTCCCCGCGAAGGGCTCTACGGATGCAACATGGCCATCCGCACCTGCGTACTTGGCGCCAACCGCTTTGATGAGAGTTTGCCACTTTATGGCTGGCTCGAAGATTTGGCGCTGACGTCGAAATTCGCCCGCTCGCCGGGTTTGATCCAGTGCAACCGCCTCGTAGGCGCGCACCGCGGCGTCAAGCGCGGGCGGACCTCAGGGGTCAGGTTTGGCTATTCGCAGATCGCCAACCCAATTTACCTCTTGTCGCGCAGCCCTGCACCACGCGCCTACCTTTTCGGCAACGTCGCACGCCATCTGGCGATAAATATTGTCCGCTCGGTCCGGCCTGAGCCCTGGGTCGATCGGCGGGGCCGGTTGCGCGGCAACACGATGGCCTTCATGGATTTGCTGCGGGGCCGGCTGTCACCCGGCAGAATTCTCGATCTCTGAAACAGGCGCTCGTCTGACCGCACTAAGCGGTGCGGGCGCTCACATGATCGGCCGCCCCGGTCGGACCGGCCCGGCCAGCCGATATGCGCGGCTTCGGACGAAGGATCGTCGCAGCGATCTCGTCGCGGGCAATGACGGCGATCGCCGCAAACGTAAAGAACGTGATGCCGGGATCAACCAACACGCCCGATACAGCCGCCATTGCAAGGTTGACGAACGCCCCGGCGCTCGCGGCACGAAACAGGCTTTTCGCCTCAACCGCCGGCGAAGAGGCCGGCAACACTTTGGGGAGTTTCTTCAGAAAGACCGCCCACAGGAACCCCAGAAACAGGACAAGACCTATGAGTCCGACATTAGCGAGTATAACCGGCAGCAAGCCGTTGGATCTGACTGAACCGAGTCCGGCTCCAAGACCGTATGTCTCGAAAAACACCTTAAATCCCGATGCCGCCCAGAATCCTCGCTCGAGCCCGGAACTGCTGTCAGCCTTGCTGAACACGAGCGTGTTCAACATCTCCATGACATAGTCCGGGAAGGGCGTGAACGAGAGCCCGACAATCAGAAATCCGCTGACGATGGAACTCGCTAGCAGAATCATCGCGCCCCGCTTGCCGTTCGAACCGTAGTAGACGTCTTGTGCGATACGGGCGAAAAGCCATATAATCATGATTGCGGCACCAAAAATGGCCGTTGTTGAAAGTGCGAGCATTCCAAACAGGGCACTGATCAAGCCGATTGCGCATGCCACCCTGTCATTTCTGTCTATAAATCGTGAAAGTCCGTACGCAGCAAATGTAATGCTGGTGGCGCCGAATGCGGCAGGTTCTGGAAAACCGCCGATCAGGCGGTCCGCACCCATAATGCCAGTATCGGTGAAGATCGCATAGTCCGCTGTACGGAAATATTCGAGGAACATGTCCAGCCGAAAATAGTCGAGCACACCGAACGCAATATTCACCACCGCCGCCATCAGAATTGCGTCGGACAACAATTTCGCCCCCCTTATCCGCCCGATCCACAAGAGGACCATGTAGAATCCGAAACTGGCAGCAAGGTAGGCTGGTTGTGAGATGTTCGACGAGACGGGCGCCAGTGGAACAATCGTCGTTGAGAAGGCTTCGCTGACGCGCTGACCGTCATAGGTCCCCGCATAGGGTACGACGAGCACCTTGTCGTAGAATAATCGCGGAAAGAAAAATGCCGAGATGGCGCCATAGACACAAAGTGTGCCCATCAGCACGACCGAGGTGCGCAGTCCCGACGAGGAGGTCTGGCGCTGACCACCATACGAAAACAGGAAAGCGAAACCGGTCGTAAGGGCCGCCGTAACCTGAAGTGCGATCAGGCTCATGCCGCTATCCGGCAGTTCGATCACTGACGTCGCGCCCAGCGGAATCATCAGGAGTGTGAATCGAACGGCGGATGAGACGCCCCTGAGAGCGAAAAACCCCCAGAGCGCAAGGATGAAAAAGCCGATCAGAGAGAATTGCACGTCAGACACTCACCTTCAGGGCGGACACTGCCAGGTGTTCGCAGGGAAAAACATCCGGTCCTGCTTTCCGCATGGTCTAGAGGCTCACGATCTGCTGGACTGCGTCGGGTCGCACGCGGTACAGGAGCGCCACGTAAACTGCGGCACCAACAGGCACCTGTACGCCCAGAATAAGAATCCGGTGTATGCCATAACTTGCGCCGGCCCATTGCAGCAACAGCACAACGGTCACCATCGCCAGCAACGGCACGATAACGGGCCTTGTCTGGCGGGCAGCCGCACGCCATGATAATTCGCCATATTTCTGCATGATCCAGAGCGTTGTAATGAAGCTGAATAGCCCCGATGCCAGTGTCGAGAGGGCAAGCGGGATCAGGCCGAAGCTGCCCGTGACGAAAGTGAAGACAAGCGTTACAGCACAATTCAGCAACAAGATCCGCGGCATCTGCTTGACCTGGCCGATATGTGAGAGAAGGGGCTCAGTAAGTGTTCCGGGTACGTATGAAATACCGCTGATCGCAAGGATCGCCGCAACCGGCGCAGCAGGCGCCCATTCGGGTCCCAGAACGAGCGTCACGACATCATGCGAGACCAAACACAGGCCGACGAGGACCGGAGACACAGCCATCATCATGATCGGCAGGATCCGGGTAGCTTCGGCTGCAAGGTAAGCCTGTCTGCCGGGTCCGTCGCCGGCTCTCTCAGCCGCTCGTCGAATATACACCCACGCGATCATGCGCACGGGCTCCATCACAAGTTCTGCGACCGAAGCCACGACGCGTTCTGCAGCCCGATAAAAGCCGACACTCGCAGGACCGAGAAAAGCGCCGACGACAAACGTTGCGCCATTGTTCTGCAGGAACAGGATCGACCGGTTCATGAAGACATGTACCGATGTGGAGACAAGCAGACGCGTCCGGGGGCCGCGCCAGACAAACGGTCCAAACCAGCGTGTTTGAAACCACATTAGCGCAGTGGCCGAAACCTGGTAGGCAATTTTTCCGAACACCAGCGAGAAGACCCCCTGTCCTGCGAATAATGTTGAGAGCGTGACAACGAAACCCACGACTTCGGCGGCAATGCTGCTCGCAGCAAAGTCAAAAACACGGCCTGTCCGTACGAGCATTCCTGCAAATGCGTTGGAAACGGGTGCGGCCAGAACGCAAACGGAAAACAGCGCCATCAAGGGCGAAGCACGGCCGCCCGGCAAAAAGACTTCAATCGCACCTGCGATGACAAGGCCGACGATGCAAAGAAGCGCCCCGCTTCCCAGGGCATAAGTTGTAACCTGCTCGATATCATGCTGGTCCTCCACGCTGCTGACGATCACTTCGCGCCAACCGGCGCTCGCCGCGATGAAAAGGATCACGGATGTTGCCTGAACCAGCGCAAACAAACCGAATTCGGCCGGTGACAAAAAGCGCACAGCGAACACGAAGACGATGAGCTGTGACGCCTGCGCAAAAACACGCGAAACAAGGGTCCACCGCCCGGCATGCGGGGCGCCTTGGGCGTCTGTTGGTGACGCGGCGATGGAGTCTGGTTCGCTCATCACCGCCGACTAGTCATGGTAATAGGCAGAATACAATTTGTAGTGCTCACCATTGAACTGTTCGTAGAGCGCCTGTTTGCGAAGGTCGGCGCGCGTAAGCACGATCCCGGCCACATTGGTGCCGTGCGAAGCGAGCAGCCTGACCGCGCGTCTTACAGCTTTTTTGTCGGTTTTCTTCCAACGCGAGGCAAACAGAGCGATATCGGCGGCCGAGCTGATCGTACTTGCCTCGAGGACGGGCAAAGCTGGTGGGCAATCGACGATGATGAGATCAAAGTCGCCTTTCAGTTTGGCAAACAATGCCCGGCAATCTTCCTGAAGGATCACAGTAAGATCATCATTGCGCGTGGTGGCAGCCGGCAGAATCTTTAGCTTCGTTTCTTTGACGTCCTGAATGGCGCTCAGCGGATCGATGCGGCTCGACAGCGCTTCCAGGAAGCCTGCGTCCGTGTCTGTCGCCAAAAGCGCCGACAAGGACCGATGATGAATATCCCCATCAACCAGCAGGACACGCTCACCATGGCCAGCCGCCATCCGCGCGAGGCACAACGACATGGTTGTCTTGCCCTCGCCTGGCAGCGACGAGGTGAACGCGACAACAAACGCCTCCCGGTTTACCCGGTGCTTGTGGATCTCCGCATACAAACTTCGAATTGCATTGGCGTAGGCCGAATACGGCTTTTCCGTCAAGTATGCCAGTAGGTCGCCGACCGTCGGGCTCTTCAGCAGCTTGAACCCCCGCGCTTCCGCGACTGTCGTAATAACAGGAACGCCGATGTCCCGTTCGATATCGTCCGCGCTGACGAAGCCGGTCTCAAGAAATTCGAGAATGAGCACGGTCAGCCCCGCAATTGCGAGGGATGCCACCAGCCCCAACAGGATGTTGAGTTTGTGGTCCGGTGCACTGGGCTCCGATGGCACTTCGGCGGCTGCGGCGAGGTAAGCATCGGATTGCTGAAGTTCGACCGCCTGGGTCACTTCGGCCGCTCTGCCGAGCAGGGACTCGTAGAGTACCCGCGACGCGTTCGCCTCGCGCTCGAGCTCTCGTTGCGCGATCTGATCAATATTGCTCCGGCGTAACTGGCCGTTCTGTTCACTCAGCGAACCCTCGACAGCCGCTACGCGGCTGCGCGCGACTTCGACATCACTTTTGAGGCCGGACAGGATGCGACTGCGCTCTTGTGCGATTGATTTGTCGAGGTCGGCAATCTCGGTCTTCGCCCTGATGTATGCGGGGTGGCGCTCCTCATACTGAGCCGAAATTTCCGCAAACTTTCTTGCGAGCCCGGAGCGCTCACCACGCAACATCGTCAACAATGGCGAACTGATCACGTCGGTATTGTCGGCCGAATCGGTATCCGCGCCCGAATGCCGCAAGGCTTCCGAGTATCGCGACTGTTTCTCCACAAGATCGGCCTGCAAGATCAGCAGCTGTGGTGTCAGTGCGGCGATCTTGGCTTCGATCGTACTGATGCCGGCGGCCTCGATGATGCCCTGCTCTGAGCGGAACGCCTCAACCGACTTCTCCGCATCCCGAACGTCGTTGCGTAGAACTTCGAGCCTCTGCTCCAGCCAGTCGCTTGCCTTCTGGGTCTCTGCGATCCTCGATTCAAGCTGACCATCGATATAGGCCTTGACGACGGCGTTCGCGATAGCCGCCGCCTTTTCGGGATCCCGGCTCGTCGCCTTGACCTGGATGACGAATGTCAATCCATCGCGGTAGGCCAGAACAGTCCTTTCCAGTTGGTCTGTAGACAGCTTGAAGGCGAGGCGTTCCGCCGGCGTGCTGTCCGTGTCAAGAATAGCATTATCGTCAGTGTCTTCGGTGGTCGCGATGGTTGCTGGGCTGCCCCGCGGCGACGCCAGACGCGCCAGCCAGGCCGACACATCGTCCGTGAATTTTTCGAATGCACTCCGCTTCGTCAGCAGCGGATTGAATTCAGGATCTTCGACCAGGTTGAGCTGCTTGGACACACGGTTCATCACCTTGCGCGACATGATGAGCTTGACTTCCGTGTCCATGAGGGTCGAATCCGGTCGTGCGGTCGTCGATATCTTGTCATCAATAATCTGCCGATCGCGCGTGTCGATCAGCACGCGTGCGCTGGCCGTGTAGACGTCGTTAAGCTGGCTGGTAAGGAAAAGTGTCAAGGCCATGACGCCGGCGATGATCGAGAGGATCAGCCGCGATCGACGCTGGATAACGAAAAGAATTGACTTTAGGTCAAGCTTATCGCTCTCCGGCCGAGCGGTCAGGCCGCTGTCGAGACGTTCATTTGCGCTCATATCGATTCTGTTCATCGGATCGGCGTCCAGTCTTATTGGGCCAGGCCATCGCTCGAAGAGCGCCGGGTCGGCATTTGAAATCGATTTGACGTAAAAAGGTCCTTGACCAGCCAGAGCAGCACTTCCGGTTTCTGCGCGGCGCGCGAAACCGAATAGGGCAGCCAGGCGGTGCCAAAAGGAATGTACAGTCGGCTGGGGATGTCAGCATCTATCGCGACATCGACGGCATTGTTTGTCGGATCCGGATAGACCAGCTCCTGCTCGCAAGATGTCTGCGCGGCCCGCAAACGATCGAACGCCTGTCGGGCGAGCCATCCGTCGTGCGTGGCTACTCCCACATGCTTCGCGCGGCCCACGAGCTGGTCGATCAATGCGAGATAGCCCGCCCGAAGATCGATGTCCGGTTGTTGGGGATCGACCCACTGGCCCTTCACCACCCGTACTTGAACACCGAGCGCAATGGCCCGTTCGACGTCCGCTGCGCTCCGCCGCCAGCGGCCCGGAATCGCACAGCCCATGCCATCAGGACCAACCTTTTCGATGAAAGCGAAATTCGCATCGGCCTGTTCCGGCGCATGTGAATCGAGCACGACCGGAACCCTGCAGGCGCGTGCATGAGTGACGATCTCCGCAGCCAGATCGAAATTGTCCCAAAGCGCCGGAATCTTGAGCGCAAGGTATGAATCGAGCCGCGCCCTGTCGATCGTATCGATCGCTTCGTGATACCTGCGGGCCACCAAAGCCGGCTCCTCGCGCCCGTCATTCCAGTAGCAGAGCGTGGAAGAAAATCCGTGCTGAGACGCGGTCTCGGCCAGCCTGGCGGCCGACGCCGCGTTATCGCCGGCAACATAAGAACGTGACGCATAGCGGATCAATGGCATGGCAGCTGCTTCCAAGAATTTCTTCACATTCTGCGTCCCGTCTGCATCGGCTACCAAGGTTTCTGATAAATTCTGACGTAATCGACGAACATCTTGGCCCTGTCCGGTGTGTCGGCGCTGATATCGTTCGCGACGACGGCCAGGTCGATCAATGGGTACATGGGCTGGCGGAACTCAGGGGGCATTGGTGCGCGCCAGATTTCCTTTCGGTCAAAGTACATGACCATTTCCTTTTCGTCGATCAGAACGCCGTAGAGGTGAAAATCGGAAAGCCGCGTGCCGTTAGGAATGGTATAAGTCAGACCGTCACTTATTTTTGGAGAACCATCTGAGCCGGGGTGCTTGTGGAAACCTGTCGAAAAAGACCCGGTATTGACCGTATAGTGCTCGAAGACGTCTATCTCGGCGGTCCCGTGCGGTTCACTGACGACACCGATCAGCCAGAACGCGGGCCAGAACCCAGGATCTTTTGGAACGCGCAGCCGGCTCTCGAAATATCCGTACTGGGCCGCCGCACCACTGCCGCACTTGTCCCATGATGCCAGCAGCCCTGACCACCAGCTGCCATCTTCGGCCCGGCGCGCCTCGATTGCCAGGATCCCGTCAGAGATCGTAAACGGAAAACCGAGCCTCGGCTCGGAGAAAGCCGCCGCGCCAAAATCTCCCGCCCAGGGCGTGTGCGCGATCCATTTCGTGTTGCAACCCCAGTTCGACACGTCGAGAGGGCCGTCAAACTCCTCTGAGAATGACAGTTCGTAACCAGACAGTTCGAGGTCGCCCCAGTCTTCAACGACGGGCTGGGCATTAGAGCATGACCCAAGCATCACGGCGCCTACGGCTGCACCAAGAACGGATCGATTTGGCGGTCTGGCCGCCTGCAACAATTGTGATGTCCCGATCAACCGCTTTGTCCCCTCTAGGTCGTGTGAGTGACAATCTTTGGAAGATCGCTGTAAGAAGTTCGCGCGGAACCCAGCCCAAAGACTCGAGCGAAACAGAACTCAAGTATTCATTTTCCCCTGACGCGTGAAATCCTTACTCTCACTTAAGTTTTTATTAACATCCTGCCCCGTCGCTCGCAAGACGACGTACCTTAAATTGCGCGAAATCGGGGAGTTTTTACGCGCCCGTTAACGAGGCTTGGGCAGGCCAGCGGCCTTATGCCTATTTACAGGTGACCGAGTAGCTGGTTCTCAAGATAGCAGCCGGGTCAAAATTCGTTTTAACAGTGAAGGTCGAAGCGGCTTTTTGGATTTGCTGAGATCAAAGTGGGTTCACACGCCGATCTTCATGTTGGAAAATTAAAGGCCGCTCTGGATCGTCAGCCGGCATGTCAGCTTGTGATGCCGAATGAGCTTCGGCCTCAGGAGGACTGTTCCCCGTCAGCGACTGTGAGACAGATCGGCCAAATTGCTTAAGGAGGATTTCTGGCTCATCGTAACTGATACGAGGAGTGAAGATCAGACAGAAATCCGGGCCGAAAGAGTCTTCGTCCGAGAAGCATGTGCAAGCGATCAAGCGTCAGACCCGTCGGAAGTTTTCAGCCGAGGAGAATATCCGGATTGTCCTTGAAGGCCTTCGCGGCGAGTACTCGATCGCCGAGTTGTGCCGGTGTGAGGGGATCACGCAGGGGCTGTATTACACCTGGTCGAAGGAGTTCCTCGAAGCCGGCAAGAAGCGATTGTCAGGCGACACTGAGCGTCAGGCGATGTCCGGCGAAGTGACGGGCCTGAAGCGTGAGATGCGCGACCTGAAGGAGGTCGTGGCTGACCTGACGCTGGAAAACCGCATTCTGAAAAAAAGCGTGATCGGGGATGGGGGCGGCGAAGAATGAGATACCTCGCATCCGAAAAGCTCGAAATCATCCGGCTGGTCGAGAACTCGCACCAGCCGGTAAAGAATACGCTCGATCAGATCGGCGTGTCGCGTCCGACCTTCTATCGCTGGTATGACCTATACCGGCGGTTCGGCGAGGTAGGGCTGGAAGACCGGCGCGGCGGCTCTGGCCGCGTCTGGAACCGCATCCCGGCGCAGGTGTGTGACCGGGTTCTGGAAATGGCCCTCGACCAGCCGGAGCTCTCGCCCCGGGAGCTGGCGGTGACGTTCACGGACGAGAAGCGTTACTTCGTCTCGGAAGCCAGTGTTTACAGGCTTCTGAAGGCGCATGACCTGATCACCAGCCCGGCCTTCATCGTGATGAAAGCCGCCAGGGAGTTCCGCGACAAGACCACTGCACCCAACCAGCTCTGGCAGACCGACTTCACCTATCTGAAGGTCATCGGCTGGGGGTGGTTCTATCTCTCCACGATGCTCGATGACTTATCCCGCTACATCATCGCCTGGAAGCTCTGCACGGGCATGGCGGCGAGTGATGTGCAGGACACGCTCAACCTGGCGCTCGATGCTTCGGGGCTCGAAACCGCCAACGTCGTTCACCGCCCAGGCCTGCTGTCAGACAACGGACCATCCTACATCTCTGGCGACTTGGCCAAATATCTCGCCGACAAGGGTATGAAGCATACACGCGGTGCGCCTTACCATCCCCAGACCCAGGGCAAGATCGAACGTTGGCACCAAACCTTGAAGAGCCACATCTTGCTGGAGAACTACTTCCTGCCCGGAGACCTTGAAGCGCAGATCGACGCGTTCGTCGGCCACCACAATCATCAGCGGTATCACGAGAGCCTGAAAAACCTGACCCCGGCCGATGTTTACACCGGCTGCGGGCAGACCATCCTGCTCGAACGTGAGAAAATCAAAAGGAGGACCATGAAACTACGGCGCTTGCAGCGCGCCGAGTCTGCTGCTTAACTAAAATCCAGATGCGCCAGACCCTCCTTAAGTCAGGCAGTCTTCTGTCTCAAAATACCTGACGACGGACACTCTTTATCCACGACCCAACCCCGATTGTAGGCCTGTTTGTAGGTCAAAATCCGCACACAGTCAGACGCAGGGGGTCATAAGGCCCCTTAGGGTACTGTTTTTATTGATTTTTATGGGCGTTATTCTGGAGCGGGCGAAGAGATTCGAACTCTCGACCCCAACCTTGGCAAGGTAAGCGTATGCTCACTATGGAACTTTCCATGCCTTAGAGAACACTGATTCCAATAGCTTTTCTGCACTACGCAACTATAGGTTGTTTTTGTAAGGAAGTTACTTGGAGAGTTACTCGCATGGCCCGCAGCAGCACGACGCTAACAGAAGCATGGCTGGACCGCCCCCAGAAGTCCGGCCTCTATTGGTGCAAGCAGAATCCCGGTCTGGGGTGCCGGGTTGGCAAGTCCGGCAGCAAGGCGTGGGTGTTCCAGCGTAGCGGCGGTGCCCGCATCACACTGGGCCGGTGGCCCGAGTTCGGATTGCGCGCCGCCCGCGACCGCGCCGCCGACCTCGCCGCGCGGGGTCGCTCTTCGCGGGCCGATACCCTGTCCCAAGCATTAGAGCATTGGGCACAGCGGGCGCTGGCCAACGGCGCGTCGGAAGCCACGGTAGAGAACCGCCGCCGGCAATTCCGCAAGCATCTGGGCGACCAGATGGACCGCCCGCTTACTTCTTGGACAAAGCGGCAGGTGTCCGCCCTACAACTTGAAATTGCCAAGTCCTCGGTACATGCCGCCAACGACATCTTGCGCCACTGGGGCACGATGCACCGAGCCGTCTCAGACGACCCGTGGCCCGGTGAGGGCATTGGCGGGCTAAAACCGCCCTCGTCCAAGCGCAGAGTCATTGACCCAGACACATGGTGGTCCGAAATCCAACGCGCCGAGTCCCCCGTCGTCCGGGGTTACTGGCGCTTCGTTGCCCTCACTGGGCTGCGCGAGAACGATGTGAAGACCGCGCGCCATGACAACCTGCGCAACGGCTGGCTCTACCTGCCCGAGCCCAAGGGAGGGGCGGAAAAGGCGTTCGACTTGCCACTGTCCAATCAGGCGCTGGCGGTCGTCCGGGACATGCCTCGCATGGGCGAGTGGATCTTTCCGGGACAGTCGGGCCACATCGTCAATCCGAAGCCGCCCTCCATTCGGCACCTCTGCTCCGAGCACGCCCTGCGCCACTTCTGGCGGTACGTGGCCGAAGTAGAGGCGGGGTGCCCCTTCCCGATCGTTATGCGGCTGATGAACCATAGCGAGAAGCGGAGCACGACCGACCTGTATGGCCATCGCAATATTGCCCCCGATATTGTTGCTGATTGGGCCCAGCGCATCGCCAATACTGTAGAAGCGAAGTTGAGCCTTTAAGTTGGCACGATATTCGCCTATGTAACACTTGACTGGCGTAAGCCCCGTTTCGCACGGGCAGTAAGTAAGCCAGTCCGGCAGCCCCCATGTTTAGGCGGGGGCATGAGACAAGATCTAGAGTGCCGGATTCATGCCGGTCAGCCTGTCGCCGATCAAAACCCAAATTCTGTTTTGATCGGAGATCCTTGTGGATATCGAAACCCGTATTCGCGCAATCGTGCGTGAAGAAATGTCGGTCGTACAGGCGCAGAGCGCGCCTATACGGGCCGAGGAAGATTACCTCACCACTAAGCAGGTCGCAGAAATGACCGGGCTATCGGTCTCGTTCTTTGAGGTCGGGCGCTCGCTCGCGTCGCCGGGCCACCCACCTTACCTCAAGGTCGGCAGCCGCGTCCTCTACAGCCGAAGCGACATTGTCGAATGGCTGGACAAGCGACGGAGGGGCCAGAAATGACCCTTCACAAGATCGAACTTGAAAAGCCGTTCCGGTTCTCCCGCGTCGCCAATGAACGCGCGATCATCCGGGAGAAATGGCGACCAGTGGTGCCCCGGCACACTTGGGCGCGCGGTCATCTGCCAATCTCCGACATCATGCAGCCCTTTCGGCTGATCGACCATGCCGAATACATCTGCGGCGGGCGCGAAACGTTCGCCCTCATCACCAGCCCCTATCGCCCCTCCCTCGCGTCGGACGCGATTGAACGTTGTCGGACTATTCTTAAAAGCCGGTGGGACCTAGCGCTCGTGGAAGTGCTTCCGCTCTACAACCCGGCGGCGGTAACGCTCGTCGTGATCGACGAGTCGTGCGTCGAGCTACTTGAGAGTTGGGGGATGGTCCAATGATAAAGGCCCCCAGCACTGACGCCGGAGGCCCTACCGCAGAGAAAGCCGACCAAGCCTTCGCCCTCCAAAGTAAACCCTCTGGGCCTGAAGTAAATCAGATCGAGAGCTTCCTGCGGAACTTCGGTCGGAAGCAGCCAACCCTCTCGTTTCTCGATCACGAGACCCGGCGCTTCTACACGAAGCAGTATCCCACCATCCGCAAGGCTGCATGGGGTGCGAAGTGGTGGAACGAGGAGAAGGGCCGGTCGGTCTACTTCGTCGGCAACTCGCACCGCATGGCCGAAGTCAGCAAGCCCACGAAGGCGGACATAGAGTTGGCCGTGGGCGTGTGGCTCGATGTCGATGGCACCGGCTGGGACCCCGACGTTGCCAGCACGCTGGTCAGCTACCTCGACTGGGTTCCCACCTATGTGGCGTTTACCGGCGGCGGCTATCAAGCACACTGGCGATTCGATCAATATACAGCCGACACAGCCGACGCCGAAGCCGTCAATCTTTGGCTCCGGGACCAGATGGCCGCCGTCGTCCCGGTCGATAAGAACTGCTGGACCTGTGATCACGTTTGGCGCCTTCCGGGCACGATAAACCGAAAGCCGGGCAGGCAGACGCTTTGCAGCGTCGTCCACGCCGATTGGGCCGCGCGGCTACCCATGGCCGAAGTCGGTCGTGCAACGCCGCCTGTGACGATGCAGGTGGCCGATGTGACTTTCGCGGCCGAAGGCTTCACGATGGAGCGGGTCCGGGAGTGTCTTTCCGACCGGGCTTTCTGGTTGCTGGTCAATCGACCGGACGTGCCGTCCCGCTCGGAACACGAGTTCGCCTTCCTCGGCGCAGTGCTGGGCGAACGTTGCCCCATCAGCCAATACGATATTGACCTCGTGGCCGCCTGCCTGCTGGGCGAGCCGGTAGACGAGTTTTCCGTCAGCCACCGGGCTTATTACGAAGCCAACGGCGACCCCCGGAGCGACCCGGAGCGGCATGTCGCCCAACAGATAAAAGACTGGCTGAAGAAGAACGGGAGGCAGGTCGATGCTTAAGTTACAAGAAGCGAACCCGAAGCCGATGGAACTCGAACTTATCGACATCGCGCCCGAAGGCGACATCGAGCCCCGGCCTTGGATTATCCCCGGCATCGCGCTCGGCGGGGCAGTCAATATCATAGCGGGCAAAGGTGGAGCCGGTAAGTCCCTGCTCGCCCTCCAGTTCGCCGTGATGGTCGCCAACGGCAACCGCTGGGCACATTGGGAAGCCCGGAAGCGGGGCCGCGTCCTTCTGCTCAATGCCGAGGACGACCAGATGGAAATCCAGCGCCGCCTCTACGGCATCGGCCACGTACAGGACAGGCCCGAGCCGGGCTGGCTGTTTACAGCCAACCTGCGGAACCTCGTGCTGCTGGCGCAGACGGACGGCAAGCCGACCGAAACGCCGCTGTACGACGCCCTGCTCCGCAAGGCCCGCGAGATCGACGCCGCCCTTATCGTGATCGATCCGCTGGTCGAGACCCACGCCGGGCTCGACGAAAACAGCAACGGCGACATGATGCGCGTGATGGAGGCGCTAAGGGCTCTGGCGCGCGATACGGGTGCGGCTGTCCTCGCGGTTCACCACGGCCGGAAGAACATGTCTGCCGGCGAGCAAGACTCGGCGCGCGGCGGTTCGGCCCTTGTCAATGCGGCGCGGTGCGTCGTCACGCTGGTGCCGCTGGACAAGGCCGACGCTGCGTTCCTCCCGAAGGAAGAGCAGAAGGACTACTGGCGGTATCAGCACGTAACCTCCGCGAAGCAGAACTATGCACCGCGCGAAGGCGACAAGTGGTTGCGGACTGAATCGGTCGAGCACCCGAACGGCGAAAGCTATCCGGCTATGCAGCGCGCGGTGCTGGAACATGCTCCGACAAAGATCGACGACAATCTGGTCCTAAACCTTCTGCGCGAGAACGATTGGACGCTGGCCAAGAAGGGAACGACCAAGGGCCGGGCCGATGCCGAGCTTTCGGCATTGCTGGGCGTGTCGACTAAGGTGGTCCGCGAGACGCTCGACCGGTTGGTCGAGGAAGGCGCAGTCGAAGCGAAGGAGAAGTGGGTCAACGGCAACAAGAAGGCGGTCGCCAAACCGACGCACGACCCGGATCAGGGAGACATCCCGTTTTGACCGTACATTCCGAGGCGGAACTCACGGCGGAACTCACGGAACGTACGTTTAAATCATCCTGGTTTCCTAAAGGAAACTACGAAGAAGTTACGTTCAAACGAATGTACGTTTGAACTAACGTTCTTCGGGTTTCCGGCTTTAGAGAAACCTAGCCCAGAGGGGATATAGGCCCCTCCCCTCTGGGCTCTTCGCGATTGGCAGATGTTTGCGCGAGTCATCCTCGATGGGCGCGGTACAGTGGCCGCAATGGCGCGTTTCCGGCGACCCAAAAAGCAGACCCCAACCTGCTGCCGGTTAGCACCTAAGATCGAAAACCCCGCAGTTACGAGGCTTTTGCGGCGCAAGTAACTCTGCAGGTAACTTTAGACGAGACAGCGGGGACATAAACACCCCCGCGCCGGGGCGGGTTGGGCCTTCTCCTCCCGCGAGGCCCGCCCCGGCACCCACCACGAAAGGACGACTAATGCGCATCACTATAGCCCGCCACGCCAACGACCCCCGCAGCGCGTTCTCCCAGTCCGACAAGCACGACGCCGAGCAGCGCCAGCGCTCCGCCGAAGCCCATCGGGCCAGGAACGAAGCCGCAGCCGCCGACGCCAAGGCCGTCGCCGAAGTCAGCCGCCAAGCCTTGATGCAACGCGCCGGGGCTTGATGACCGACGACGTCATCGTACACAACGCCGGAGGCCGGAACCGCGCCATCGGTAAGAAGGGCCTCGCCCTGCTGGAAGAGATGGCCGCCAAGGGCATGTCGCAGACCAGCATGGCAAAGACGCTGCGCATGGACCGCAGCACGCTAACCGAGATTAAGAAGCGCCAGCCCGAAGTCGAGGAAGCTATCGAGCGCGGCTACTCCCGCATGGAGGACGTGCTGGTCGACCGGCTGATGACACTTTCGATGAGCGACAGCAAAGCCGCCGTAACCGCAATGATATTCCTGCTTAAGACCCGGCGCGGCTACGAGGGCACCAAGGTGCCTACCCACATCACGATCAATCAGGACAACCGCACACAAACGATTTCCCTCCCGTCCGCGCAGGACATGGACACCTACATGCGGAGGATCGCCGATGGATCGCCTGTCGCCGTTTCAGGCTAGCGTCCTACAGACGCCCCGCGAACTAAACCTCGCCCTTCTCGGCGCGCGGGGCGGCGGCAAGTCCACTGCCGCTGTCGCTCTAATCGCGCGCGACCTACAGGAATACGGCGAAGATGCCAGCGTACTGGTTGTCCGCCGCACCCTTCGCGCCCTGTCCGACTTTGAGGAGGAGCTTCTCCGCCTCATTGGGCTCGTCTCGGGCGGCACCCACTCCTACAACCGCGCCGAGAAGATCCTCCGCTGGAACGGCGGCAAGGTAACGCTCGCCGCAATCGAACGCGCCGCCGATTACGACAAGCTTCAGGGAAAATCTTTTCATCTAATAATCGTCGAGGAAGTCACCCAGTATCCCAGCGAGCGCGTCCTGCGCCTCTTACGCTCTAACCTGCGCGCCGCCCCCGGTGTCCCGACGCGCGTCGTCTACTTGGGCAACCCCGGTGGTCCGCTGCATGGGCGCATCTTCGACCGCCACGTAAAAGACCGCCGCAGCCACGTACCATACACGGTCGATGGCGAGCACTGGGCGACCATAAACTCTGGCCCAGCGGACAACCCCTTTATCGACCTAGAGGACTACATCACCCGCCTGCGCGAAGCGTGCCACGGCGACGCGGTGCGTCTGTCCCAATGGTTGTTCGGCGATTGGACCCGTGGCGAAGGCCTCATGTGGCCCCAATTCTCTACCGAGAAGCACGTCATCTCCGTCGCACCGCACAGCATAAACGGCGACGTCTGGGCTCCGGTGGTGGGCATCGACTGGGGCCTGTCCTCCCCGAGCGTGGCGCACCTCGCTTTGCGTGCGAAGAGAGACCTCCACCTGTTCGGGCGGACCATCCCCCGCGACAGCGTCCTAATCCTAGACGAAGTCACGGACCTGATTGGCACGCCCGGCATCGACGAAAATCTTAACAAGTCGTCCGAGTGGCCCCCTTCCCGTCTGGGCGAGAGGGCTGCCAGCATGTGTGCCAATTGGGGCGTACACAAACCTTCGGGCGTCGTAGACAACGCACGGGGGCTTAGCGGCGACGATGTGATCGAGGAAATCCGCAAGACGGGCAAGTTCTGGTCGCTTACCCTCCCCCGCAAGGGACGCCGCGCCGAGCGACACGCGCTGATGGCGAGCATGTTACAGGCCGCTGCCGAAAGTAACCCGCACCGGCCACATCTCTACATCAGCGACAACTGCCAGTTCCTTATCCACGCCATCTCGAACTCCGTCCGGGACGAGCGCGATCCCGATGACGTTGCCGATACGCCGGGCTGCCCAGACCACCCTCTTGATTCCGCCCAATATGCCATAGCCCAGCACAGGATTAGGCGTACACTTGTATCGTCCGTGACCGGACTTTCTTAGGAGACCTAAAACAATGACCAACACTTCCCACCTCTCGCCGCTGGACCAGACCCTGATGGGCCGGACCCGCGCCAAGCAACCCTATCCCGATGCCAAGATTGTGCGCCAGCAGCAGCTGCGCGCCGTTAAGCCGCTCACGCTCGACTTCATGCCGGGCTCCGTCCGGGGCGACGGTCCTGCCGCCCGCAACGCCATCGCCACCCTCTCGGAGCTTTCCGTCACTTGGGCCACGATTTCCGAGGCCGCCAAGGATAGCTCGATGGACAAGCTCGCTCCCGCTGCCCGGCGCGCGTACGATGGCCTCGCTGCGAAGCTACGGACGACACAGGCGACGATTGACACACAGATCGCCCACTATGCCTCCCAGATCGAAGAGCGCGTCGCACCGCGCGTGGACGCGGCGCTCGCCGCCGAAATCCGCACGCACCTGCGCGACAAGGGGATCATGGAGGTTGTCAAAGCCGCCGAGTCCGATCCCCGCGTCTCGTCTGCCCTTCTCTCCGCCCCGGCCTTCCTCACTGGGCTTAAGCCCGACCAGCTCGCCCTCGTCCGCAAGAGCGCCACGAAGGCTCACGCACCAGAGCAGTCTGCCCTGATGGACGAGGCTATCGCTGCCGGCCAGCGCATCGCCGCTGCGGCAGATCACATCGTCACTGGGCTCGGCAGCAAAGTGGTCGCATGGGAAGTAGAGGCTAAAGAGCCCGACGCTCTGAGGGCTCTAAACACATGATGACGGACGAAGAATTTATCGACGGCGCGCTGGACGCCCAATCGCCGGAGACGCTCGCCGCCGCTCGCGCCGCGCTTACCGCCCAGACGGTGCTCGGCGTCCGGTTCGACCCTCGCCGCATAGAAGAGTTCGCAGACCACTACCGCGCCCCGCGCGCCGCTGTCCTAGCTCTCCTGGGCTATGTGATCGGACGCGAGCCCGGCAGTCGGGCCGAAGTGTTCTCGGCGGACTACGCCGCCCCTTCCAGTCACCGCCAGACCCAGCTCGCCACCGCCGCCGCACTCACCCTCGCCCGCACCATCGGCAGCGCATAAGAAAAGGCCCGGCGCGCCAACGCCGGGCCTGATCAGTTAGTCACGACGATAGTAGATATCGACGATGCCATCTTCGATCTCCAGAAAGACGCCGCACATGTCTGCGGCGACCCGGAGTTCTTCGATGAGGTCGAGTAGATACTGAATCGCTTTGTCGCGTTGATCAGTTACCATTAGGGGTCTCCTCTTATGGCAGGTTAGGTTGTCGCTGTCGGCTCACCCTGCGGCGACAACCTAACCAAACCACACTCAGGAATTTCCCTCAGGGCGCGATACTTTCAGATTTTCCGAAGTATCGCACCCTGAGCCTATCGCGCGCCTATGTCATCCGTTCTGCGTTGATCAGAAAGGAGAACCAAATGACCAACTTTCGAAACGAAGACTACTGCGTCACGGCTGAGGAAATTCTGTATATGTCCGCCGATGCGGTTGCCGACGCGGGCGGCGCGATGAACTACTTGGAAGCGGCCAAGTATTTCGCGGCGATCATCGGGCAAACGTCCGCGACCGATCCCGACGCCCAAGCCCGGTTTATTCTTGAGGCAGTCCGTACCACACTTCGGGCCGGGAATGTGATCCCGTTCGCACCGCGCGGTGCAGCTTTTTGACGCCATTGGGCGTGGCCAGATCGTCCGCGCCGAGCAGCTTCAATTCCCGGATGAGGAACTCCGCGAATGGACTGTTCGCTCCCTCCGAGTCTTCGTCGTCCTCGGGCTTGGAGTCCGCGATGCTGACGGTCGTCTGCCAACCTTGCGCACGCCACCAGTTGTACAGCGGCGCGACGCATGGAGCCCACCAATCGACGCGCCAGTTGGCGCGCTTCGCAACGCGCTTTTGCGAAGCGGAGCAGGCCGTGGCGGTCAGCCGCTCGGAGAACTCCGTCAGCGTCATCCCGAAGCCCGCCCAGATGTGTGGCTCATAGTAGCGGGCTTCGTCGTCCGAGAAGTCGCTCACCCGCTGGGCTAGATCGGCCAGTGCTTCGCCGTCGAAGCGCCGTTCCAACGCCGCCGCCACGAGCAGGCGGCTTGCCTCCTGCCGGGCTCGCCGCAACGCCTCTGTGGCCTCCGCTGCGAGCCCTACTGTGCAGGTGGGCGACATATAGCAGGCCCCGTTATGGACCTGCTCCTTGTTCGGGCAGTGGAGGCAGCATTTGCTCATGCCAGCAACTATGCTCGGCTTCATCTTTACGGCCGGTTACTCGGACGCCCCGGCCTACATCTAGTGCATTTGGGGAAATGACACACATGATCTTGATTTGTTCCCGCGATGGGAGTATCTTAACAGATCATGAAATCTCGGAGACACCTCGTTGCCGACAGACATCAACCAGCCGGGCCCACACCATAAAGTCTCTCCGGAGCAAGTCAGACAGGGATTCGCAGAACACCTCAAGCGCAGTGAATACCCGGAGGACTTTCCAGGGGTGGCGCATAATGCCAAGCCACCCGAAGACCGAGGGTTCGTAATCATCCACAAGGATGTGACCATTACGCCCGGCTTGCGACTGAGGCTTTCCACTGACCCTGACAGCCCGACTGACTGCTTCCTGCCGTGCAATCTTTGCGGCCCCTCACCGAAGTTTAAGAACAACGGCTACGCAATCCTCTGTGACAAAGGCTGGATATACTTCGTCGGGCATGACTGCGCGATGGCTCACTATGAGGGCCAATTTTCTGATGCGAAGAAGGTCTTTGACCGAGAAACGGCGGAGCGGCGAGCTCAAGAGTACTTCTTTGAAAACGCCGGGCGCATTCCGGCGATTGTACTACGCGCCCAGAGCTTGCTTGAAGTCGCGGAATCCTACGCTCCCGCCCATCGGGAAATTAAACGCCATCCGACCTTCAGGAAGACAATGCGGTCCGCCATCGTGGACAATGGCGGCTGGCTTCAGGTCAAGCAGCTTCAAGAAGTGCAACTCGGCAACGGCGTCTCGGTGCCCCGCGAAGTAACTGAGAACTTTGCTCGGATAGTCGGTGAGACTGCCGTGCGCAGCGAGTTTGCGTTTGACAGCGTTCTGCGTTCAAACATGCAATTCTTAGAAGGGTTCGGCGACACCGAGGAAGCGGTACTACAAGGCGTACTTGCGACCCAAGAAACTGGCAAGCTGCCTCAGCTTCACTCTGCTGTGCTGCGAGCAACGGAAGCGGTGAACCAAGCCCGTGACGGACTGGCCCAGTTCCGCCTTTTCTTCCAGCCCGGCAATCTGGAAAACATCCAACGTTGGCTGCGCCTACGCGACTGCCCCATTCAATGCCGCGCCGAAAACGACAAGCATGTTTGGTGGTTCCGGACCATGAGCACACAAAAGCGCCGCCCGATTGACACGAGGGTGTTTGCCGCACCAGTTCCGAAATCTGTCGCCTGAAGTTACTCCGAAGTTACTCGGACCAAAAGCGGAGCCCCAGAAAACCCGGTAAGTGTCTGTATTTTTTAGGGTTTTCTGGAGCGGGCGAAGAGATTCGAACTCTCGACCCCAACCTTGGCAAGGTTGTGCTCTACCACTGAGCTACGCCCGCATCCTGAATTTTAGCTCGGCAGCAACCCCGCCGAGAAGGCGTGATAAAGCGCATCATGCGGGCGTTTGCAAGCGCTTAGTTCCACCCTGCTGCACAATTTGTCTAGCTTTGAACCCTCATGCACGGATCCTCCGGCAACGCAGGCAATCGAACCGTTTCAGCGGACGGCCCTATCGAACCAGACGCCGCGATTTCGGCCGCATTCAGCCTCGGATGACCGTGCGAATCTGGTCCGGTCGCACTTCCCGTCCGTCGGCATCGACAAAGGCTGCGCGAATCGCGCTTTTCGTTCCCGCCTTGGTGAAACTGATGGGTGGCGTTTCACCTCCTGCCAGCCAGGCATCGCCCCACTGCGTCAGGCCGATCAGGATTGGACGCAGCGACAATCCCATGGCAGAGAGCAGGTATTCCGGCCGGGCCCGCTTTCCTGGCGCCTTGTAAGGCCGCTTCACCAGCAGCCCGGAATCAACCAGCGACTTCAATCGACCCGACAAAACTGTACGCGGGCATTTGAGCTCTGCCTGGAAATCATCGAACCGGCGCACGCCATACAAAGCCGCCCGCAGGATCAGCAACGTCCACCTGTCGCCAATCAACTCGATGGCGCTGGCGAGGTTACAGGTTTCCGGTGGAATCGGAGACCGACGGGCGAGAGGAATCTGGGTCATTCCGACTCTCATGTATGGGTTCGCTTTCGAAATCCAGAGGCCCCGTGACCAATGCTCGATTTTCCCGCGAACTGTCTTGCAAATGCCGCTATCCAATGGGAAAAGCAGGCCAATACCGGCGCACTCAGGACAGGGCTTCGCATGAAAAAACTGGCCTTCGCCGTCGCGCTTCTGATGGGACTGGCATCCTGCGCCGCACCGGACCCGGTCGATGTGCCCGTCCGCGAGCCCGCCAGCGAGACCGCTTTATGGAGCTTTGACACGGCGGTCCAATCCCTTCGGGGTCATTCCTGCCCGGCCGGCACACCAGCTGTTGAACCGACTGCTATCGCGATTGCAGCCGTTCCTATCAACCTGAATGACGCTGACGCAACCCCTCCCTTACCTGACTCCGTCGTGTTCGCGGGTGGATGGCGCCTGACATCCGGCAACGTCAATTTTGGCGGACTGTCCGGCATTGAAACGCTGCCCGATGGTAACCTGCTGACGGTCTCGGATTTCGGCGCATTCGTCTGGATCGGGCTGTCCGATGGTTATCCTGACGGGACGGGCAACCTGGCCTACATGCTCGGGGCGGACGGCACGCAATTGTCGGGAAAGTCGGCCGGTGATGCCGAAGGCCTGGCATTTCGCGACGGGCTGGCGCTCGTGAGTTTCGAGCGCGATCACCGGATTGAGGCATTCGACCTCGCCAATTGCGGCGCGAATGCCAGGGCCGCGCCTGTCGCTGGCCTGCCCTTCGATGTGGCCGGCAAACCGATCGACGACAATCACGGCGCTGAAGCCCTTTCGCTCCAGCCTGCCGGCACGATCGAGTTCGGACTGGAGAGCTTCGGGGGCGGTGCGTCACCCTTGGGCGCGGTACTCGCTACCGGCAAAGGTGTCCTGACAGGAGACATGGCGCCGAACCCGAAAGGCTACTCGCTGGTAGGCTTCGACGAAACCACGGATGCCACCGGCGAGCCGGTGTCGGTGACCCTGTACCGCAGTTACGATCCGATTCGTGGAAATCGCAATATCATCACCTGGACAAGGTCGGATATCGAAATCAAACTCAAGCGCCCGATGACGGTTGATAATTTTGAAGGTATCGCAGCCGAAATTCTCGACGCGGACACGATGCGCATCTGGCTGATTTCCGATAATAATTTCTCCGACCGTCAGCAAACGCTACTCTTCGCTTTCGACATCGACACCCGCACGGAATAATCTCACTTACAATCTTTGCAGATGAGCTTACATCTGACGTTGCACAAGGGCTGCGGCGCCCGCAATGGGACTGATCTCCGGCGACCTTACTCATCGTCAGGGAGCTGGCATTCTGGTTCGGACCCTGGTCCGGGCTCACCCGGCGCCCACCTAGTCTCTAGGTTGACGGGAGTGAATATGCCCAGCGACGTCTGCGGTTCTTGTGCGCTATTATTGGGGCGTGACGCCGGTCAGATCGCGCGTTAAGGCTCTCAAGCATGTCCCAGGCTCCCGACAAGACACAGCTCCGCCACCGCATGCGCACCCTGCGGGCCGAAGCGGCGGCGCGCGATCCCGATGCCGCCGTAAAGCTTGCGGAACTCTTTCCCATGAAACTTCTGGAGCGATATGGCCCCGTTGTGGCTGGCTATGTGCCGATCAACGAGGAGATTGACCCCACCCCGCTGATGCAGCGCCTCAGCCGCGCGGGCGCTGAATTGTGCTTGCCGCGGGTCGAGGATGACGGTCGCATGACCTGGCGGATGTGGTCGCTCGGCGAACCGCTGGAACGCCGGCCGTTCGGATTGTCCGAGCCGGGGCTTGATGCCCCTGAAACATCCCCCACGCTGATCCTGACGCCCCTTCTCGCCTTCGACGCAATGGGCAACCGGCTCGGATATGGCAAAGGCCATTATGACCGCGCTATCGCCAGCCTGCGCGATGCAGGCCGCACCTTCGCCTGCGCCCTTGCCTATGCCGCCCAGCAGATCGACTCGGTTCCCGCTCTCGATCATGACCAGCCACTGGACTGGGCTGTCACGCCAGTCGGTTCGGTACCGCTCTTCATGATGCGCAACATGAAGGCGCTCAACACCAACACGCCGGGCGGCTCCGGTGCGGCCTGACGTGCGCCACAAGGCTTGTTAATCATACCGCTTGGCGCAATTCTTGCTTTCGTAGGGTTTGATTAACCTCTTGAGCGCGGCATAAAATTGAAAAATACTGATACATTACCAAGCACTAGGCGCGACACTGCAAGCTATGATGCATTCATTCTGTCCTGCCTTTTCGTAGTGTGCGGTTTTGGCATCTTTACCATAAGCAGTATCGATCAGCCTCAACCAGTAGAGACAGCGGTCGCTACGGTCGAAATACCCGCGACCGCAACGCTTCCCGAAATTGAGGTCGCGGACGTTGCACCCGAACCCGAGCTCGAAGTCCAGGCCCCCGATACCATGCCCCCCCGTGTAATCACCCTCCCTGCCCCGTCCAGGGCACACGCCAAGCTCCCATCCGCGCCGGGCTTCATCACACTGCTTGGCGACACGCTGAACGACGCCTTTTTCTACCGCGCCAACTATTCGAATCCGACTGACGCCTATGGCGGTGACTGGGCGCACGAAAATATCGGCCAGTCCGCCGAAGGCGCCGATTTGTCGGTCCGCCGGCAAGCCTCGCGCTCCGGCCCCTATACAGGCGGTGAGATGAAGACGCTGAAAACCTATGGCTACGGCCGCTATGAAGTTGTCATGCGGCCAGCCAGGGGCTCCGGGCTTGTCTCGTCCTTTTTCACCTATACCGGCGCCTATGACGGCAACCCGCATGACGAAATCGACATCGAATTCCTCGGCCTCGACACGACTCGCATCCACTTCAATTATTTCCGGAATGGACGCACTGGCGCCTCCGCAACCTTTGACCTGCCCTTCGATGCGGCCGAAGAGGACCATCTCTATGCATTCGAATGGACGGCCGAGGGCATCACCTGGTTCGTCGATGGCGAGCCCTATTACAAGACGGTCGAAGGCGACGCTTTTCTTCCAAAAACGCCGGGGAACATCTATTTCAACGCATGGACCGGCAAACCGGGCATGGCGGGCTGGCACGGCAAGCCGACCTTTGAATCCGGCGCAGCTGCTCACTATTCATGCGTTTCATTTTCGCCGATTGGCGAAGAATCGCGCGCCTGCAGCGATTTGTTCCTGCCCAAGCGCCACCGCAGCGCATACGCGCAAACAGCCCAGCTGTCTCAATAGCAGGCAAAGAGACTGGCCAGCCTGGACGCGTGCGCGCTAGTCTGTCGCTATGATACTCCGATTGCTGCCAATACTCCTGGCATTTACCAGCTTGGGCTTTGGTGCAACCGCTGAGCCCGTGGTTAAAGTCGTGAACTTTTCGGCCAAGTGGTGCCCTCTGTGCCGTGTACTGGATCCGCGTATTGAAGATGCTGTTGAGGGTTTCAGCGTTCAAGGCGTTGTTCTCGTCAAGATCGACATGACCGACCTCGACCGCTCAAACGATCAAGAACGCGAGGCCATCATAGCCCGGCTGCAGGCCGTCGCAGCGTCGCATGGCGCTGCTTATCTCTGGAACTGGTATGGCGGCCATGCCGGTATCGTCGTGATCATCGCTGCCGACAATGGCGAACCCCTCACGTGCCTCACGCGCGCGCTGAGCCAGCGCGAGATTGAGGATCGCATTCAGGAAAGCCTGGTTCTGGCGAGCAAAGTCAGGCCGGGACGCCGGCGACCGAATGGCACTGACTGCCCGGCGCCCATGAACACCGGGTCCAGTTCAAAAGCTGACTAGCCTTTTATGTCTTTCAGGACCTGCTCGCGAGCCACGGGCGTGAGTTCGGCCATTTGCTCACGAATACGCGCGTCAGTGCGATCAACCCCGGCTGTATCGAAGTCGGACCGGATCTTGCGGAACACGTCTTCTTCGCCGACTTCTTCCAGGTCCGAAAGGACAACAGTCTTGGCGTAGGCCTCAGCATCGTCACCCGTCATGCCCATCAGGTCTGCAGCCCAGAGACCAAGAAGCTTGTTCCGGCGGTTCTGCACCTTGAACTGCGTCTCTTGGTCAAGGGCGTACTTGGCCTCTTGTGCGCGTTCACGATCATTAAATGTGCTCATCGGAGGGCCTTTCAGCAAGAAACTCAGGATTTTCTGCCATATAGGGTGTCACAACAGGTGTGCGCAATAATTGTTTATCGGCGCGACTTGGCGTAACAGTCGCGAGCGAATGGGGACGCTGGCGATTCCGACCCGCCTTTTACCCGCTATCACCCATGAAAGGGCTCGTCGCATGTCGAAAAAGCGCGTCGTATATGAGGGCAAGGCCAAGATCCTCTATGAAGGTCCCGAACCGGGTACCCTGATCCAGTATTTCAAGGACGACGCGACAGCGTTCAACGCTCAGAAGAAAGCCGTACTCGACGGTAAGGGCGTGCTGAACAACCGAATCAGCGAATTCATGATGACTCGCCTGGGCGCTGTCGGCATTCCGACTCACTTCATCCGCCGCCTCAACATGCGCGAACAGCTGATCAAGAAGGTCGAGATCATTCCCCTTGAGGTCGTGGTTCGCAATATTGCCGCCGGAACCCTTTCCAAACGCCTGGGCATTGAAGAAGGCCAGGTCCTGCCGCGCCCGATGGTTGAATTCTACTTCAAGGATGACGCGCTGGGTGATCCGCTCGTGACCGAAGAGCACATTGCGGCATTCGGCTGGGCCGGCCCGCAGGAATATGATGACCTCATTTCACTCGCGCTCCGCGTCAACGACTTCATGTCCGGCCTGTTCGCCGCAGTCGGTATCCGCCTCGTGGACTTCAAACTCGAATTCGGTCGGTATTTCGAAGGCGACAGCGACATACCTCGAATCCTGCTCGCAGACGAAATCAGCCCGGACAGCTGCCGTTTGTGGGACTTTGAAACTGGCGAGAAACTCGACAAGGATCGTTTCCGCCGCGACCTTGGGGGCGTAACGGAAGCCTATGCCGAAGTCGCCCGCCGTCTGGGCATTATCAAGGAATCCGGCGAAACGGACAATGTCGTGAGTTTCACCGGCGGCAAGTAAGCAAAACGAGTGTCACGGCACGTTCCATTGGCAACCAAACTGGGCTAAAGCGGGCCCGACTTACACTTCAGGAGCCCACAGCCCGATGAAAGCCATTGTCCACGTTGCACTCAAATCAGGCGTCCTCGATCCTCAGGGAAAGGCGGTCGCTGATACGCTCGCAAGGATGGGCTACAAGGAAGTGGAAGCTGCCCGCATCGGCAAGGTCATCGAACTCGACATTGATGATGCTCTCACGTCCGAAGCTGCCGAAGCGCGCGTAAAGGAAATGTGCGAGAAGCTGCTCGCCAATACTGTCATCGAGAGCTACCGGGTCGAATTCGCAGCCTAGGGCACGTGCACTATTCAGTCGGCGCCTTCCGGACGTAGACGCCGGTAAACCAGTCATCCCACGAATTCGTATCAGCATTGTATTGCTCGAAATGCTGAGTCACGGACCCATCACTGTTCAGAGTCCATTCGCCGGTGAACGGCGCCGTCTGTCCGCTGACCTGATACGCGATTTCACCTTCAAGCTTCATCGACCCCGTGTCTGTGAGTCCGCCTGAATAGTCGATCACGGCCCCCTTGCTGACCCAGATCTGTCTCCACTTCCCATTTGCCGGGTCGAGGAAATTGTAGCTCTGGCCGGTTCCGCCTGAAGCAGATGTCCAACGCTCCACAAGCAGGCATCCGCCCTCCTCCGCCGCAATGACATTATCACCCGCGACATTGCCCGAGATGTCCGTCACCTCCCATGCGCCGAGCCAGAAGTCGAACGCATGGTGAGCCGCGCTTGAGCAAGACGGAGGTGGCGTTTGAGCGGTCGATGTCTGCGCCATTGCGCTTGCGGTCATTCCAAACATCACGCTCGAGATGATTGCGCGATACATGCTATTCTCCTTCTTTCGTCTAAAAGGCAGCATCCTCCAAGACTGGCCATTGTCAAATGACACAGGCCAGTCCGTGTATTAGTGAGCGATTATTCACTTGCGCAGTGAGTCTTCCCATGCTAAACCGCCGCTGAACCAAGGAAGACAATAAATGGCTAGATCTGCAATCCCCGCACATGAATCCGCCAGGAAACCTCGTGCGCGCAATGCGCGGCCGAAGATAGAGCGTGCAGCGCTGAAGCTGTTCATCCACGAGGGCGTGGACGCGGCCACAACACGCGAAATCGCGGAACAAGCTGGCGTCTCGGAGGGTGCCCTTTATCGTCACTACAAGGGCAAGGACGAGCTGGCGCTGGCGCTCTTCATGGAAACCCATAACCGGCTCGGAACGATGATGATGGAAGCCCTCGCTGGTGAGGGCTCACTTGAGCAAAAAGTCGGGGCTGCAGTGACCGCCTATTGCCAGCTAGCCGACGAAGACTTCCTCCTGTTTTCTTTCCACCTTGTCTCGCTGAACCGATACCTGCCCTATGACAAGCGCCGGGAGGATGACCCGGTATCGATCACGGAACGCGTCATTGCGGGCCTGATGCAGGACGGCATCATCCCGAAAGGCGACCCGGCCGTTATGGCGGCTATGGCGCTGGGCGTGATCATGCAGGCCGGGCAGAACAAGATCTACAATCGCCTGCCCGGCCCCCTGTCACAACATGCCGATGCCTTCACCAAGGCAATCATTGCCGTTCTTCATTCAGGCTGAATGCGATACCTGGCCTCGACTTCAAGAAAGCTCACACTCATGCGCGGCATCCTCTTCACGGTCACCTACTACCTGCTGTCAGTCATATATGTACTGGCCTCCCTGCCCTTCCTGGTGCTGCCAGGGCGCGGGCCGGTCAGCATCATCATTCGCAGCTACACGCGCGCAATGAACCTCAACCTGCGCTTCATCGGCGGTATCAGCAAAGAGGTCCGCGGCCGCGAAAATCTTCCCGATGGCGCGTTTGTCGTCGCCGCCAAGCACCAGAGCTGGGGTGACGGCTACATGATCTATCCGGAAATAAAGAACCTTGCCTTCGTGACAGGTGACCATCTCGAGAAATTTCCTCTTGTCGGCGGTATCCTCCGCAAGCTCGGCGCCATCGTTATCGACACCTGCGGCGGCGGCGATCGCAAGGCCGAATCACTGCGCGAGGGCATGGAGACAGCACGCAAGGAAGGCCGCCGGGTCCTGATCTACCCCGAAGGCCACCTCGCCCCCGTCGACTATCACTTTCGATACAAGCCCGGCGTCTGGCATATGGCCGAAGCGATGGGCGTGCCCGTGGTGCCGGTCGCCACCAATATCGGGCTCTTCTGGAAACAACAGGAAACGCGCAAGACGCCTGGCCGGGCCATCATCGCGTTTCTGGAACCCATCCCGCCCGGCCTTCCCAAGGACGAGTTCATGGCCCGCCTGACGGACGCCGTGGAGTCCCGCACGGCCACCCTTGTTGCCGAAGCGCGTGGTGCACAGCCTTTCCGCGCCACATTGATCCCGGATCCAGTGAACGGATCGCAATCCAGGCCGACGTCCGACGATCCGGCCGCCTTCTCCAAGGCCTGAAATCCGGCAACAGCCAGAATCAAGTCTTTACGCACGATGCATTTATTGATATTCAATAAGGGCTCAGGACGTCCCGGGGGCCAAATCGGGATGACCAAAATGAAGACGAAACGTCAGTTTGCGCGTATCAGCGCCATTGCCATCACTCTGGCGGCCACGGCCGTACTCCCTGCCTTCGGAAACGAGTGGAAAGCCTGGGCCAACCAGGACCCAACTGCGCCGCGCGTAATTTACACTGATGATGCTACGGCTCTGGGCGCCGTGCTTGCCTGCAATGGTGATAGTCGCCTGACAGCAATTATTTCCACGCAGCCAGGCTCTTTCCCAGACTTGTTGAAAATGAACGCACCATACAAACGTAGTGAAAAAGCCATGGTCAGCGTGGGCGACCAATCACCTCAGGATGCAAAGGTTACGTGGATTCCCGCAATAAATGTAGTCCAGGCCAATTCACACATGGTGGCTGCGAAAGTATTCAATGCGACGGTTCTGGGCGAACCATTCAAGATGGACGTAAAGCACGGTGATGATGTCGACGCACGTTTTCCGCCACCAAATGATGTGTTCCAGGCTTTTGCGGACACTTGCCAGAAAAGCCGGTCGGAACCGGACGAATCCTGACTTCAGAGCACTGGCGCCCAAATAGGCTGTGAAAGGCTGCGTGATGCGCGCCTTTTCAGCCGTCTTGGTCCGCTGTCGCCGGCACAATCGTCACACTCTCACCGCACCCGCAGGCATCCGTCTGGTTCGGGTTGCGGAATACGAACTTCTCGTGGAGCGGCGTGACTTCATAATCTATCTGGCTGCCCAGAAGGAACAGAACCGCTTTGGCATCAATCAGGATGGTGACGCCGTCTTCCTCGACTACTTCATCCAGCGGCTCAGGCGCCATGGCGTAATCCATGACATATTCCATGCCTGCACAGCCGCCATTCTTGACGCCGACGCGCAGGAAACCAGCGCCGCGTTCCTGCATGATTTCCTGAACGCGCGTCGCCGCGTCGTCGGTCAGGGTAACGGGTTTGGGGCGGGGTCGTCTGGCCATGTTCAACACATAGGGTCTCAAAGGCTGCTATTCAATCAAAGCATGTTGAGCGCCAGGCGCGCTTCGTCTGACATGCGCGACGGATCCCATGGCGGATCGAATGTAAGGCGCACCTCGACATCCGTAACACCATCGACGGTTCGCGCGGCCGTCTCGACCCATCCGGGCATGTCGCCCGCCACGGGGCAGCCCGGCGCCGTTAGCGTCATATCCACGTCCACCTTGCGGTCATCATCAATATCAACCTTGTAGATCAGACCCAATTCATAGATGTCGACCGGGATTTCCGGGTCATAAACCGTCTTGAAAGCAGCAATGAGAGCGTCCGTGATACGGTTCAGCTCGTCTTGCGCGATTGCGGAAGGCGTCTCGCCTGCTGGCGCAGGGACGTCGATCAGGTCGCGAGAAGTCATATCATCTGCCATGTCTGACCATCTATACCAGCATTCCGCGCGCTTTTTCCAGCGCATCAATGAATATGTCCACTTCGGCTTCGGTATTGTAGATTCCAAAGCTTGCGCGCGCCGTCGCAGAGACTCCCAGATGGGTCATCAATGGCTGGGCGCAATGGTGTCCTGCCCGGATGGCTACACCATACCGGTCCAGGATCTGTGCCAGATCGTGTGGATGAGTGCCCTGAAGGCTGAACGCCAGAACGGATCCCTTGCCCGGCGCCTCTCCGTGAACCGTCAGGCCATTGATGCCCCGCAGGCTCTCTCGCGCGCGCTCATACAATTTCTGCTCGTGTGCGTGGACATCAGACGGTTCAAACTGCTGGAACCATCGAATCGCCGCGCCAAGCCCGATTGCCTCCAGAATTGGCGGCGTGCCGGCTTCAAACTTGTGCGGCGCCTCATTATACGTGATCCGGTCCATGCTGACCGTCTCGATCATTTCGCCGCCGCCCTGATAGGGGCGGGCCTCCGCAAGGGCTTCATCCGTGCCGCACAGGATGCCGATGCCGGTCGGGCCGTAAAGTTTGTGCCCCGAAAAGACATACCAGTCGCAGCCAAGCGCCTGCACATCGACGCTCAGATGCACAGCGGCCTGACATCCATCGACCAGAACGCGCGCACCTGCAGCATGCGCGAGCCGCCCCACTTCGGCCACATCATTCACGGTCCCCAGCACGTTACTCATATGGCTGATGGCAACCATGCGCGTTTTCGGCCCGATCGCAGCGCGCATGGCGTCCATGTCGAGCGAGCCATCATCGTTCAGGCCAACCCAGCGCAGCACAGCGCCATGGCGCTCGCGAAGGAAGTGCCACGGCACGATGTTGGAATGATGCTCCATCACCGACAGAACAATCTCCTCGCCCGCGTGGATGGTTCCAGCCAGCGATGATGCAACCAGATTGATCCCCTCGGTAGCGCCCTTGGTGAAGATGATATTCGCCACACTTTGCGCATTCAGGAAATCGCGCGCCGCTTCGCGCCCGGCTTCATAGGCTTCGGTCGTTTCGTTTGACAGCGTATGAATGCCGCGGTGCACGTTTGCATAGGATGTCCGGCACTGGTTGGCGATGGCATCGATCACCGCATCCGGCTTCTGCGCGCTCGCGGCATTATCAAGGTAGACCAGAGGCTTGCCATTCACCTGTCGTGACAGGATTGGAAATTCCTTGCGGATGGCTACAACATCGAATGCACGGCTCATGATGACAGCCACGCCTGTGCTTCAGCGAGCAACACGTCGCGGACAGATTCATCCGCTGTGTCCAATGCCTCGGCGATAAAGGCCTCGGTAAGCATGCCGCGCGCCTGCCTTTCCGGAATGCCACGCTGGCGCAGGTAGAACAGTTGCGCATCATCCAGCGCGCCACATGTATTGCCGTGCGCGCACTCGACATCATCAGCGTAAATCTCAAGCTCCGGCTTGGCGAAGACTTCGGCCCCATCCTCCAGCAACAAGGCCTGGTGCTGCATGTCCGCGTCGGTTTGCTGACCGGATTTGCGCGGAACATAGAACTTCCCCTGAAACACGCCTTTCCCACCGTCCAGAACGGCGCCTTTGGTCAGTTGCCGTGTGACGCAGGCGGGAGCACCATGGCGCACATTCGTCGTTATATCCGTGTGAAACCCTTTGCCCGAGAGATAGGCCGCATTGAGCGACAGCCTGGCGCCAGTGCCTTGATGCACGGCACGTGTTTCCAGCCGGGCCACTTTCGCGCCGAATGCCAGCGTCGTCTGGGTCATTTCACTTCCGGCTTCCAGCTTGAGAACACTGGTCACGGCTAGCGATTCATCCGAGCCGCCGCGCTGATAGATCGTCCGGTTCAGCTGCGCGCCTGCCTCAAGACCGAACTCCAGCAGCGCGGACGTCAAACCGGCCCCGCCCAGATAGCTTTCGGTCACATTGATGGCCGCGCCGCTGCGAATGACAAAAATGATCCGTGCAAAGCTTGCTTCGCCCGCCCCTTCGAAAACGAAATGGATCCGGGGAAGGTCACGCGATGTGATTTCAAAAGTCAGCGACGCAGGCCGCGATCCGCCGCCGGACAGGGCAGCCGCCAGCGCGCCCAGCGGCACGTCCTCTGCGCCGCCCAGGGCTTGCGCAGTCGGTTGGGCAAGCACGTGGATACCATCGGGCAGTGCATCTGGCTGCTCGAAACCGGTTGGCGTGAACCTGAACACGAGCGCGCCTTCATGCGGCAGCGGGTCTGCTGATGACGCAGTCCCTGGTGTTTCAAGCGCCTTCAGCGCCGACTTGAAGTCGCTCCACCTCCAGGCCTCCATCCGCCTGTGCGGCAGGCCCGTCTCGGTAAATGCCTGGAACGCACGCTCACGCCGCGCATCCTCCGGCTGCATGCCATAGCGTGCAACCAGCTCCAGTTCGGCTGCTGTCGGATTCTTGATCAGGTCGCGCAGGGCGATCGTCACGCCGCCTCTCCCAGCACCCCGTCATACCCCTCCTGCTCAAGGCGCAGCGCCAGTTCCGGACCGCCTGTCTTGATGATCCGGCCCTTGGCCAGCACGTGCACCTTGTCCGGCTTGATATAGTCAAGCAGGCGTTGGTAGTGCGTGATCACAAGCATGCCGCGCGAAGGGGCGCGCATTGCGTTCACGCCATCGGCCACCGTCTTAAGCGCATCGATATCGAGGCCGCTGTCGGTCTCGTCGAGGATCAGGAATTTCGGCTCCAGCATCATCATCTGATAGATTTCAAGCCGCTTCTTCTCACCGCCCGAAAAGCCGACATTCACAGGACGCTTCAGCATCTCGGCATCAAGGTTCAGCATCCTGGCGACGTCGCGTGATTTCTTGATGAAGTCCGGCGCAGATATCTCGGCCTCGCCACGCACCTTGCGCTGGGCGTTCATGGCCGTGCGCACGAAGGTCATCACAGGCACACCGGGAATCTCCACCGGATACTGGAATGACAGGAACATGCCCTTTGCGGCGCGTGTCTCCGGATCCATGGCCAGAACGTCGTCGCCATTGAGCGTCGCGCTCCCGCCCGTCACCTCATAGCCGCTCCGGCCAGTCAGCACATATGACAGGGTCGACTTGCCAGCCCCGTTCGGCCCCATGATCGCATGGACCTCGCCCGCAGGCACGTCCAGTGTCAGGCCATTCAGGATGGTCTTGGCTTCCGCCGCTTCGCCAACCGTGGCGCTCAGGTCTGTAATCTTCAACATAGGGGGCATGTAAGCCGCCCGACCCCCAAGGGAAAGCCCCTGCGACAGAGAAACCCGCTCAGTTCAGCGCCAGCAACAGCATTGCGTCATCATCGCATTTGATCGGAACTTCAAGCTGCCAGAGTCCGTGCCAGCCTTCCGTGAAGGTGTATTCGGCTGGCCGACAGCCAAAACGCTCCTCAACAGCCTGCAGCATGTTCAGCCTGAATGCGTCATCTGCGTCATATGTCTGGCAACACGGGACACGCACCCGCAGCACTGTTCCATCGATTCTCGCCGCAAATTCGTAACCATTGCGGGAAAAAACAAGCTGCTCCGCGCTGAACGCCGCTTTGTCCGGAACGGCGTGACCACTGGCGCAAGCACCTAGTGCGATCAACGACAACAAGATCAGGCCAACCGCCCACCTCATGCAGAAATCCACCATTTTTCCACCTGAGGTGTAACATTCAGGCATAGCTCTGAAAAGTGCCGAATCCTTAGCCCACACTGCCTTCCAGACTCACTTTGAGCAGGCTTTGCGCCTCAACGGCGAATTCCATAGGCAGGTGCTGCAGCACATCGCGGACAAAACCGTTCACCAGCAGGGCCACCGCATCTTCCTCGGCAATCCCGCGCTGACGGGCATAGAACAGCTGGTCTTCCGACAGCTTGGTCGTCGTCGCCTCATGCTCCAGCTGCGCGCTGGCGCAGCGGTTCTCGACATAGGGTATCGTGTGAGCGCCGCAGCGCTCGCCAATCAGCAGCGAATCGCACTGGGTGAAGTTGCGCGCGTTCACGGCCTTGCGGTTTACGGAAACAAGCCCGCGATAGGTATTGTCAGACTTGCCCGCCGAAATGCCCTTGGAGATGATCCGGCTCTTCGTGCGCTTGCCCAGGTGGATCATCTTGGTCCCCGTGTCGGCCTGCTGGCGGCCATTGGTGACGGCAATCGAATAGAACTCACCGACGCTGTCATCGCCGCGCAGGATGCAGGATGGGTATTTCCACGTCACGGCCGAGCCCGTTTCCACCTGCGTCCAGGAAATCTTGGATCGCACACCGCGGCAATCGCCACGCTTGGTCACGAAATTGAAAATGCCGCCCTTGCCGTCCTCATCGCCCGGCCACCAGTTCTGCACCGTCGAATACTTGATTTCGGCATCGTCCAGGGCAACCAGCTCGACCACAGCAGCATGCAGCTGGTTTTCGTCGCGCATCGGCGCGGTACACCCTTCCAGATACGACACATAGGCTGCCTCGTCGGCGATAATCAGCGTCCGCTCGAACTGCCCCGTATTCTCGGCATTCATCCGGAAATAGGTCGACAGCTCCATCGGGCAGCGCACACCCTTCGGCACATAGACAAAGGTGCCATCCGAAAACACCGCGCTATTGAGCGTCGCAAAGAAATTGTCTGATTGTGGCACCACGGTGCCGAGATATTTCTTA
The DNA here is from genome assembly GCF_000961795.1 of Hyphomonas sp. BRH_c22. Classification (GTDB taxonomy): domain Bacteria; phylum Pseudomonadota; class Alphaproteobacteria; order Caulobacterales; family Hyphomonadaceae; genus Hyphomonas. The sequence goes on from NZ_LADU01000122.1 coordinate 75,887, forward strand.
ACCAGCTCAGGATAGGCGTGCACGGCCTCCGAGATCGACATGAAGATGACGCCAGCTTTCTGAAGCTCCTTGCGGAACGTGGTCGCCACAGACACCGAATCGAACACGGCGTCCACCGCCACGCGCGGCTTCTCCCGCGCCTCGGCCGCCGTCTCGACCGCCCCTTCGACGCCCAGCAGCACCTCAGCCTCGCGCAACGGGATGCCCAGCTTCTCGTAGGTCTCGAGGATTTCCTTCGGTACATCGTCAATCGAGGCATATTTCGCCCCGGCCTTCGGCGCCGCGTAATAATAATAGGCCTGGTAGTCGATCCTGGGATAGCGGACCATCGCCCAGCTCGGCTCTTCCATGGTCAACCAGCGTTCATAAGCCTTCAGGCGCCATTCGAGCAGCCATTCGGGCTCGTTCTTGGCCGCAGAAATATAGCGAATGGTATCTTCCGACAGGCCCTTTGGCGCGAAATCCGTTTCGATATCAGTTGCGAATCCAGCGGAATAATTCTCCGATTCAAGCGCCTTTGCAGCCTCGACCGTCTTGGCGTCGATACTGTCCTTGACCTTGACCTCACCGCAGTCTTCGTCGTGTTCTGTGGTCCCGCCGCAGCAGTCCATCACACATTCTCCTTCAAAACCGTACGTCGTGCTGCTTCCAGCCATGCATCTGCCACGCCGTCAAAGTCAGCAGGCACGGTGTTCCACCCAAAGCTGGTGCGTATTGCGGATTCTGCAAGGGCGTCAGATGCGCCCATGGCCATAAGCACGACAGATCGCCTGACCTTGCCCGAAGAGCAAGCGGAACCTGCAGACACGCATACGCCGGCCAGATCGAGCGCCATAACCTGGGTTTCAGCCTTGAAACCCGGTCGCGCGAAGTTCGATGTGCCGGCCAGGCGTTCGCTGCCCGCGCCGATCACCACCACACCGCCTTCGGCTTTCAGGCGCGCTTCCATGGCGTCACGATACTGGGCCAGGGCGGCATATTCGGGCAGGTCACGGACCGCAGCCTCGACAGCCGCGCCGAACCCGGCAATCCCGGCCACGTTTTCCGTGCCCGATCGCAGGGACCGTTCCTGCCCGCCACCATGAAGAATCGCCTTCAGTGGCGCGCCAGCCCGGTGCCATAGCGCGCCGACACCTTGTGGCCCACCCACCTTGTGCGCCGAAACCGACAGGTAATCGACGCCGAGCATGGCGACATTCACCGGAATCTTGCCAAGTGCCTGCACAGCGTCGCAAATCGTCAAACCACCCGCGTCACGCATGATGGCGGCAGCCTCGGCCACTGGCTGGATGATGCCGGTCTCGTTATTCGCCAGCATCACGCACAGGACAGGTGTGCCCAGCCCGTCCACGTCCCAATTCGTCATCCGGCTCCGCAAATCGTCGAGATCCAGTGTCCCGGCTTCGGTGACATAGGCCGTCTGCACCAGAGCACCCGAATGCCCCGCCGATTTCGCAATGGCCTCATGCTCAATTGCCGACACGATCAGCGTGCATCGGCCATCCAGTGCGTCGACAGCCCCTTGCACGGCCAGGGCGTCAGCTTCCGTGCCACCGCTTGTGAAGATGATGTCCGCGGCGCGGCTGCCTATGGCACCGCCCACTTGCACCCGCGCGCCTTCAATCACCGCGCGCGCCGCGCGGCCCTTGGCATGCACGGACGACGGATTGGTTGCCCCCATGTCCAGGGCCGCCAGCATGGCCTCACGCGCTTCAGGGCGAAGCGGGGCCGTCGCATTGTGGTCAGCATAAATCATGAAGACAAGTATACCCGTTAGGCGCCGCGTGTGCACCTGCAGAAAAATTTGCATTTCCCGGTCCATCTGGCTTATGACCGCCCGCTTACGAGCGCATTCACGCAGAGGACGTCATGGCAGAACTGATCATTCCGGGTCCACAGGGCCGTATCGAGGCGCGCTATACAGAGCCGCCATATCCGGGCGCCCCGATTGCACTGGTCCTCCATCCCCACCCCAAGGCGGGTGGCACGATGCAGGATCCGATCTCGATCATGCTCTTTCAGATGTTCGAGAAGCATGGTTTCGGCGTATTACGTTATAATTCGCGCGGCGTGGGCCGCAGCCAGGGAACCTACGACCAGGGCATCGGTGAACTCGAAGATGCCGCCTACGTACTCGACTATATCGAGAACCTCAGCGAAAGCCCCCGATACGTCTGGTGCGCGGGCTACAGCTTTGGCGCCTGGATCACGCTTCAGCTCCTGATGCGGCGTCCTGAGATTGATGGCTTCCTCGCCATTTCGCCGCCCGCCAACCACTACGACCTGTCATTCCTGGCGCCCTGCCCGGCGTCTGGCCTGATCGTTGCCGGTGACACTGACTCGATCGCCAGCCCCGAAGACATTGAGCGCGCCCTCACAAAAGTGCGCGTCCAGAAGGGCGAAGTTATCGAGCGCGCCCGCGTTAAGGGAGCCAATCACTTCTATGTCGACAAGCGCGACGAGCTGATCGGCCTTTGCGAAGACTACCTGCTCAAGCGCCTGGAAGATGCAGAAGAGAAACTGCGTATCGAAGCCGAAAAAGACTAGCCGAGCATCCGGCCGCCGGGCATGGCGGCCGGAACGCCGGTTGTCGCCGGCCAGCTTAATGGCAGGCCGCGCACGGTTCGTGCAGCCAGGAAGGCGAACGCCTCCGCCTCAATCGAATCGCCCCGCCAACCGGCCTGTTCCGCGCCAAGTACCGCGCATGGCAGCGCCTCACGCAACGCCGCCATCATCGACGGATTGTGACGCCCGCCACCGCACACAATCACGCGCTCAGGCGTCTCAGGCAACTGGGCCACGCCGGCGGCAACTGCGCGCGCCGAAAAGGCCGTCAGCGTTGCAGCCCCGTCCTCGAATGACAGGCCACGCGCCATGCTGGCATTGAAATCATACCGGTCCAGCGACTTGGGAGGCAGTTCTGCGAACCAGTCATGGTCCAGCAGCTGCGCCAAGAGCCCCTCATGGACTCGGCCAGCGGCCGCGAATGCGCCGTTGACATCATGCGTCCCCCTTGCGTGCCCCTCGACCCACTCATCGATAGGACCGTTCGCAGGTCCGGTATCGAATGCGAACAATGTCCCGTCCGCCATGCGGGCCGTTATGTTCGCCACACCGCCCAGGTTCAGCACCGCGCTCGCGCCGTCACCTGCGCGCTCCAGCAGCGCACCATGATAGACAGGCGCGAGAGGCGCTCCCTGCCCGCCCGCAGCCACGTCGGCTGAGCGAAAATCGTATGCGAGTGGAATGCCGAGCGCTGCCTGCATTGCGACAGGGTCGATCAGCTGGAGCGTGGCGCCCGGTCGACCGGGTTGGGGCCTGCGATGTAGAACCGTCTGGCCGTGCACGCCCGCCAGCGCCGCGACCACGCCCTTACCCCCACCTTCCCGCAGCATTTGCCACGCCTCTGCATGCGTGTGTGTCACCACCCTGCGCGCCGCCTTGAATGCCGTCTCCGGCGCAGGTCCGACCCAGTTCCAGGCGCGCGCCGCATCTGTCGCATCCTGTAGTATTTGCCGCTCTTTGGCCGAATATTTGCGCTCTGCGACCGGCCCGAACTCCAGAACCCGCTCCCCGTCTGTCAGAACAAGCGCCGCATCTGTCGCATCCAGTGACGTTCCAGACATGAAGCCCGCCACCCATTGCGGTCCCTGATCGTGAATTGGATGGTTCAAGAGTCCCTCATTCCGTGTTACGCGCCTGCGCTTACGGAGACACGAGACCATGACCGAATTCAAGTCGGATTTCCTGAAAACACTCGATTCACGGGGATACATCAAACAGATAACACACCCCGCCGAGCTGGATGCGTATTGCGCCTCAGGAACGCCTGTCGCCTATATCGGCTTCGACGCAACGGCAGACAGCCTGCACGTCGGATCACTCCTCCAGATAATGATGCTGCGCCATTTTCAGAAATGCGGCGGCAAGCCAGTCGTATTGATGGGCGGCGGCACGACCAAGGTCGGCGATCCAACTGACAAGGAAAAATCCCGTCCACTGCTCACGGACGCGCAGATTGCGTCCAACATGGAGGGCATCAAGAAGGCGTTCGAGCCATTCCTCACATTCGGTGACGGTCCAGCTGACGCGATTATGGTCAACAATGACGACTGGCTTTCGAAGATCGGATATGTCGAATTCCTGCGCGACTACGGTGTTCACTTCACGATCAACACAATGATCAAACAGGAAACAGTCGACCGGCGCCTGCGCAATGAGCAGCCTTACACCTTCCTCGAATTCAACTACATGCTCCTCCAGGCCTACGATTTTCTAGAACTCTACAGGCGATACGGAGTCAGGTTGCAGCTTGGCGGCTCCGACCAGTGGGGCAATATTATCAATGGCGTCGAGCTTACGCGACGCGTCGCGGGAGGCGAAGCCTATGGCCTGACGTCACCGCTGATCACAACGGCTTCGGGCGGCAAGATGGGCAAGACCGCCGATGGCGCTGTATGGCTAAACGCCGACAAGAAGAGTCCCTACGAATACTGGCAATTCTGGCGCAACACGGAAGACGCCGATGTCGGTCGTTTCCTTCGCCTGTTCACTGATCTCGACCTCGAGACGATCACGTCGCTGGATCAGCTTGAAGGGGCCAGGATCAATGACGCGAAAGTGGCGCTGGCAAATGCTGCAACCACCCTCTTGCATGGCCCTGAGGCGGCCGCAGAAGCGGCCGCCGCCGCGGCGGCGGTTTTTGGAGAAGGCGCGTCTGCTGACGCATTGCCGACTGTGGAAGTCTCTCAAGCCGACCTCGGCATCGGCATCCTGGTTGCTGCAGCCTTTTCGGCCGCTGGACTTGCCGCGTCTAACGGCGAAGCCCGCCGCCTGATCAAGCAAGGTGCCGCAAAGGTGAACGACGTGACAGTCAGCGACCAGAATGGCGTTCTCGGTACGACAGACCTGATTGATGGCGCCATCAAACTCTCGGCCGGAAAGAAGCGTCATGCCTTGATCAAGGTCGCGGTCTAGGGCTGGCAGATCCGGTCTGCCGATAGCCAAAATCAGGCGCTCGACATCATGAATACCTTTGGGGACGACGTTACCGGACTCGCCAAGTTGAGCGCGCAAGGTATTTGCGATCCGGGTCTGCTGACGGACGAGAAATTCTCACGCTTTATTCGTCATCAAAGGATCTTGTGTCTCATTCTCCAGTGCCCGGTGGCCGGTCTTGGTATGGAGCTCTCTCAGATCAATGCCGGGAGCCTGCTGCTTCTCCGCTTGGCCGAACACTCAGACCGCTCCTTCCAGACGCGGGGCATCGGGAAAACGATCATTGGATCGTTCTCTTTGCCTCCTCCCGTTGCTGTTTGATCTGGTTCGGATGAACATAAAGCTGCTGGGCAAGGTCGGTGAGATCCTTTTCACCACGGACGGCGGCAAGGGCCACCTTCGCTTTGAAAGCCGGGCTGAAATTTCGGCAGGGTCGTCTGGGCAAGGTCGTTCTCCAGTGCCCGGCAAAATAGTTGATCTGCAGGAAAAAATCTCGCCTGACCCGCGCTGATCGGATTATCCGGGGCATCTCTACTTGGACATGAAGTTGATTTCATGCAAATTTAGCGGTCACAGATAACCATTTTCACAGGCGTTTCGTATAGTACCACAGTCCTCGTACTCGCGTTATACAGGGTCAAGATAATGCTCAACCAATCCTCTCCCATCATTATGCTCGAACTCAACGAGCTCTGCCCCCCAATCGTTGATCGGATGATGGCCGCAGGTGAGCTCCCGAACTTCACATGGCTCAAAAGTCAAAGCGACGTGCATGTGACTTTCACAGATGACCCAAACCTGGAACCATGGGTGCAATGGGTGACGCTGCATACCGGCCAACCGGAGAGCGTGCATGGCGCAACCGAGCTTGATGAAGGCCATTTGATCGATACGCCGCGCTTCTGGGACAAGATGGCCGATGAGGGCATAGAGTCCCTGATCTTCGGTTCCATGAATTGCCGCACAGAACGGCCAGATAAAGTCTGGCTGCTACCAGATCCGTGGTCTGCAGGCGTCAAGGCGACTGACCCGGCTTATCAAGGCTTGCACGACTTCATCAGCTATCACGTCACCGAGCACACAAACCCGAACGCCAAACAAGGCATGAACGAGATGGCATCGGTAGTGATTTTCCTCCTGTCTCACGGCCTTTCACTCACGACGATCACGGATGCAGTCTCACAGATTGCGTCTGAGAAAACCAGCAAGACAGACCGCCACTGGCGCCGCGCAATCATTCTGGACCAGCTCCTGTGGGATGTTTTCGAAGCGACATACAAGAAGCGCCGCCCGGATTTCGCGACTTTCTTTGCGAACTCCACCGCCTTCCTGCAGCACCGGTACTGGCGCCATATGTCGCCGGAAAGCTACACGGTGCGGCCGTCGGATCCGGATATGGCGGCCTATGGCAATGCCATCGAAGAATCCTATCGGCACATGGATCGCATCATCGGTCGCACGCGCAAATTGATCGGCAAGAACGGCCGCGTCATCTTTGCGACGGCGCTGAGTCAGGAAGCCAATACAAGATACGAGCATATTGGCGGCAAATTCGTCTATCGCCCTCACGATTTTGGCAAACTGTTTGAGTGGGCCGGAGCACCAAAGGCCAAGTCGTTTGAACCAGTGATGACGCATCAGGCATGGGCGACCTATGACACACAGGAACAAGCGCAGGCGGCACAGAAGGCCCTCAGCAATATCACATCAAATGGCGCCCCGGTCATGGACTGCCGGGTCATCAAGAACCGCCTGTTTTTCTACAGTAACCTTATCTCTGTCGTAGAGGATGGCTTTGAAGTGGTCCACGCCACCGAAGACAAGCGTATCGCTTTCACCGACTTGTTCCTGCTGATCGGTCAGGTGAACAATTCTCAGCACAATCGTCATGGTTGCTTCTGGCTGCCCAAGGCGGGCAATTTACCTACCGTGCATGAAGGCACGCTTCCATTGGAAGACGCAACGAACCTGATTATGGCGCAGCTAACCGGCACAAAACAGCATCAAGCGGCTTAGATGCGAGCTTTCAACAGGTTGTCCATCCGGGGCTGATCGAGAGGACTGGCGTTACCACACTTCACTCACCTCAGGAGACCCTGAATGAAGTTGCACAAGAATGCCCGTCTGGCGCGGTCCGTCGAGAGAAGTTGGCACTGAACGGGTCCCGTGGCCGGTTGAGCTCTTCCCGGGCAGCGCACCCTGCAACATCGTTCATATCCGTGAACAGGTTCCAGCATTCTTCAGGTGTGAAGAAGGAGTAGATCTTGCCAACAGCTATGACGATCTCTTCAAAGGTTTGGCGGCGACCGCTCGCAAGTGAGCCTTCAGTTTCGAGAAGGCCATCTCGATCGGGTTCCGGTCGGAGGAGTATTCAGGCAGGAACCGGAACCATGCGACGCCACCTCTCTGATCGGTGGCGCGTTTGCTGCGGGCGTCGTGCAACGCCAGGCGCGCGCTTCATCTGCGGCCAAGATGCGCGCTACAATGGAGCACCCGGCTGCCAAACAGAGTTTCAGGTCGTGGCACTGACGCGCGATTCATTCAAAGGGATCGGCCCCAAGGCTTAAGGTGTTTGCTTCCAAAGCCCATGTCGGGCCAACGCGTCCGAGACTAGCGCCGACCAGACGTCGTATCCTCTCTCGTTGAGGTGCACGCCATCGGTTGTATAAGCGGCGTTCAGGAATCCGTTCCGGTCGACCATCAGCGCGTAAGTATCCAGAAGCGTATACCCGGCTTTGTCGCTTTCGGACTTGAGGAGGGCGTTGATTGTGCGCACCTTCTTGTTAGGTGCCGCGCCCCAGTTTAGTGGCGCGCCGGTCACGGGGAAGATGGTCTGCACAAAGATCAGCGAGCCGGGGCTTTGTGTGCGGATCCGATCGGCGATCTTCAGAATGTTTGACGCAGTAGTTTCGGGCGAATTGCCCGACCACAAGTCATTCGTCCCGATTAGCAAAAAAACGGCCCTGGGGCGGATGGCGATGATTTCGTCCAGCCTTAGTAACAGACCATCGGACGTATCCCAGCTTATGCCGCGGTTTCGGAGAACCAGATTATTTGCGACCGCCTCATTCCATACGTGAAGTTCGGTCAGGCTATCGCCAAGCATCACAATTTCCCGGCAGTTCAGCGGCGCTTCCGAGAAGTCCTCGAGACGTTCGCTGAAGTGCCGCTGTGCAGTTGGCGTCAGGGAAGAGGCAAATTCGGGGTCGATCAGAAAGGCGTCGGCGGGAATTTCCTGGCAGCCATCCAGTACCAGTTGTGCCGAAGGCGCCCTGCGCGCTTCCGCGGACAATCCGTTAGCGACAAGTAGCGCGGTGAGTGCAAGAACCCGAACGAGGTAAGCGCATTCCTGTCTGTTCATTTGGTCGCCCAATGCGCAACTTCTCTGCGACAAAATCCATTCACAGTGGATGTAGATAGTGAGCTTGACATTCATCGTCAACACTGAGATCCGGCGACGGACCATACGGCAATGACATGTGACGAACCTGGTATTAACGCCGGGTTCTGCAGAAGCGTCCCTGCCTTGCAGGCACTGGCCTCGTATGGCATGGAGCTTGCAGACGTTTCGTGGTCTTGGACGGTGACTGGAAACCAAATGCAAATGGAAATCAGCCTCCAGCCGGCACGTAGCGTCATACCGGTCAAAATCTACGAGTCAGAGCGCAAGGCCGCTATCTGGGAGCAGGCACTGCTGGCTGTCTGGTTTTTCGCGGTTTCCCTTCCGGTGCTCGAATTGGGGCCAATCCGCTTCGTTTGCATCGCCGCAATACTCTCTGTCTTCGCCTGGCACTTTCGTGAAACGATGCCGATGTTGCTGCGGAGTTGGCCGCTCCTTATCGTCCCGGTGATGGGCCTTCTGTCGATTTTCTGGACAGGATACCCGGGCAAAGCCATTCCAATAGCCATCCTCCTTCTTCTAACGCCGATTTTGCTGGTCACGATTGCTTCGCGCTTGCGTCCGGCTGAATTCTTTCGGGTGATGATGCTTGGCGGAACGCTCGCAGTGCTCTACTGCATCCCCTACATTCCAACCTTGCCCGAAGGCGGGCCCTACGACCAGAAGAACGTCCTCGCCTATCAGATGATGCTTGTGACGCTGGTCTCGTTCACGACTTTCCTGAATACGAACGAACACACGATCGTGCGGTTGATTGCCCTGGCGACAACGGTGGTCGCATTCTCGTTTCAGCTGATCGCGGATTCGGCCACCTCACTGGTCCTGGCTCTGCTTGGCGGAACCTTTTTGATTGCGGTGAAGACGTTCTGGGTCCCTGCGGAAAAGGTCGCTGATCTAAGGTTTGTGATCTTTTCTGTCGCGCTGATCTTGATCTTGTTGGTGGCGCTGGTCGTGTCGATGATGCCGCAGATCACCCTTCTGTCCGACTTTTTGAATCTCGTCGGCAAGGATTCGACGCTAACCGGCCGTACCGATATCTGGATCGGGGCGGAGATGGCTGCGGCCGAGCGTCCATGGACCGGACTCGGGCTTGCGGGCTTCTGGCAGCCCGACACGGGTCTCGCCGTGACGCTCAATGAGCTCACGCATACACCCCCGGGCCTGCCCATTTCGTTTCACAGCGCGTTCTGGGAAATTCGCGTCCACCTTGGCTTTATTGGCCTCGGCTTCATGATCTTCGCGATAGCATGGTCGGGTTTCCGCACTGTGCGCCTGTGGCTCCAGGAGGGATCGCTCGCTAATTCGGCGTTGATGCTGTTCTTCTTCATCATCCTGGTGTCGTCCTTCACCGAGTCATATGCGGCGCTATCCTTCAGTCCGATAGTGGCGCTCCTGTATTTTGGCGGACTTGCGGCATTCAGGAGCGGTGAGCGAAAGTTCATCGGTTCAGGTAATCTGGTGGAGACAGACGCATGAGTATGTCCGCATTTTCGATGCTCCAGCTGTTTCTCAGGCTTGGTTCGCTCGCACTTCTCTTGGGATTGACGCCGGCATGTTCTGCAGAGTCAGCTGAATTTGAGGGCCGCGAAATCTTCGTCATCGGCGACTCGATATCGACCGGCTATGGCGCGCTTGGGCATGGACCCAATTGCGAGGCGACGCCGGAAACAAACGCACCAGACCGGACCTATGCGGTACTGCTTGCAAAACAGCTGAAAGCCAAGCTGATCGTCGATGCGGTCGGGGGTCGCGGCCTCGTTCACAACGTCGAGGGCCAAAACGCCCCAACCGTGCGGGCCAAACTGATTGACGATCCTCAGATTCGGGCCGGGCCCTACAGCCATTTGGATCCCGCGCTCGTGATTGTGCATATCGGCACCAACGATCATTATCAGAACGATCCTGGTCCAGAATTCGAAACGGCCTACGAAACACTTCTGGAAGTGATAGCAGGAGCTTATCCCGACGCGCGCATCTTGAGCCTTTTCGGGCCTGCGCTGTACGGTGAAGATGCGGCGCGCGCGACCGGGTCTATCCATCGGGCAATCGATGCGGCGACCAGAAAGACCCATCGCGATATCCAGTTTCTGCACCTGAGCTATGACGACGATCCGGTGACCGCAATTGGCTGCCAGTGGCATCCCGGAACAAGCACCCATGAAAAGATGGCGAAAGCGATTGCCGTTATGCTGGCAGAAACAGCCCGGCCTTGAGCGAACGCCCCGCATCACCGGAGAGCGGACGCGTTCAGATCGATTCGCTGCAAATCCTGCGCGCCGCCGCCGCAAGCAGCGTTCTGCTATTTCACTACTTTCTATACCTGTATCTTGAATTCGGGTTGTTCGGCGGAAACCTCTTCGAGGTCGGCGCGTTTGGTGTCGATATCTTTTTCGTCGTCAGCGGCTTCATAATCTGCTTTGCGGGCCAGAATGAAACCTCGCCAGTGCGCTTCATGGTGAAGCGCATGAGCCGCATTCTGCCGCTCTATTACCTTCTGACCCTCTGCGTCTTTGTGGTCGCGCTCATCGCGCCGCACCTGCTTTATTCGACGACGGCGAACGTCGAGAACTTGCTACGATCCCTGTTGTTTATCCCTTACGCCAAGGAGAATGGTCTGGTGCAGCCGCTGCTGTTCCTGGGCTGGACGCTCAATTACGAGATGTTCTTCTACGTCATATTCTCGCTTTGCATGCTTGCCGGGCACCACCGCATTTTCGCGGTGCTCGCGGTGATTGTCGCGCTCGTCGTCTTTGGCTGGCTTGCGACGCCAGAATCTGTTCCGGTCCGCTTTTTCACGTCCGGCATCATGCTGAACTTTGCCTGGGGCTGTGTCGTCTACCTCGTCTATGAGCGCGCGCCAGAGTTGCTCAAGCTAGCGCGCCCGCTCTGGCTGCTCGCAGTCGCTGCGATCCTCGTCCAGAACTGGGTGCCGCTCCCTCTGCCGCGTGAATTTGCGTTTGGCCTTCCTTCGATGGTGCTACTTGCCGGCCTTCTGACAATGCCCGTTGGGAAGGGGCGCATCTCGAAGTTTTTCGTCACGCTCGGCGATGCCTCCTACTCGCTCTATCTCATTCACCCCTACATCCTACAGACCCTGTTCAAGGTCGCGATCCCGGTGCTTGGCGTCAACTGGGTATCGATCAGCCTTTCGAGCCTCTTGGCCGGCCTGATGACCGTCGGGGTCTCCATCTTCGTATTCCGCCTGGTGGAGCGCCCGACGAATCAATGGCTGCGCGCCTGTCTTCTGGCTTTTGACCGGAAGGTGCAGGCCTGAGTGGGGAGCTCGGAGTGCCGGAAACCGCTGCTTTGGCGGGCTGTTTCGGACGTGCCTCTGGCCCTTTTTGGAACAGTTCTTGCAGTCATTTGAAGCGCCAGCCTGTACAGACCTCAGCGCCGCGCATTAACACTCACCAAGCCCGTAGAATGCAGCCAGAAATCAAGTCGGACCCCGCGATGCTCCTCAATCACTTGCAACCGTCCAAGGTTTTCCAGCGGAGCATAAATCCGGCGAATTACCGCCCGGAGATCGACGGTCTGCGCTTCTTCGCGATCATGAACGTCATGATCGGGCATTTGCTCGAGCGGGTTGAACGGTTCTGGATCGCGCCCAATCCGCAGCTCGACAACGGCCCGATCAACGCGGTACTGCACTTCTTCGCCAGCCCAAACCAGGGTGTGCTTCTGTTCTTTGCGATCAGCGGGTTCATCATCGCGAAGCAGATGCAGGATGTCGCGGCCGGCCGATTCGATTCGGCCTTTGTGACCAAATATTATGTCCGGCGCATCACGCGGATATTCCCGCCCTATTATTTCATTATCTTCAGCACGTTCTGCGTTTATTTCTTCCTCGGTCTGCAGCCGTCGGGGCTTAACCGGTCGGCGATATCAGATGTGTCCCTGCCGCACAGCCTCCTGGCCAGCGTGTTTTATGTCCACGGCGCGGTCTTCGACTCCCTGCCACGTCTCTACGCGCTGGGCTGGTCCCTCGAAGTAGAAGTTCAGTTTTACGTTCTCGCGCCGCTGATCTTCCTCACCCTGTTTCGCGGCGACGATCGCGCCGCGCCCTGGCGCTTTGCAGCGATGCTCGCCGTGTTCTTCGCCGTCTCCTTCGTGGCAATCAACAAGATCGTTCCGGTCAACTCGTTCACCATCCTGTCCTACATCGTCTATTTCGGGGTCGGCATAATGCTGGCGCGGCATGAGGGCGCCTTCCGGCGGGCCTTCGCCCTGATCGGATCGCGCGCCAGCCTTGTGCTTGGCACGGCAACCGTGCTGGGCATGTTCTGGCTGGGCACCGCGCATTTTGAGCCGCTCGCGATGACGCTGTTCAGCTGGGCGTTCAGCCTCGGCATCATCGTCATCCTGTTCGGGCTGGCCTTCCAGCCGGATACGTTGTTCGGGCGTTTCTGCCGCTTGCCTTACATTACGTATATCGGGCTGGCCTGTTACTCGCTTTACCTGGTTCACCTGCAGCTCTTCCACATCGCGGCCCAGATCTTCGCCAGGTTCGTTCCGATCAACTATTTTACGCTGTTCGGCGGTTTCGCTCTGATCATGTTGGCCGGGCTCATTGCAGGATACGCATTCTTCGTGCTGGTCGAAAAGCCCTTCGCGTCATGGCGGCCATCTTCGTTGAAGGCCCGGAAAACGACCTGATGTTCATTTCCCAAAAAGCTCTGGCCTACTGAAGACCCCGAAAGGTCTGACGTCGTCGCCCACCCTCGGACAGACCAACCAGAACGCGCTATTCGAACGACTCGTCAGGAATAGGCGGCAGCTCCGAGGGGATCGGTTCGTCCGGCAGGCGTGGTTTAGCCTCGGGAATTTTGGTGTCGGACGGATTCTCGAATATGCGCCGGATGACGCCCGGTGCGAGTGCTGACAGCGGATTGACTGACACATTGGCTTTCTCGAGCGTTCCACTGACTGCGTAGGTGAGTGAAAACACGCCTTCGCCATCCCGGCCAACCACAAGGTCGCCGATGATCGGAATCCCGCCGAGCGCCGAGTTCATGCCAAAACTGGGCACAAGGACACCGTTGAACTCGATTGTCCCATCGTCCCCCTGGATGAAACCACTCGTCGTTAACCCAAGCGCCGGCCCCTGCGCCTTGGCACCCGTCACGACATAGCGGCCATTCGCCAATTTCAAAGGCACATCGATGCGGGAGAAGAGAACGCCTTCGCCTCCCAATGTATCTGCCAGTCCCCTGAGGGACGCCAGTGAAAGAATTTGTGTCAGAAATGGAGCGTTCCGCATTCGCACATCCGTGAGAACGATATCAAAGTCGGCCGGTGAACCATCCTTGGTGAATTTTCCGGTCAGGTCGAGATTGCCACCCTCCAGAAAGTCGGCGCCGATCCAGGCCTGCGCCATAAATCCTGCATTTCCACTCGTAATGTTCACCGTCGCCCCGTCCGGTAAGGTCGCATCGTATGTCGCAGAAAATGGAGAACCGTCATCGGCCTTGCCGGTGGCAGTAAAAATGGAGAGCCCCGTGGATCCTGTCTTGGCCATCAGCTTCGCCTCGCGCATGTCCAGCCCAGGCCGAAGCGTCAGAGCTTCAAGGTTGGCGCTAATGTCAAGAGGCGTCTTGTTGCCAGCATCCGCGCTTCCTGCCGCCCCCAGACCTGACATAACACCGGACAAATCCAGATAGGATCCGTCCAGTTTGACAATCAAGCCCCCAACCTGGGCCCGCGCGATATCACCCCCAAAATCGGCCTTGTTCTTGAGGTACGCCCGTCTCACAATCGCTGAAACAAGCTTTGAATCCTCGCTGAGCATATATTCACCATCAAGGCGCGCGTTTTCCGACGTGAACAGGACCGTCGATCTCGACAGGCTGCCGACTTTCTCAAACTGAATGGATGCCTTGGCTGGAACGCCTTTCGGCTTCACCCATCCAATCTCGGAAATATCCAGACGGGCCTCACCGAGGTCAAGCGACGTGTCGGCAGAAATCAGGTCATCTCCGGCGACCCGCGCCTGAAGTTCTATCGGGATCTCTCCAGACAGATAGGCGCGCCCCAGCACCCCGAAACGATTGAGAAGATCCGGTGTCACAACCGCCGTTGCCGACAGGTTTGATGGCTGGTCGCCGTCATTGAACGCATCGCGCCATGTAAACTGGACCGGCGACGGCCCAAGATCACCAAACCCGCTGACCGTGACACCCGCCTGACTGGCGTCGATCCTGAAGCTTCCCTTTGTGAGATCAAATCCCAGTGCAGCCTGCTTTAACCCACCCTGGGTCACCGTCCCCAAAGCGGAGAATCGAACATCCTCGTACGGCACATTATCAAGCGCCGGACGGAACATTTCGAAAGCCATCTCGGCATCACCCGTGAGCCTGCCCGGGTCAAACTCGATCTTGAATCGCGATTCAACGAGCGTCTTCATGATGTTTTTCGCAGGACCGCGTCCCTTCGCGAAGACCCTGAACGGAACACCTCGCGGATTGAAGGCCGGGAAATCGACGAGACCTTCATCCAGGGACCACCCACCGTATTCTCCGCTGTCAAGGACAACCTTGAACCCATTTCCGGTAAGGCGCCCCTTGCCGGTTGCATTTTCGACGGCCGGCAAGTCGTCGAGAAACCGAACGGACGCGTCGCGAACCTCAAAGTCCAACGTCAGATTTTCATCCTTTAAATAGCCCTCGGCGAAGCTGTCGCGCAGCAGGTCCATGTGTCCCTCTACCGACGACGCAACACCGGACGTGATCCGATTGGCCGCATACCGCCGGGCACCCGCTCCGAGACCGACTGGCCAGAAAGCCAATACCGTTTCCCGGCGAATATCACCCTGAGACGCGATGTCGAAACTCCCAATCACCGGTGGCTCGCCCTC
This sequence comes from Hyphomonas sp. BRH_c22, assembly GCF_000961795.1. Taxonomy (GTDB): domain Bacteria; phylum Pseudomonadota; class Alphaproteobacteria; order Caulobacterales; family Hyphomonadaceae; genus Hyphomonas. Next base: position 91,138 of record NZ_LADU01000122.1, read on the forward strand.
CTGTCTGTCTGGTGTGAGTACGATCGAGCCGTAAGCCGTGAGTCGATCGCCGCCAGTCGTAAAATCGACCACAGCGTCCCGAAGCGCAAAACGCGACAGATCCACCTCTCCTTCGATACTGATTTTCTCGAGCGGAATGACGCTTTCAAAGGCCGGTGTAAAATCGAGCTGCATGGCAGGACTGGTCAGATTGAACTTGTGAAAACCCTGCCCCTTCATTGCATCCTGTATGTTCAGCAACGCGCGGCCCTTAAGCGGACCTGCGCGGTTACTGCTGGCTTCCAGTGTCAGCCCATCCGTTCCAGAATTGTATGCCGCCTTCAAGCCGAAATCCTGAACGTCGAACTCATTGCTGCCCAAAGGCAACCGGCCTTCTCCCGCAGCGATATCTACCAGTATCTGCTCGACACCGACGTCTCTTGAGACGTCGAACGACACGGCAACGTTTGCCGGTAGTCCATCAAACCGGTCACGGCTCATGCCGAGCCGGACCGCGAGATCTCCCAGAGGCCACTTCGCCACGGCAAATTCTGCCTTCAGATGATTGCCAAGGTTTGATGTTGCGAGCGTTGCTGCCAACCCGGCTGGTAAACCTTCGCCAACGCCACTGCCCGAGATCGCCAGGACGATCCCGCCTGCTTCGCGGGCAAGACGCCCTTTCGCCGCTCGTAACGTCAGCAGGTTCTTTTCGTCTGCGTCCCGAACATGCACTTCAAATTGATCGAACGATACGCGCTCCAGATCGACGACCGTTTCGGCCTGTTCCAGCGCGACAAGCAATTGAGGCAACACGTCATTGGCGCGCTCCAGCCATTCTGCTGGAGTGGTCGGCAACTTGCCGGACGGAATCTCGGGCAATGGATCACCCGCCATCTTCCATTTTGTTTCGGTGACGCTGTCGACATTTATCCAGCCATCGTCGAGATGCATTGCTATGACTTCGACTTTGCCGAATACGAGTGAAGAACCCGCAAGCGTTATGTCAGCAGTCTCTGCTTCAGCGCTCAGGCTGCCGGCATCATCAAATAATTGCACATTTTTTGCGTTTATCAGAACGCGACGGTCGTCTTGCGACCATTCGAGGAACACTTCACCGATCTTGACAGATCGTCCGCTTCTGGCGTCGGTCAGGGCGCGCTCGACATCGTCCCTGAAAACACCCAGTTCGAGCGGACCGCTCGCCAGCCGAAACGCCAGCAAACCGGCCGCGACCAGAACAAGCAGAATTAAACCGCCAAGTATTTCCAGAATTAACATCGAGGCGGTCTGGCGAACCAAGAGCACGCTCCTTAAAACTTCATGCGTCACGTTCAGAATAGCAAAGCTGCACGTCTTGGATATAAGCGCAGACCTTTTCAGGCACCATAGGAGGAATACATGAGCCAACCACTGGAAACTGGAGCGAAAGCGCCTGATTTCTCTGTTGAGACCACCGAAGGTCAGAAGAAACTCGCCTCATACAAAGGCAAGCATCTGGTTTTGTATTTCTATCCGAAGGACGACACGCCTGGTTGCACGAACGAAGCCAGGGATTTTTCCAGTCTCTCAAGTCAATTCAAAGCGGCAGGAGCAGAAGTTCTTGGCGTTTCCCGCGACACCCTCACCAAACATTACAAATTCATCGCAAAGCACGAACTGCAAATTCAATTGGGGTCAGATGAAGACGGCGCACTATGCGAAGCCTACGGAGTGTGGGTTGAAAAAAACATGTACGGCCGAACCTATATGGGTATTGCCCGCTCGACCTTTCTCATCGACCCGAAAGGTCGAATTAGCCGAATCTGGCCGAATGTCCGCGTGAAGGGTCACGCTCAAGACGTGCTCGATTCGTTAAATAGCTGACAGGTGGCGAAAAATTACACACTGGTCATCCAAAATTCCAAGCTTTAACAGGGGATTTACCCAATTAGACGAAAATTTGCATGAATTGTGTTCCCTAGGGCTTTCACCCCCGTTCGAAATGGGTATTTATGTGATCCACGGGTTTGGGAAACGTGCTGTAGTGTTTATTGCAGCATGGGGTGTGATTTCCAGTCGACAGGTGGCGTGAATGGCGAAGTGGAGTGCGAACGTTAAAGCGGCGTTTGATCGAGCGTTCCCGGAACGTCAGATTTATCACCGCAGCGGCGGCACGGTCCGGTACATCTCGGTCTCCCCCTGGCAGCAGGCTATTATCGCTGCAGGCGCTGCCGCGCTTGCTGGCTGGACCTTTTTTGTTACCGGCAGTTATGTGCTCGGCGGGCCTTCCAGCACCATCGCCGGCAATCCAGATGACCGCGAACTCGCCAAGTACGAACGCTGGGTTCAGGAATTAAGGGCGAAAGATGCCCTGTCCCGCTCGCTTCTCGAAGAACGCACAGACGCCTTTCAGAAGGAAACCGCGGAATGGGAAGATCGACAGAAGGCGCTTGAAGACCTTTTCGACAAGCTGAAGGGCGACGAAAACCTGGAGGTTTCTGCGCTGAAGGGTGACGGCACCGGCCTTTTGGTGAAAGCGTCGATTGAAGAAGCGGACAATCGTCAATCTCGCAACGTCTCTCACGTCACAGCATCGTTCGATACAAGCGGTACGCGGGTAAGCCTGAAAAACCTGAAATACGATCAGGAACGCATTCTTAATGAAGCTGAAGACATGGCGATAGACCGCGCAGAGCGCGCACGCGGCGTGCTTCAACTCACATCTGTCGGCAGCGACCGTATCATGTCGGGCGCCGAAATGGGCGGACCGCTCGTTTCGATAGCGACCATGACGTCAGGTGCAGACAAACTGTCGAACGCAGACACGACCTTTTACAATCGCCTCACTCAGACGCGAGCTCGCGTCGAAGAAATGCGCTACTACGAGCAAATCGTTGCAAGCCTGCCGCTCGGACGCCCGGTTGGTGTGCCCTACCGCCAGACCAGTGATTACGGCATGCGCATAGACCCGTTCAGGAAACGCCCAGGCTGGCACAATGGCCTCGATATGGCCGCCTATCATGCGGCTCCGATCATCGCAGCAGGGCCCGGGAAAGTTTCTTTTGCAGGTGCGAGCGCGGGATACGGACGCATGGTCGAAATCGATCACGGACACGGTTTCAAGTCACGCTATGGTCACTTGAGCGGTATTACGGTATCAAAGGGGGCGACTGTCGAAATCGGAGACTTGGTCGGCAAGATGGGGACCACCGGACGAAGCACGGGTGACCATCTTCACTATGAAGTCTGGTTCAACGGCAAACCTTATGATCCAGCGAAATTCTTGAAAGCAGGCCGTCATGTTCACTAAAAACAAAAACACAGAAACCACCCCGGCAGAGCCAGTCAAAGCCGCACCTACCCAGGACGCCATTCGCGGCGCGGCAATGAAGCCCGCTGCACGCGCGGCATCGATTATCTGCGCGGATATGAAGATCAACGGTTCGGTGATCTCGGAAGGCGCATTGCAGATCGATGGCGTCGTTGACGGTGACGTCAGCGCAACAGACATCACCATCGGCGCATCCGGATACATCACCGGCGAAGTCAAAGCCGAAGTCGTCAAGGTCAAGGGCAAGATCCGCGGTTCGATCCGCGCCCGGAAAGTCGAACTGGAATCCGGCGCCCATGTGAAGGGCGACATCGTCCATGCCTCACTGCAGATCCAGTCAAATGCCGTATTCGAAGGCCAGGTGAAACACGCCGACGACCCGTTGAAGGACACAGGCCCCAAGGGCGCGTCTTCGCCAACCGCTGCGAATGAAACATCGTCACCGCTGGGTCATTCCGGAACGACCTCATTCGGAGTATCCTCTTCGGCGTCGTGAGCGTCTGGCAACTTCAACAGACTCAGGTTCTGGAAAGAGCCGCCGGCGAGGCATACGCTGGCGGCTCTTTCAATTGGGCCAGGCAACCTGCCCGTCCAGTCTACCGGCCCTTGTGGTGAAAGTCTCGATGTAACCGTCCGGTCTTCCCGCCCTTGTGGTGAACGCCTCGATGCTGATTTTGGTCGGATGGAGGCGGATAGTGTCCGCCTGATTTAAGTGGACACGATCCGACCATGTTTGACCATAAGCCTGTGCGCAAGCGGCGGAGTTATTCAAGGGCGTTCAAGCTCCAGGTCCTGGCCGAGACGCGGGAGCCGTTTGTGTCGGTAGCCGAAGTGGCCCGCCGACATGGCATGAACGCGAACGTCATTTTCAACTGGCTTCGTGACCCTCGCTTTGGCGGTGACAAGGCGGTCACGGGTTTCCTTCCGGTCAAGATCGGTCCGGCGCCTGTCGCGGTGACCGCCCAACCTATGTCGGGACCAGGCGATGACGTGATCGTGGAACTGGCGGCGGGAGCACGTATCCGCTGCAGGGACGAGCCATCCCTGGTGAGGGTGTTGCGTGCCCTGAGGCAGGTGACATGATCCCGGTTCCGGCTACGACCAGGGTCTGGCTGGCGGCTGGCGTGACCGACATGCGCAAGGGCTTTAATGGCCTTTCCGCACTGGCCGAGAAGGTCCTGGAGGGGGATCCCTTCTGCGGCCACCTGTTCGTGTTCCGGGGACGCGGAGGTGATCTTGTGAAGATCATCTGGTGGGACGGCCAGGGCGCGTGCCTTTTTGCCAAGCGCCTTGAGCGCGGCCGGTTCGCCGGGCAATCGATCCGCTGGGGGCTGTTGAAAAAGTCGTTTCAGGTCTGCGCTGAGACGGGTCGAGCCGCGTTCCATGTGATGATCAATCGGAACAAAAGCACGATTGCGGCCGCCAGCTTCTTGAGGTTCATGGCAATTGCTGTCAGCAAGGCTTGGATCTTCATGTTTTCGAGGCCCATTCGGACGGCTCTGGCGAGTCCATGGAGAGTCTTGGCCGTCCCGTGCGCACCTTCGACCCGCCATCGGTGGCGGGTGTAGATTGCGTATTCGTCTTCACCCCAAGCCGCGCGCTTGCGTCGGGCGCGAAGAATTGCGGCATGGTTTGTCACGATGTGAACCCTGCGCGACGGGCCCGCCTTGGGCAGACACTGCGCCTTAAGGGGACAGCGCGCGCAGTCGCGACGATCGGCGCGATACCATCGCCCCGATTTCGTGGTGCTTCGGGCCGTCAGCTGCTTCTTTGCCGGGCAGCGGACAACATCATGATAGGGATCGTATTTGAAACGTTCGGTCGCAAAGCCTGTGCGCCTGCCCGCCGGGTCGCGGGCCGAGGCGGTATGACACCCTCGATCTCGCGGTCTTCAAGGACGGCATAGACCTTTCCCACGCCGTAGGCCGCATCCGCCGTGATCCGGTCCGGGGCCATCGCGAGGGTCTCTTCGATGGCGTCGAGGCGTTGCTCGAACTGACCCGTATCATGCGCCTCACCCGTCACGATTTCCACATCGACCACGACACCTTCCAGGTCATCCACAGCGGTATGCTGCTTGTAGGAAGGGCGCAGCGGCGCCATCGAGGACGTGGCCATTGTTGCGTCGGGGTCCGTGCGGCAGACCTTCTTGAACTTGCCGATCGTGCGCGCGTCGCGCGCCACGTCATTGACGTCGAGGGCGGCATCAATATGGCGCGAAACCAGCGCATCCATGCTGACATTCGCCCGGATCAGACTGGCGTCGATGTGGACGGTCTCGGCTGAGACCAGACCGGCCGCCTGGCACTGCCGCACGACGCGGGTGAAAATCCGGCGGAACACGTCTTCACCCCAGCGTTAGCGGATGCGCGTCAACGAGGAATGATCCGGCAGGGCTTCATGCAAGGCGTAGCCGATGAACCAGCGGATCGCGAGGTTGACCTGCGCTTCACGCATCAGCCGCCGGTCCTGGACGACCCCGAGCAGGAAGCCCGCAAGCATCAGGCGCACAGCCACTTCGGGATCGATACCGGGACGGCCATTCTCGGCACAATAAAGCTCGGCCACCTCAGCGCGAAGCCATCCCAGATCGAGAACCCGATCTATCCGCACCAGGACATGATCATCGGGGATCAGGTCACGCAGCGAACCGGTGATGAACAACTCCAACTGTCCGCGTTCCTTGCGACCCAACATGTCAACTCCAAAGCAGCAGATACGAATCACAGTGAATCAACAGTCAGAGGCTTTTTCAACAGCCCCCGCTGGATCGATTGCTGATCCGTATCACTGTGGCCGGCGGCGAAGAATGGCAAGGTACACCTCAGCCAGGCGCAACTGTCGATGTTGCTTGAAGGGATCGACTGGCGGATCACGAAGCAGACATGGCGGCCTCTGACGACAGGGTAAAGCGATTTTCGGGATTCACTGGGGAGGCGAAGCAGGGTAGTTTCCTGCCTATGTCGGATGTGGCTGATCTTCCCGATGATGTCGAAGCGCTGAAGGCGATGCTGCGCGACGCGCATATCGAGTTGCGTGGCCGCGACCTGCTGATCGAGAAGCTGAAGCTCCAGTTGTCAGGGATGGCCCGTCATCGGTTCGGATCACGGCCGAAGGCCTCCAGCAGCTCCAGCTGATGCTGGAAGACCTGGAGATCACCCGCAGCACAGAGGTTCCCGCTGGCGCGCCAGAGCCTGCCTCGAAGGACAAGCTAGCCCGCAAGCCGCTGCCGGATCATCTGCCAAGGACCGAACAGGTGCTTGAGACGGGCGAGGCCTGCAATGACTGCGGCGGCAAGCTGAAGCGCGTTGGCGAGGATGTGACCGAGGAGCTCGAGTATGGTGAGACGGAAATGCAATCGCACCGCGACTGCACGTCGAACGGCCGGTTCATGGTGAACCGCTATGTGCGCCCCCGCATGGCCTGCACCTGTTGTGACCGGTTCCACCAGGCCCCGCTTCCCAGACGTCCGATCGAACGCGGTCGCCCCGGCCCGGGCCTGCTCGCGCATGTCCTCGTCTCCAAGTATGCCGACCACCTGCCACTCTACCGGCAGAGCCAGATCTATGCCCGTGAAGGCATCGAGCTTGAACGTTCGACAATGGCCGACTGGGCCGGCAAGTCGACAGCATTGCTTGAGCCGATGGCTGAGGCGATTGGGCAGCATGTGCGCGCGGGCGCTGCGATCCATGCCGATGATACACCGGTGTCGGTTCTCGCGCCCTTCAACGGCAAGACAAAGACCGGCAGGGTCTGGGTCTATGCGCGCGACGAACGAGCTCACGGATCGGGCGCACCTCCAGCGGCGTTCTATAGGTTCAGTATGGACCGCAAGGGCATCCGCCCCGCAGAGCACCTGAAGGGATACTCCGGGTTCATGCATGCCGATGGCTATGCAGGGTTCGAAGAACTTTACCGGTCCGGCAGGATCACCGAAGTCGCCTGTCTGGCCCATATAAGGCGCAAGTTCTTCGATATCGCCAAGGCGACCGGTTCAGCTGTTGCGACCGAAGCGGTGGCGCGCATTGCGGCGCTTTACGCGGTCGAAGCCGAAGCCCGCGGCCAGCCGCCAGACACACGTGTTGAAATACGCCAGGCAAAAGCCCGGCCGGTGTTCGATGACCTGATCAGCTGGCTGCAATCTGAACTACCAAAGATCTCCGGCAAGTCAGACCTGGCAAAGGCCATCCGCTATGCCCTGACACGCCTGCCGCGGCTGGAAATCTATCTGTCGAATGGGCATCTGGAGATCGACAGTAAGACGGATCAGCTATCGCACTGCGATTTCCCGTCGAACGCCGCCGAACGCGGCATGCGGGGCCTGGCTATCGGGCGTAAAAACTGGCTGTTTGCAGGCTCCGAGGGCAGAGGACATGCCGCTGCCATCGCCTACACCCTGATCGAGACCGCCAGGCTCAATGACGTGGATCCACAAGCCTGGCTCACGCATATCCTGTCCCGGATTGCCGATCATCCGATCAACCGCGTCGCAGATCTCGCGCCCTGGAACTTCCCCGATCGCAGCGCCCGGGATAATCTCGTGGCATGATTGACGCCGCCCGCCTCCGGATCACGCTTCACGACCTCAACCCGGCGCCATGGCGCGTGATCGAAGTTCCGCTTTCGATGTCGTTGAAAAACCTTCACGACGCGATCCAGGCCGCGTTTCTCTGGCAGGACTATCACCTCTGGGAGTTCGAGATCGGCGATAAGCGCTACGGCATGCCCTTTGACGACGATCCGGACATGAAGGTCCACAAGGCCAGCATCGCAAAGCTCACACGGCTCAAAAGCATGAAGGGCGAGAGCTTCCTCTACACCTATGACTTCGGTGACAACTGGGAACACCGCATCGATGTTCTGGACGTCTTCGAAGCCGAAACTGGCGCGCGCCTGCCACGGTTCATCGAAGGGGAGTACAGGACACCGCCTGAAGATGTCGGCGGTCCTCATGGATACGAGATGTTCCTCGAGGCCATCTCTGACCCTTCGCATGAAGAACACGATCAAATGCTCAACTGGTATGGCCGGAAGTTCGATCCCCAGAATATCGACCGGCAAACCGTTCGCCTGTGGTTTGGAAGTCTCGCAAAGGCCAGGCCGGCGAAGAAGTGATCAAGGGCGCTCAGGCCGGACGCTTACGTCTCGATCCTGATTTCGCCAGGATGTGCCCGTTTGCACATCCCCAGTTCTTCATGTTCTTCTCTGTGCCTCATCAAAGCCGGAGAAACCCAGTTCTCAAGTCCCTTGTTTCCGGGATGATTACCGCCCCATATCAATCCTGTGGGAAGGTCCCGTTGAAAGTTCTTGCGGTAACCCCCGGGTAGCTTCGCAGCGGATCGGCTTCAAAGCCTGCTTGGCGAAAGCGCTCTATGGATGATGACAGAAAGCTGTCGTCGCAGAAAATATTGGCACGCACAGTGGTGACGTGATCAAATCGTTCAGCTAACTGATCAATCGAAAGTTCCGACACGTCGTCTTCTGCAACGATGCGCGCAAGGCTCTCTTCAAGATGGGGAAGCCGAGCCGTAGCGGGCATGCCGTACAGCTTGCGCCATTGCGCATTTGTCACGGGCAACAGATTATTATTTGAACGCAGGAACAGGATGCTAGTGTCTGGAGCATAGAAGCTAACGGCAGGATGACTGAAGGGCTCGCAAAGGACAATTGCGCTGCGATCACCTCCGGGACTTTCGGCGACCGCCGACCTCCAGTCCTGTACAATATGTGCCCCGTAATGGTCTTTATCCTTGCCACGGCCGAGATAGCTCGCTGATGACACAAGGCTCAATGAAATCGCGATACACGCGATCAAAATGGCGACGAACCGCGACCTCAGAAATGCAAGAACGACTCCGACGCTGAGCGCGCCACCGAATATGGCAGGCAATACTGTTCGCTCCATGAAGATCGGCTTGTATACGAAGCCGAACATCCAAATAAAGAATGGGAAGGCGATCAGATGGAAGCAGACGACCGTGAGCAACGTACCGCCGCGTCGCAAGGCAATGATGGTGCCAGTTCCGATTATAGCCAGATACGCCAAGGCTCCTGGAACACTGATATTGTTGGGTAGAATCGTTACAAGAAGCGTCCTGATCGCCTCAATCGGACGGGCTTGTTCCAGCCAGGTAAAGTCAGCCGAGGTTGAGAAAAGCGTCATGAGCCAGGGAAGCCAGGCAAGAACGACCAGTCCATTCAACACGACAAGCCTCAGGCAAAATCGAACCAGCTCCCTTGGGCTGGTAAAAAGCACAACAAGCGCCCAGGCCATGTTTGCAGATGCGATATAGAATACAGCTGAGTTGTGCGTGTACAGCGCCGCGACGGCCGCGATGTTATAAGTCGCTAACCAGCCCAGCAATGTTGTCCTGTTGGGAACGGGATCATCCGAGCGCAGAGCCTGCACCACTTGGAAAAGCGCTGAGTAAGAGAGAAGAAGAAAGGCCGACAAGAGCGCATAATTGCGGCCATCATCCGCATAGACCAGGCTTGTGTAAGAGGTTGCACTCAGTGCCAAAGTCACGAGTGCTCCGACATTGCCGATCAGCCATTTGGTCAGGAAATAAACGACCAGCAGGGTAAAAGTTGACGCCAGCGCCGACGCAATGCGCACAGTTGCTTCGCTTAAACCGAAGGCGAAAAAAACTTTTACCAGCGAATAGAACAAAGGCGGATGGACATCGAACGGAACGCCCCAGAGGTGAGCAAAAGGCAGCTGTGCAACTGAAAGCGTGTACGCCTCATCCGCCCAGAGGGAGTCATGAGACAGCGTAGCCAGGCGCAGAAATGCACCGAGGACGAGCAGCATGGCAAGGCCGGTATACTCAGTTCGTGCAGACACATGACGGGGAGCGTCAAGCAGAAGACTATCTGCCTTCCGTATATGCCAGTCCAGGCGACCAGGATGTATCAACGCGACGATCCCCTGAAGGCCCAGAACTTGCTCGCAATAAACAGGAATCCGGCAACTCCAAGAATGGTCAGGCCAAAGACAATCCGCGGAGGACAGCCGAGTGTTTCCACGAACAGCACCACGCTGGCCTGGTTGAGCAAAAATCCCGTCATCGCAAGAACAACAAACCGACCCGCTGATTGCCGCGTCAGATCAGAACCCCGACCATAGCGCTTAGCAGAGAATGTAAAAAAGGCATGCCCAACATAGCTGATGGGCAAAGCCGCCAGGAAGGCAAGAATGTTCGCGCGCGATGCACCCAGGCCAGCGTGTTCTATCAGCCAAATGGCGGTGCCAAAGTGTGTCAGGGAGGCGGCAAGACCAACCGCGCCAAAACAGGCCAATTCCACGGTGCGCCGGTCCAGTTTCAATGGGTTCATTTTCTGGCCGTTTCTGGCGGCCCGCCGACCGGCACATCTGGCAATGAAGTCGCATTGCTGTCGATACTTGCCTCAAATCCTTCCATCTCGTTGATCAGGTATATTGGCCGCTGCTTGACCTCTATGAAGATACGGGAAATATATTCACCCATTGCCCCCATGCTGATCAGAATAATCCCATTGAACAATAGAATGATGCTCAGCGTGGACGCATAGCCAGGCGTATCTATGCCCGTCAAAATCGTTCGAGCGATGAGAAACGCCATGAAGATGATGGCGACCATGCTCACAAGGAAGCCAAAATAGGACCATATCTTCAGTGGCAGGGAGCTGAAGGAAAAAATGCCATCAAGCGCAAAATTCCACAATTTCAGATAATTGAACTTGGTGCTCCCCGCAGCACGTTGCGGACGGGTATAGTCGAGGGTGATCTGGCGAAAGCCGACCCAGGCGAACAGACCTTTCATGAAGCGGGAGCGTTCGGGAAGTTGCTTCAGCGCGTCCACCACGATCCGGTCCATCAGCCGGTAGTCACCGACATTCTTGGGGATTGCCGGCTTGGCCATTCTGGAAAACAGTTCATAGAACCAACGGGATGTCGCACGTTTCAACACGCTGTCGCTCTGACGATCCATCCGACGGGCCAGTACAACCTGAGCGCCGTCCCGCCAGGCCTTCACCATGGCGTCGAGCAATTCCGGCGGGTCCTGAAGGTCTGCGTCCATAGGAATGACGGCACGTCCTGAGGCTATATCGACCCCGGCGGAAAGCGCGGCTTCCTTTCCGAAGTTACGCGATAGATTGACAATCTTGATATTCGGGTTTTCGGAGCGATGTGCGCGCAGCAAACTGAACGTGTCGTCTTTGCTACCATCATTCACGCAGACGATTTCATAGGAGACTGTGACGTCTTCCAAGATGGGCACAACTGTTTCAAAAAAATGCGCACAGTTTTCCGCCTCATTGTACCAAGGCACAATGATCGATATTTCCGGTTTTTGCATATCTCGACCCTGTACGATTGAAAGTCCCGGTTGCTGTCTGCCGGTTCACACGCCCGGCCCATGCGCTCGGTGAACATCAAGTGTGAAGCCTTTATGAGCATGACTAAGTGCAAGTCCAATACCACATACCCGGCTTCGTCGTGATCGTCGAACCATGGATGGCAGGCTTGCTTCAGACCTGAACATCTGTGTTCGAAAAGCATAGGTTCTGCCCTGGAAGTCGATCGCGCCAATAACTCGGGATCGAGGAACCCGTATCCGGGCCACATTGATGAGAGCCAAACTCCCCATCGACCTGCCTTCTTTCTCGTCCATTGTCGACCCTCCCAGCCTCGAAGGAACCAACCATACAATCAAGTGGGCGAAAGATCCTGAAGGTTATCAGAGGCAATGCCACTTCGTCGGGAACGAATAGCCGAATACATAAAGAACCCCGAGCGTTCAACTCGGGGCTCTTGATTAATGCACGCTCAAACTGAGGACGCGAAGATTTTGGCTAAATCAAGTGCCCTGCCCTTTGCACTCTGGCGTGGCGTTGAACTTGGCTTCGGCAGCTTCCAGACGATCCTTGATCGTCTTGCAATTCTCCGGGAGATTCTCTTCTCCGAGAACAGCGAGCCGCTTACAGATTTTCGCCTCGTTCTCTACGTTGAGCCAGGCAGACTGAACTTCGAAACAGACGAGAGCACGTTTGGTGTTCTCCTCCGAGTTCATGAAGTCGATCCAGCTACGCCCTGCAGTATTGCCTGCCGTCTTGAAGGATTCCCGCGCCCCGGAGCGATCACCACGCTCATAGCGCGACTGCCCGATCAGAACGTAAGCGTTGCCGCGATCCTTGACGCCGCCCATGCTTATCGCCTTGGTAAGTGCTTCTTCCGATTCTTTCCACTTCTGGAGGTCGGCATAGGAGCGACCGAGACGTTCATACATCGCACCGCCACCGCCGGCATCAGCAGCCTGCTTGATGACCGGGATAGCCTTTTCGTGTTCACGTGCAACCTGATAAAGGTTCGCCAGCAGCTCAAGCCGCTCCAGGTTCTTCGTGATGCGCCCCGCATTCATCTCTTTCTCGAGAATGCGCGCGGCATGATACGGCGCGTTAAAGCGATTGTAGAAGTTCACGATGCGCATGAGCTCGTCCTGCGTCGTCAAAAGACCACCAAGATACATCGCTTTTTGAACTTCGAATGCCTTGCGCTCTTCATTATCCGCAAAATAGTTGCCTGCGATCGCATCCCAGTATTTCCGCTCAGTCGGATTGCGCTCTACGAGCACCTCCAGAACCTCGGCCATTTTCGCCTTTTCGTCAGTCTGGTTGTAAAGGAACAACAAGAGATCATAGACTTCCTGCTTGAAGTTCGATCCGTCTTCACGGCGAACCTCCTCAGCCCAGCGGACCGCTTCCTTGAACTTGTCTGCACGCTGATTAAGGACAGCCAGTTGCCACTTTTGCGTGCGGTCTGGCTTGCCACCAGCCTGCTGCCACTTGTTCATATATTCAAGCGCTTTGACGAGATCTTCTTCCTGAAGATAGATCTGGGCAATATTGTAATAGGTCTGCGCAGCGTCCGCTTCTGGAATGTAGCCCTTGTTCAGAGCTGTCAGAAGATCCTGCACCGCACCTTTGCGATCACCGTTCTCGATCTTGATGTAAGCAGACAGCTTGATGACAGCGCCTTCTTCGTAGCAATTCAAAGGCTGAGAGCGCAGTGAATTGAGTTTCGCAATCGCGGTCGCAAAATCCTTTTTGACCATCGCTGCCTGTTCGGCCTCGAGATAGGTCTGTCCCGTTTTCGAGGTGAATTCTGTCTCGGTACAAGCCTGCGCCAGCGCGGCACCCGCTCCCATCGTGACCATCAGGCCCACGACAACGGCGCTCTTGAGAGTTGCTCTAATTCCCATCTTTCCTCTCCTGACCGCGCTGCTCGCGGCGTTTGGCCCAATCAATCGGAATTGTTGGGCGGGATCAAGAACTTCTGCGCGAAAAATGAAGCTATTTCACAGCGCGCTTCTGCCCGATTTAAGGTGTGCGTATCCATAACTTTATGGGTCGCTATCACCCGTTTCGTCAATGTAATTCGTCATCCGACATCTCGCCATTCATCACTCATCACGAGATGAGAGCAGGAATGCTCCGACTGACACCGCACAGGCAGACTCTGCTCGAACGGAACGAAGGTAATCAAGTTCGACAATGTTACCTTATATCATTTTCGCCGCTTTCACTCAAGCCATCCTCAAACCAGGTCGACCAGAGCTCACACCCCCACCGGTTTCCAAAAAAAGAGCGCCCCAAGGGAGCGCTCTTGATTGAGTGAGGAGCCTATGCAGGTCCGATCCTATTGGAGTTTGAATTCGAGCGGATACACAACATTCTTGCGCTCTGCTGCTTTGCCCCGAATGATCTTCGGTGCGAATTCAACTCGGGAAACGGCCCGTTCAGCTTCGCGCGTAAACATGTCGTTCGTGCACGTTGCCTGGACATTGTAGGGGCGCCCGCGCGTGTCCACATCGAAACGGACATCGCAGTTTCCTTCAATGCCGCGCTCTGCCGCACGTTGCGGGAACGAAGGCGTTGGTGGACGAATAGGTTGAGCGTCCCGGTCGGAAATAGCCACCGGGTCGATCGCAAGCGACTGCATCCGGCCGAGGTTCAGCTCCGTTGGCGCGGCGCCCGCGATTTTCGGAGTCGGAAGGTTGATCTGCGACTTGGTCGCTGACACTTTCGGTGGCGGTGGCGGCTTCGCAGCTGAATCAAGACGCTTCGGCTTGGAGCGCTGGCGTGTCCGGATTTCGCTGTCCTGCTGCTGTGGTGTGATCGCCGAAAGAACCCGCTGCTCACCCTTATCAACCCTGATTTCGGTGACGTTGATCAACGAACTCATAAGAATGAAGAGCAAGTAGACGATCGGCACCGCAATCGCGAATGCCACCACTAACCTGAGAAAAGGACTGTTGAACATGTCTTGGTCTCCTACTCTCGCTTGGCCGAAATATTGATGACCGTCGCGCCGTCGATCTTGTTGATCGTTTCCATCACGTCGACAAGCACTTCGGCTTGCGAATCCACATCGGCTTGAACGACGACCTCACCCAACGGATTGTCCTCACGCAATTGCTTGAACGTAAAGCCCATTTCGTTCGGATCGACCTTCTTTTTGTCGATGTAGATTTCACTGTCCTTGTTGATTGCGATGAGGATCGCAAGCGGTTTGACCTGGGCTTTGTTGTCCACTTCCGGACGAACGATTGGAACCCCGGGCTCCTTGATGAACTGGGCTGTCACAATGAAGAAGATCAGAAGAATGAACACAACGTCCAGCATGGGCGTCAAGTTGACGTCGTCTTCCGCTCCTCCGCCGCCACTGGCGGACTGGCGTTTTCTGCGTGCCATGTCTTGTCGCTCCTCTTATTCTACTGCTGTCAGGACAAGGTTAACCCGGTCCATATAGCCAGCGTTGTAAGCTGCATCCCGGATCAGAACGATAACACCGCTCTTGGCCTTGGGATGGGCCTGGATAACGACGGCACTCTCCGGCGTCTCGGCCCGGACACGCTCAATATTCGCCCGAACCGAACCGATGTCTGTCGCGCGCCCGTTCACGGTGATGAGGTTTGACTCGTCAATCAGGATCAGGATGGCGGGCACCTGTTTGTCTGGCTCCTGTTCCGGAGCAGGCGGAGGTGGAGGTTCAAGTCCCAGCGCCTCTTCCTGAGCAAACGTTGCCGTCACAATGAAGAAGATCAGAAGAATGAACACCACGTCCAGCATCGGCGTGAGATCGACATTGGCTTCGTCCACATTTCTTGTTTTGCGTCCGCGCATCAACCGATCTCCATCTCGTCTTCAACCCACTGGACAGACCTGTTCACGCGGCGATCCATGCCGGATGTGAAGAGAATGCCAGAAAGCGACGCGACCATGCCGGCCATTGTCGGGATCGTGGCACGCGACACACCGGCCGACATGGCCTTAGCATCCGCGCCATTGGTGATGGCCATGACGTCAAACACAGCCACCATCCCTGTCACCGTTCCAAGCAGGCCGAGAAGCGGCGCGAGCGCCACCATGGCCTTGGTCAACTGAACGTTCTGTTCGGCTTTCAAACGAACTTCAGACACCAGCTTGTCTTTCACCCAATGGGCTAATGTTGATTTCCGATCGGAGCGCGAGCGCCACTCCGCGATCGCTTCCGCGGCCACCTGCTTGTGAGCGAACCTGAAATAGAACAACCGTTCCAGGATAAGTGCCCACATGAAGAATGTTGCTGCCATAATGACAATCAACACGGGACCGCCACGATCGAGGAAAGCTTGTAGATCTGCAAAACCCATATCGGGTTCCTCCTCCTCGAGTGAAACGAGGGGGATGGCTTACGCCATCGCCCCGCGCAGGGATTCCGCTTTCTCGGCAACCAGGCCAGCAGCCTGCTCGTCGAGGATTTGCTGGTTGGCACGCGCCATCGACGAGGCAACAGCGTGGATCAGCAAGAGCGGAATGGCGGCCACAAGGCCAAACACGGTGGTCATAAGTGCGACCGAGATACCGCCAGCCATCAGTTTCGGATCGCCTGCACCGTAGATCGTGATCGTGGTGAAGGTAATGATCATACCGATAACCGTACCGAGAAGTCCGAGCAGAGGAGCCACAGCCGCGAACACCTTGATGATGTCGTTGAAGCGCTCAATGCGTGGAGATTCACGGAGGATCTGTTCGTCGAGTTTGAGTTCAAGCGTCTCGATGTCGGTGTTGCGGTTCGTCTCATACGCTTCGAATACGCGCGCCAGCGGGTTGCCGGTGCCTGCTTGACGGGTTTTCGCGGTTTTCCGCATCGCCCCGCCCATCGTGAAGAGCGTGAACATCTTATAGAAGCCGATCAGGATACCGATAGCCGCAAGCACGGCGATCACAGCACCAACAGGGCCACCCTGCTGGAGACGATCACTGAACTTCGGAAGGTCGCCGAGAATGCCGAACAGGTTGCCCTTCGAAGGATCAACCGGCGCGCGAACGATCTGGTCGGGGCCCGCATTGATCAGCGAACCCATTCCCGACGCGAACGCGCCAGCGGGCTGTTGCTTGAAGGCCTGCAGGAACGTGTCGCCACTGCCAGCCTTTTTCACTTCAACAAACTTCTTGCCGTTCGTTGTCGCGGCGGTGAACACGCCGACACGCATCAGCTCGGCTTCAGCGTTCGAACCGTCAGGACCGATGCCATCGACCACGGCGGTAAACGTTTTCACTTCTGACTGCGCCAGCATTTCCTGCAGCATTGCCTTCGGCAGACGTTCAAGCTGAGCCCGGTTAGGAAGTGTGCGGGCTTCGGCAATTTCTGCAATGCCTTCAACGCGGTCGGGATAGTCAAAGTTCGCAAACGAGTTCGCAATCTCTGGCATCGTTTCACCAGCTGCAGTCCGGAACTGGCCGAGCAGTTCCTGGAAGTCACCCGCCTGTTCAGATACTTGAGCTTCAAGAGCACCAAGCTCTGCTTCGTTGGCGTCAAATTCAGCGCCGAGTGCACGTCCGCGAGCCTCGACAACTGCAAGCGCATTGCGCGCCTCAGCCATCTTGGCTTCCTGGGCATTCTTGTCCTGCTGGAACTCGCGCAGGCGAGCCTGGTCAGCGGCGGACATTTCATTTGAGTCCTTGCGGATGCTGTCCAGAACCGACTTCAATGTCGCCTGTGCATCTGCAGGAGCCGCAAGTGTTACTGAGCTGAGACCGAGCAGCGTTGCCGCGCCCAGAGCCTTCAGCGAGGATTTAATATTCAACATTTTCTGTACCTCTTGTTCCCTGGATCGCGCCGACTATTCGACCGAGAATTTCTGAACCGGAGCAAACAGGACGTCCTGTTGTGCCTTGCCCTGCGCAACGCGGATCGCCTTGGCGATATCAGGCGCATATTTGCCAGGAAGCGATTCCCAAGCACCCGTCGCCCTATTGTAGCGAGATGCCTTGCCGTTTGGCGTCAGATAGACGAGTGCAACGCGGCCATAGAGGAACATGTCAACCGTCGTCGGGTTACCGTCGAGGTCGATCTCTTCCTGCCAGGTGCTGATCGTGCGGCCGTATTCCATTTCAGCCTGATAGGCGTCCATGATGAGCCGGTACTGCTCAGCAGCCGTAACATTGGGCTGCTGCATGATGCCGACCAGACCTTCGAGACGGGCTTCACGTTCCGTCTGCTTGAATGGAAGGTCAGCTGCAACGAAGTTCTGAAGCTCTTCAACCATGCTCAGGAGCATTGGGACCGTCTGAGCCGTGATGTCGTCGATCGACCCAAGCTGCTCGGTAAGAGACACGATCTCTTCGCGCTGGCTCTTCACAACAAGTTCCTGCTGCTTGGAGTAGAGCTCGGCAGCGTCGCGACGCTGCAGCAAGGTCCGATACTCGCGAACCATATCGGTGCGCTGATCGTCGAGCTGGTTGATTTGTTCCTGGACTTGTTCAGCACGCCGTGTGGCCTGCTCGCCCGTATTAAGCGCATCGCGCAACTGAGCCTGGGCCGGAATGGCCAGTCCAGCAATCAGCGCAGCGGCAATGACGCCGCGAGCTGGTGACAGAAGTTTCTTCATGAGGTTTGCCTCTCACTCTCCAAACGGTCGCGCAAAAAATTTGCGCGGGAAATTCGACAATCAGGCATCCTGCTAGCGAAGATGTCCCGGTTTCAATGCCTGGCCAAAAAACACACCGGCCGAGTTATGTTGGAAGTCGCAAGGCGAAGACGCCCGACACCTGCCCATTCTGGAGCGCTGCTCGCTCTCTCGCTTTGACCCTTGCCATTCTAGCAACAAGTCCGCAACGCCCTTATTTGCGAACTTCGACGCTAACAACCCTGAACGACGGGATCAACAAGGCTTTACGATTCGTTTAGAAAATATCCGCGTCACGCGCGAACGCAACTCTTGCAATACAGTAACAAAGAAGATTGCGCCATCGCGAACACCTGAGCGGCTCGAGACATAGGTGACAGATTGTACCGGACACATGGGTAACACTTTCCGCTTTGGCGGGAGGTTACGATGCCATGGAAGGAACAATCGAAAATGGACGAGAGACTGCGCTTTGTCGCCCGCCGGCTGGAGGGTGAATCGATGACGGATCTTTGCCGGGAGTTCGGAATTTCGCGCAAGACCGGCTACAAGATCTTCAATCGTTACAAGGAAGAGGGGCTGATTGCCCTTGAGGATCGCTCCCGACGGCCGGTGCGGTATGCCAACCAGCTGCCGGTGCCCATCGAGCGGGCGATCATCGATGCCAAAAAGGACAAGCCCCACTGGGGCGCCCGCAAGATCAGGGAGCTCCTGGTGCGGCGCCTGGCAGGTGACGTGCGCATTCCCGCCCGCTCGACCATTCATGCTGTCCTTGACCGCTACGGCCTTGTGAAGCGGGCAGGCAAGAGGCGCCAGAGGGCATTGGGAACCTCCCTTTCATCCGGATCGGTTCCCAATGCCCTCTGGTGTGTCGACTTCAAGGGAGAGTTCCGTCTCGG
>NZ_LADU01000137.1 GCF_000961795.1 Hyphomonas sp. BRH_c22
GCCCTTACACCACGGTGTACAATCGCTTCAACAGATGGGCGAAGGCAGGCGTCTGGCTCAATGTTTTCAATGCCTTGGCGGAGCGATCTCCCGAATCTATGGCCTTCATCGACAGTTCGATCATCCGGGCCCACCAGCACGCCGCAGGCGGAAAAAAGGGGGCCCGGATAACGCCATCGGTCTCTCTCGTGGGGGACTGAGCACCAAGATCCATGCCGTGGTTGATGAGGCGGGCCTGCCGATCCGCCTGTCCCTGACGGCCGGTCAAGCCTCCGACAAGGCCGCCGCGCCTGCCCTTGTCGACAGCCTGAAGACGGCCGCCCATGTCGTGGCTGATCGCGGGTATGATGCGCTCTCGCTGGTCGAGCAGATACGATCACGCGGGGCCGAGGCGCATATCCCCACCCAGCGCAACCGCAAGGCCCAGCGCTCCGTCAACAGAGCCATCTACAGCCAGCGCAATCTGGTCGAGCGATACTTCAACAAACTCAAGCATTTCAGGCGCATCGCAACCCGATTCGACAAACTCGCCAGAAACTACCTCGCCGCCGTCGCTATCGCTTCCGTCAGACTCTGGACACGCGCTTATGAGTCCACAACCTAGCCAGACGCCTGATTTATAAGCAATTGAATCGCGCCCGGACTCCCCGTCCGGGCGTTTTTCATATCGGACGCCAAAAGATCACCGGAAAGGCGTCATGTTTACTTTTAATTGGCGCAAATCATGCTTAACTTGCCTCTGTCCGGGATGGTCCTGGACAAAGTCCGTGCAAGCAGCACGTTTGAAAGGAGGTGATCCATGTCGAGTGAGAAACCAGGTGAGGCCGTTGGGTCTGTGTCCTATGGTGTCTGGCTGGAGCAGCCTCCGATCAAAACCTAGAGACATGGTAGGGCAGCTGTAACGCCGCCCGGACCCGACTAGCCCCATGGGCTCACGGAAGCCGCCCCTCGACAGGGCGGCTTCTTTGATTCTGGCCTTTGAAGGTCGCGGGTTACGTTCCGCCCGAAACAAGGCTAATTGCCTTGGCAATGACATTGCGGAGACGAGACCATGACGAGCCTGACCCACGCGACATCCGGATGGACCATCGGCACGGGCAAGCCGCTCGCCGTGATCGCGGGTCTCAATGTGCTGGAAAACAAGGCGCTGGCGCTCACCGTCGGGTCACAGTTGAAAGCCATCTGCGCCGAACTGGGCCTGCCCTATGTGTTCAAGGCGAGCTTCGACAAGGCGAACCGCTCGTCCATCCATTCGTATCGCGGGCCAGGCCTGGAAGAGGGCCTTAAGATCCTGAAGGACGTGAAGGCGGAACTCGGCGTGCCGATCTGCACCGACCTGCATGAGGCCAGCCAGGCGGTGCCCGTTGCCGCCGTTGCAGACATTGTCCAGATCCCCGCCTTCCTCTGCCGCCAGACAGACCTCGTCATCGCCACGGCAAAGGCCACGGCCGCAGCTGGCGGCATCGTTCAGGTCAAGAAGGCCCAGTTCATCGCGCCCTGGGATACCAAGAACATTGTCACCAAGATTGGCGAAGCCTCCGATGTCGGCGTCATCCTGTGCGAGCGCGGTTCCAGCTTTGGCTACAACAATCTCGTCGTCGACATGCTGGGCATTCCTGAAATGAAGAGGCTCGGCTGCCCGGTCACCATAGATGCGACGCATGCCGTGCAGCTGCCTGGCGCAGACCCGCGCACCGGTGGGGCCTCGACCGGCGGTCGGCGCGATGGCGTGGCGGTGATCGCAAGATCGGCTGTGGCGGCGGGCGCCGATGGCGTTTTCCTGGAATTCCACACCGATCCCGATGCCGCGCTCTGCGATGCGCCTAGCTGCCTGCCAATCTCGGGCGCGAAGGCCCTGCTGACGCAGCTGAAGGCCCTTCACGCGGTGGTGCAAGCCTAGGCCCATGGCGCGCCTGATCCTGTTCAACAAGCCGTTCGGCGTCCTGTCGCAATTTACCGATGCCGGTACTGCAGGATCGCCGCGCAAGACCCTGTCGGACTTCATCAATGTGCCGGGCGTCTACGCGGCCGGGCGGCTGGACCAGGACAGCGAAGGCCTGCTCGTGCTGACCGATGACGGCCAGCTGCAAAACCGCATCAGCGACCCGAAATTCAAGCAGCCGAAAACCTACTGGGTCCAGGTTGAAGGCGTGCCTGACGAGGCGGCGCTGCAAGCCCTGCGAAAGGGCGTCACGCTGAAAGACGGCATGACGGCGCCTGCAAGGGCCGAGGCGATTGCCGAACCGGAAAACCTCTGGCCGCGCGATCCGCCCATCCGTGTGCGCAAGTCGGTGCCTGACAGCTGGATCAGCCTGACCATTACCGAAGGCCGCAACCGGCAGGTGCGCCGCATGACTGCCGCCGTTGGCCACCCAACGCTGCGCCTCATCCGTGCCAGTGTCGGCAGCTGGACGCTGGGTGGCCTTGCCCCGGGGGCGTGGCGTCAGGCCTGAGGCGCGGCCTCCCGTTTCTCATAGACGGATACGTGCATCTTGCTCTCGGCGGTGAACGGCTCCCGCTTCCATCCGCCCCAGCGATGCTTCAGGCTGAGGCCCGCCAGGCGCGCCATGAGGTCGATCTCGGCGGGCCACGCATACCGTATCACAAGGGGTACGAGACGGATGCCCTTCTGCGTGATCCGCATGCGCTGGAAGTCGATCCTCTGCTCAACCGGGTCATGCAGCGCCGCCTCGATCCAGACAGAATTGAATCCCACATTCATCGTCCGCACATTCTGGCCGCTCCGGGCCGACTCCGCATCGGGAACGAATGTCTCGACAAGGAACGTTCCGCCCGGTGCCAGGCATTTGGCGACATTGGCGAAGCATCGCACCTGCGCTTCCTGCGAGGTGAGATTGAAGAGCGTGTTGAACACCAGGAAAACATGGTGGAACGGGCCATCGATTGCCACGTCCGCGAAGTCGCCAATCACGACAGGGATATCATTTCCGCCCGGCTTTTCCCTCAGCTTGGCGACCATATCCGGCGATCCTTCGATCCCGCAGATATCAAGGCCCATCGCGGCCAGCGGCAGCGCCATCCGGCCTGTACCGATCGCCAGTTCGAGCACACGCCCGCCTGCCGCGATCTCGCCAATCAGGGCAACCGACTCCGCCGTCGTTCCGGGGTCGTGGAGGGCGTCATAGTCCTCGGCATTCAGTTCGCCAAAGGTCTCCGGCCCGAACTTCACTGCACCCACGCCCCCGGCGCATTGGTGCGGTAGCCCATCGCCCTGTAGGCCGCATCGATAAGCGGCTGGCCGCGATCATTCAGCAAGAGGCCGCCGCCCATCTGGTTCATCGTGTAGCTGAAGGCCATGCCGCATTCCGGGTCAGCGAAACCAATCGAGCCGCCTGCCCCGACATGGCCAAATGCCTTGTCACCCATGATTGCGCTGGTGCCAGGGCCGAGGTTCAGGGCGCGATTGTCCATCGACTTCATGTAGCCTGACGCAAAGCGTGTCGGGATCAGAAGTGTCGCGTCTCTCTGCGTGGCCGTCGACACCATGGTCATGTTGGCCAGCCGCTCCTTCGAGACCAGTGTGCCGTCATTCATGGCCAGCGGCGTGTACATCGCGACCTGTCCGCGCGCGTTCGACAGGCCGCCACCGCCGCCGATCTCTGCCGCCTGGCTTTTGCGGTCATTGAAGTCCCAGCCGCCGCTGTTCATGAAAGACTTGTGCTGGATGGAGTCCGGCTCTGTCATCAGCTTGACCGTGAACTCGGTCGGCACGTCGCCCGGCTGCGGCTCGTATGTGCGGATCGGCGCAATGTGGACGTCCGCATCTTCCGGCAGGCCAAGCCAGAAACGGGCGCCGGTCTTGTCGGCCACTTCTTCGCGAAAGAACGTGCCAAGCGACTTGCCGGACACCCGCCTGACGAGTTCTCCCACGGTCCAGCCGAAATTGATCATGTGATAGCCGTTGCGCGTGCCCGGCTCCCAGAAGGCTTCCTCATCCTCCAGGCGCTTGATCATATAGTCCCAGTCCAGATAGCCGCCGGGCTTGACCGGATCGCGCAGGGTCGGCAGCGCGCTCTCATGGTTCAGCATCATCTGAACCGTGGTTTTCTCCTTCCCGTTCCTGGCAAATTCAGGCCAGTAATCCGCAACGAGGGCGCTTGGGTTCAGTTCGCCCCGGTCGATCAGGATATGGGCACACAGCGCCGTCGCCGCCTTCGAACATGAGAACACGATGGAGATCGTGTCTTCCTGCCAGTCTTCGCCCGTGTCGGGGTTTGCCTTTCCGCCCCAAAGGTCAACTTTCGTCTCACCATTGACCGACAGGCAGACCGACGCGCCCACTTCGCCCCGCTCGGCAAAGTTGCGCTCGAACGCTTCCTTCAATTCTGCAAAATTTGGGTCACAACTGCCCTTAACCGTAGTGGCCATTTTCGTCTCTCCCTGATTTTTTCAATGCTTTGGACGAACCTTAGCTTGCGTCCTCCAAAAAGCGAGACAAATGAAAAGGCCGCCCGGCATGGCAGGGCGGCCTTGATAATCTGTCTGGTTTCCGGAGAGCGGATCAGGCGGGCTCTTCGGCGTCGTCCTTCTTGGCCGAGCGTTTCTTGGCCGGTTCGGTGACATATTTGAAGGCGAGTTTCTCCTCGTCCTTCTTGTCGATATCGATCTTGACCACGCCGCCCTTCTGGAGCTTGCCGAACAGCAGTTCTTCCGCCATCGGCTTCTTGACGTGCTCCTGGATCGTCCGGGCCAGCGGGCGTGCGCCCATGTCCGGATCGAAGCCGCGTTTGGCCAGCCAGTCGCGGGCGGCCTTGGTAATCTCGATCGACACGTTGCGGTCTTCCAGCTGGACTTCCAGCTGCAGGATGAATTTCTCGACCACGCGGTCGATGATTTCCGGCGTCAGGCCTCCGAACACGATGGTCGCGTCGAGGCGGTTGCGGAATTCCGGTGTGAACAGGCGCTTGAGGGCCTCTTCCTGCTCGTCATCCTTCTTGCCCCGGCCAAAGCCGATCGCGTTCTTGGAGGCGTCCGATGCACCCGCATTGGTTGTCATGATCAGGATGACATTGCGGAAGTCGACCTTGCGGCCATTGGCATCGGTCAGCGCACCATTGTCCATCACCTGCAGCAGGATGTTGAACAGGTCCGGGTGGGCCTTCTCGATCTCGTCGAGCAGCAGGACGCAGTGCGGATGCTGGTCAACGCCATCAGTCAGCAGGCCGCCCTCGTCATAACCGACATAGCCCGGAGGCGCTCCGATCAGGCGGGAGACGGTGTGCCGCTCCATGTATTCCGACATGTCGAAGCGCAGCATCTCGACGCCCATGATGGAGGCAAGCTGCTTGGCGACTTCGGTCTTGCCGACGCCGGTCGGGCCGGTGAACAGGTAGGAGCCGATCGGCTTGTTCGGCTCGCGCAGGCCGGCCCGCGCCAGCTTGATGGCGGCCGACAGGGCCGTGATGGCGGCGTCCTGGCCGAACACGACGCGTTGCAGGTCATTCTCGAGAGACTTGAGCGCTGCCACGTCGTCGCTCGACACCTGCTTGGGGGGGATGCGCGCGATCTTGGCGACAACGGCCTCCACGTCGCGGATGCCAACCTGCTTCTTGCGCTTGTTGGCGGGCAACAGCCACTGAGCGGCGCCGGCTTCGTCGATCACGTCGATCGCCTTGTCGGGCAGCTTGCGGTCGGTGATGTAACGATCCGACAGCTCAACAGCGGCCTTGATGGCGTCATTGGTGTAGCGCAGGCCGTGGAAATCCTCGAAGCGGGATTTCAGGCCGGTCAGGATCTTGATCGCATCCGGCACGGTCGGTTCGACCACGTCGATCTTGCGGAACCGGCGGCTGAGTGCGCGGTCCTTCTCGAAATGCTGCTTGTATTCCTTGAACGTCGTCGAACCCATGCAGCGCAGGCCACCGGACTGAAGCGCAGGCTTCAGGAGGTTCGATGCATCCATGGCGCCGCCGGAAGTTGCGCCGGCACCGATGATCGTGTGGATCTCGTCAATGAACAGGATTGCCTTTTCCTGTTGCTCGAGCTCCTTCATCACGGACTTGAGGCGTTCCTCGAAATCACCGCGATAGCGTGTACCAGCCAGCAGGGCGCCCATGTCGAGCGACCAGATGATGGCCTCGTCCAGGATTTCCGGCGCTTCACCATCGACAATTTTCTTGGCCAGGCCTTCGGCAATCGCCGTCTTGCCGACGCCCGGATCGCCGACGAGGATCGGGTTGTTCTTGTTGCGGCGGCACAGCACTTCAATACAGCGGTTCACTTCGGCGTCGCGGCCGATCAGCGGGTCGATCTTGCCGGCGCGCGCCTTGGCATTGAGGTTGACGCAATAGGCGTCCAGCGCCTCGTGGCCCTGCTTGACGGCTTCTTCTTCGCCGCCTTCCGCGCCACGCGGGCTGGTCGGGCGCGACATGCCGGGCTGCTTGGCTACGCCATGCGAGATGAAATTGACCGCGTCATAGCGGGTCATGTCCTGCTCCTGCAGGAAGTAGGCAGCGTGGCTTTCGCGCTCGGAGAAGATCGAGACCAGCACGTTCGCGCCGGTCACTTCATCGCGACCGGAACTCTCGACATGCAGGATCGCCCGCTGGACAACGCGCTGGAACGCGGCCGTCGGCTGTACACGGCCTTCGCTTTCCTCAAGGATCAGACTGGAGAGTTCTTCATCGATATAACGCACCAGATCGCCGCTGAGCGCTTCGATGTCGACCTTGCACGCGCCCATGACTTCGCGGGCATGCTCATCCTCCGTCAGCGCCAGCAGGAGATGCTCGAGCGTGGCATACTCATGGTCGCGTTCGGACGCGAGCGTGAGCGCCTTTTCGAGAGCGGTTTCGAGAGAGTGGGACAATCGTGGCACAGGAAGGGACCTTTCAGGGGTCGGGGGTGAAATCTAGTCTTCTTTCTCCATAACGCATTGGAGAGGGTGTTCATGCCGCTTGGCCAGGTCAAGCACCTGGGCGACTTTTGTTTCGGCCACTTCGTAGGTGTAGACTCCGCAAAGACCGACACCCTTCTGGTGGACATGCAGCATGATCCGGGTCGCCTGCTCACGCGAGCGATTGAAGTAGCGCTCCAGGATGTAGACGACGAATTCCATTGGCGTGTAGTCGTCATTCAGGAGCAAGACGCGGTAAAGCGACGGTTTTTTGGTCCTGACCCGGGTCTGGGTCACGATGTCGATACCGATGCCATTGCCATCACCGGGCGGGTTGCCCGCGGGTGGTCCCGGCAGGTTCGGATCGCTCATCCAGGCAGGATCATGTATGGTGTTCATGGGCTTAAGATATACGTTCCTGAGTGAGATTGAAGGGACCAAGCGTGGCAAAAGCATGTCGTGCCTGTTTTTATGGCATGGCGAGCGCAGTGAGCAGGGCATTCACACGCTTGCCATTCGTCCCGAGATCCGAATAGCCGAGGCGCGATCCGGAATAGATGGCGAGCGTCGACTGATGGTCATGGCCCTCGACCGGAAGGACGAGAATGTCCACATCATCCTTGAACCGCATCAACTTTGTCACGGCGATGAAACTGATGCGCCCGGATGCCGGATCGGAAGCCTTGATCTTCCAGTCCTTGCGCGCCGCGATCATTTGCATGATGTCTTCGAAAAGGTCTGCCGGCGTGCGGTCGAAGACCGGGGAGGATTCGTCCGGCAGGGCGGCATCCACGAACCCGTCCGGGGCGACAAGCCAGTTATTGGGCCTGGCAGGGCGCTTGAACGTCTTGAAGTCGATGAAATCTGTCATGGCGCCATGGTAGTCGGCTTGTGGCCGGTTGCCACGTGAAAAACATGAAGCCGAAAAACAAAGAACCGGGCCAAACAGGCCCGGCTCTTCCTAATCTACCTACTCTACCGCCAGACGAGATGACTCTCGTCAGACCTCGGGAAACTATTTGCTCGTCCAGGCCGTGAAAGGCTTGGCAGCATCGCGCCATGCAAGCATGCAAAGCTCAGCTTGAGCGTTCATTTCCGAAGTATAGGCGGAAACCAGGGATTTTGCAAAGGCAGACTGGATTTCCATGACCTTGCGGGGATCCTTGGCCGATGTAAGGGCCTGGGTCGCTTCAGCGCCCTGCTCGAGGGTGCGCGTGAAGAAGTCCATGTTGCGGGTGCCGAGGGTGCGCATTATTTCGGTCGAGGCCGCTGCGCGCTCTGTTGCCGTCTTCAGGCTGTCTTCAGCAAACGAGCCAAACTTGCTGGCCATGCCCGTGAATTTTTCCATGCCGTCATCGAGCATTTTCGTTGCCGCTTCGGGTGCATGCACCTCCGGCGCTGCTTTTTGAGCAGGTTTTGATTTGGATGCTGTGTTCGGTGACTTGGCCATGGGTCGGTTCCTTTTCCAGTGCTTCAGCTTGAATATAGCCGATTTCTTCGCG
Source organism: Hyphomonas sp. BRH_c22 (assembly GCF_000961795.1). Taxonomy (GTDB): domain Bacteria; phylum Pseudomonadota; class Alphaproteobacteria; order Caulobacterales; family Hyphomonadaceae; genus Hyphomonas. The sequence continues at coordinate 8,359 of NZ_LADU01000137.1, forward strand.
AATGCAATATTTTTGTTGCACTGCAGCATGAGCATTCCTGCACGTTTTTTGCACAGATGGCCTGACATTGCCAAAATTTGATCCCCTGGCCTGTGTTAAGGTGTGGTCAATGCATTTGGGCGACTCTATCGTAAACCTCGGGCGGTTCGGGGTTAATACTTTTGCGGAGGTAGGCCACTATGAAACAGCGCGCTTTGGCCCCGGTGTTAAGGACCGTTGCCCTTGCGGCAATGATGATCATGTCTGCACTGTTCGCGCCGGCGGCATTTGCCGAGAAGTATGCTTCGATTGTGGTCGACATGGACACGCACGAAGTGCTTCACGCCCGCAATGCCGACGAGACCCGCTATCCGGCATCACTGACCAAGGTCATGACGCTCTACATGCTGTTTGACGCGCTTGAGGCGGGCGAGCTGACTCTCGACGAACGCCTGATGGTGTCCCGGTTTGCCGCAAACCAGGCCCCATCGAATCTCAAGCTCCGTCCGAATTCATCCATCACTGTGCGCGATGCCATCGGCGCCCTCGTCACCAAGTCGGCCAATGATGTTGCCGTGGTCGTCGCCGAGCGTCTCGGCCGCACCGAAACCCGCTTCGCCCAACTGATGACCGTCAAGGCAAAAAGCCTCGGGCTGGAAAACACGCGGTTCACCAATGCGTCGGGGCTGCCTGACACACGCCAGGTCTCCACCGCCCGCGACCTCGCGATCCTCGCCGAGGCGATGATCACCAATCACGGCGCCTCCTATCATTATTTCACGACCCCGCGCTTCAGCTGGGGGGGCAAGACCTACAAGAACCATAATGAGCTTCTGACCAGCGTGGACGGCGTTGACGGCATCAAGACCGGTTACACCCGCGCGTCGGGTTTCAACCTTATGACCTCAGCCAAACGCGATGGCCACCGCATCATCGTCATCATGCTCGGCGGCAGCACATCCAAGTCGCGCAATGCGCATGTCACAGCCCTCGTCGAGGCCGCTTTCGATTCCTACAAGATTCCGGATGATCCAGAGGATCCGGACCGCCGCATCCAGATCGCCTTCTCCGCCTTCAATGGCGGATCCGGGCCGAACCCCGATGCCGCTGCAGAACCCATGCTCAACGGCCAGCGCCTGAGCGTTGCGACGACCGCCAAGGCGATCAAGTTCAAGACCCTGCCAGCGCCGGAACTCGAAGCCGAACCGGACGAAGAAGAGCTCCAGGAAATCCTGGTTGCCGATGCAGGAAAGACAGTCCCTGCAGAATTCGAACAGGGTGACGCCACCCCGACAAGCTTTGAAGGCGCAACAGTCGTCATCCCGGCAGGCCGGCCCGCCTTCACGGTGAGCGAATACGAAGCCCGCCAGTTCGGCCAGTAGAAATGCAGCCGCGCTGATCGCATCGCCAGGACTTGACGAACACTCCCAATCGGGCAGACGCCTCTGCGTAAAGCTTCCAGGGAGTCGCTGGTGAAAACCGAGACAGAGATCGAACTTGCGCGCAATGTCATCCGCATCGAGCGGGACGCGCTGGAGAAACTCGAAGCCGGTATAGACGAATCCATCGTCCGCGCCGCCGATACGATCATGGCAACTGATCGTTACCTGATCGTCGCGGGTGTCGGAAAATCAGGCCATATCGGCCAGAAACTCGCGGCCAGCCTCGCGTCCACCGGTACGCCATCCTTCTTCCTTCACCCCACCGAAGCCAGCCATGGCGACCTCGGCATGATCGTTCCGGGATCTGTCCTGCTCGCCATCTCCTATTCCGGCGAAAGCCGCGAGATGGTCGACCTCTTGCGCTATTGCCGGAGCAATTCCATCCCTGTCATTGGCATGACACGGGCGGCGGACTCGACGCTCGGCCGCCTGTCGGACGTGCTGCTCCTCCTGCCCACCGTGCCCGAAGCCTGCCCGAACGGCCTCGCCCCCACCTCCACCACCACCATGGCCCTCGCCCTCGGCGACGCCCTCACCATGCTGCTCATGGACCGGCGCGGGTTCAGCCGGGAAGACTTTGGCAGCCGCCATCCGGGCGGCAAGCTCGGTCGTTCCCTGCAAACCGCGGGTGACTATGTCGCCGATCGGCCGGGCGATATTCCCGTGGTGACGACAGATGCCAGCGTGCAGGACGTGATCCTTGCCGTATCCGAAGGCCGCAAGGGCTGCGTTGCGGTTCTGGGGCCTGACGGTCGCATCGTCGGCATGGTCACCGATGGCGACCTGCGCCGCGCCATGCTTGCCGGAAAGCTCGGCGGCGATGCATCATCGGTGATGACGCCTGGTCCGCGCACTGTCGCCCCGGACGAACGCCTCGCCGTGGTGATCAAGCGCCTCAGCGAGCACCGCATTTCCAATGCGTTCGTCGTGGAAGACGGGCGCCCGATCGGCATTGTCGACATGAAGGACCTGCTCGCCGAAGGCTATGTATGAGGCCACCTCTTCTCCGAAGCGGCCCGGCTGGATCAGAGTGCTGATTCGAAGAATCAGCACTCTGATCCAGAATTTCTTATTGGTCGCGGCGTGTCCCCGAAAACCGGGTCCACTTTTCGGCACGCCGCTCTAAACCTCGAACCCGTCGCGACCTGGTCACGCCTTGAACCCAGCTTCCGTCACCGGACGGCCACGCCGCGCCGGGCACTTGTGCTGGATCAGGCCCGCTGCACCTCGGCGCGCGCCATCCAGGTCTCTTTGTTCAAGCCCGCGATCAGCAGCCAGAAGGTCAGGCCCGCCTCGCCTACAAGGCAGGGCAGCATGATCCAGGGGAACAGGCCCGATGCAAACGCCGGCGACAGGATACTGAGCACACTGTTCGCGACATAGCATAGACCGGCGAGCACGATGAGGGCACCCAGTACGCGGGGCAGGAAACCTGAGCGATAGATCAGATAACCTTTGAACAGGCAGCTGATCCCGAACGCGAACAGGCTGATATCATAGGTCTGGCCGTGAAGCTTGATCGCGAACAGGGTCGCCGCCTCGATCTGCTGCTGTCCGAAAGCCTGCAGGTAGTCCCCGCCTCCCAGCAGCATCAGCGGCGCCAGGAGCAGAACGGACTTGAAACCCGCGATCGCGGTCGAGACAAGGTGGAAGCCGGCGCCCAGCAGCGCCAGCCGGCGGCTCACCGGCTTCAGCAGTTCATACAACAGCAGGGCCACGAATATGTCGGCCGCCAGCATGAACAGTTCCGCTGTCAGCCCGATGCGCCAGAGCGATTCCGCGCCGGTGATATTGGCGGCGGTTGCAGCCGCGTCGCCAGAATTTACCAGTGTACCCCGAACGAAGGCTTCCGCAAATATCCCCGCGACGATGATATAGAGATAGAAAGCACCGGTCAGGCGCGCCAGCGCGACCGGATTGTCCCGCACGCGGCGGGTCATGTGTGTTTCGGGCGTGGCCATTATGTGTCCCTCGAGTATCTGAAGATATCGAAAAGCGATAAAGCACGCCGCTCCCTCTGTAAACTGCTCCTGGAGGAAAAACGGCGGCGGTCCTGCCTGGGACCGCCACCGCAATCTGTTCAATCGGTCCGGACTTACTTGACCAGTTCGAACTGGATATTGACGCGGGCCGTATAGCCGACCTCACCGCCCGAAATCGGGGTCGAGGCATCCATCATCATTTCCTTGCTGCGAGACATCATCGCCATTGGCTGCGGGCTGTAGTCGCCGCCTTCGGAGATGGTCACGATCCGGCCGACCTTCATGCCGGCAGCCGACGCGTAAAGTTCCGCACGCGCGATCGCACTCTGCACCGCCAGGCGACGGGCTTCAGCGCGGACTTCATCGTCATTGTCGAGCGCAAAGCTGATGCCTGAGAATGTATTGCCGCCAGCCGAGACGAGGCTGTCCATCGTGGCGCCAAGACGGTCCAGGTCGCGCACCTTTATGGTCAGCTCGTTTGACGCGGTATAGCCGTCCAGGCGCTGCTCACCGCGCGTGCGGCCCTTGCCTTCATCGATTTCGACATAGGTGTAGCGCGGCTGCAGGGAGAAGTTCGACGTCTGCATGTCCTTCTTCTCGATACCGGCTTTGGCCAGCGCATCGAAGACGCCCGTCATGGCATTGGCCTGCTGCTGCATGGCGGCCTGAGCGGTCTCGGCATCAGCCTGAACACCGGCGGTAATGAACGCAATGTCGGGCGCGCGCATGACTTCGCCTTCAGCGGAGATGTCGAGCGTCGTCTCGGGCTGGATCGAATTGTGATTCATCGCGGGGTGTTCCATCTGCGTCATCGAGGCCGTCTTCGCCGTCGTCGGCATTTGCGCACAGGCGGCTGGCGCCAGCGCAAGCATGCAGGCACCCACCGCAACGATCAGTGATTTTTGTTTCAACATGTTCAAAAGATCCATTTCGGTTAAAAGCCTTGTCTCCCAAAGGATTAAGGCACCAAGACGGCAAAAGTTGCACGCTGAATGAAATTTTGCCGCCCGGTCAGGCCGGACCGAACCCGTTCGGATTCCGGCTTTGCCACGCCCACTGGTCGCGGCACATATCATTCAGGCCATATTCCGCCTGCCAGCCCAGAAGGCTCTCGGCCTGGCTCGGATCGGCCCAGAAGGCGGCGATGTCACCATTGCGCCGCGGCGCAATATTGACCGGCACGTTTCGACCGCTGGCCTTTTCGAACGCCTGAACCAGTTCCAGCACCGATGTTCCCTGTCCCGTGCCCAGATTCACCGTGATCGCGCCCGGCTCGCGCTCGAAGCGCGCCAGCGCCAGGACATGCGCGCGCGCAAGGTCAACCACGTGAAGATAGTCACGCACGCCTGTGCCGTCGGGCGTATCATAGTCATTGCCGAACACGTTCAGCGCCGGTCTGCGGCCAACCGCCACTTGCGCCACATAGGGCATCAGATTGTTGGGCACTCCGTGCGGGTCCTCGCCGATCTCGCCGCTGGCATGTGCGCCAATCGGGTTGAAATAGCGCAGGATCGCCACGTCGGTCATGCCGCCCGACGCCACAAGGTCATTGAGCATCTGCTCGACGGCCAGCTTGGTCTGGCCATACGGACTGGTCGGGCTCAGCGGGTGGTCTTCGGTATAGGGCAGGAAGACAGGCTCGCCATAAACCGTTGCGCTGGAACTGAAGACGAAGCGCTTCGTTCCGGCTTCCATCATGGCCGTCAGAAGGCTGTGCGAGCCCATCACATTGGCGCTGTAATAGTCGAGCGGCCTGGCGACGGAATCGCCCACCGCTTTCAAGCCGGCAAAATGGATCACCGACTCGCAATCATGCTTTTTCAGAATTTCGGCGATACGCGCCGTATCGCGTATGTCCGCTTCATAAGACGGCAGTTCATGATTGGTCAGGCGCCGCACACGGTCGAGCGCGGCCGGACTGCTATTGACGAAATTGTCGACGACGACAGGTGAGTAACCGTGCGACAGCAGTTCGACGCAGGTATGCGTGCCGATATATCCTGCCCCACCTGTCACCAATACCTGCTTCATAAGCTCACCCTTGCAGACGCCGATTACCGATTCAATACGCTTTCAGTCGCGTCCGGCGCTCAAAGCTCGATCACCCGCCGCAATGCAATTTCATGACCAAAACGCGTGAAATGCGCCATTGCCACAGGTGGTCCGCATGCGTAAACGGGAGGATCAGTGGGCCTGTAGCTCAGTTGGTTAGAGCGGACCGCTCATAACGGTTTGGTCGCAGGTTCGAGTCCTGCCGGGCCCACTGGACATGCGGCCCTCAGCCCATGACCCGGATCTCTTCCTCGAAATAGGCAATCGTCGGCTTCAGGCCGTCATCAAGATTAACCGTTGGCTCCCAGCCGAGCTTGTCCCGGGCCATCGTGATGTCAGGCTGTCGCTGCTTGGGATCATCCTGCGGCAAGGGGCGATTGACCAGTTTCGATTTCGAGCCCGTCAGCTCGATCACGCGCTCAGCCAATTGGCGGATGGTAAACTCGCCCGGATTGCCGATATTCACCGGTCCGGTAAATTCCGGTCCCGTCCCCATCAGTGACACCAGGCCCATCACGAGATCGGACACATAGCAGAAGCTCCGCGTCTGGTTGCCATCGCCGTATAGCGTGATGTCTTCGCCTTTCAGGGCCTGAACGATGAAGTTCGATACAACGCGCCCGTCATTCGGATGCATGCGCGGGCCATAGGTGTTGAAAATCCGTGCGACCTTGATCTCGACCTTGTGCTGGCGGTGATAGTCGAAGAACAGGGTCTCGGCGCAACGCTTGCCCTCGTCGTAACAGCTGCGCGGGCCGATCGGATTCACATTACCCCAGTAGTCCTCGGTCTGCGGGTGGATCACGGGATCGCCGTACACTTCGGACGTTGAAGCCTGCAGGATACGGGCGCGGGTGCGTTTGGCGAGGCCCAGCATGTTGATGGCCCCGTGCACGCTGGTCTTGGTCGTCTGGACAGGATCAAACTGGTAATGGATCGGGCTCGCCGGGCAGGCGAGATTGTAGATCTGGTCAACTTCCACAAAAAGCGGGAACGTCACATCGTGACGCATCACCTCGAACTTCGGATTGTCCAGCAGGTGGGCGACATTCGTCCGCCGGCCCGTGAAGAAATTGTCGACACACAGGACTTCCGCTCCGGTCTCGAGCAGTCGCTCGCACAGGAAGGAACCGATAAAGCCAGCGCCGCCGGTGACGAGGATACGAGGGACATAATGCATCAAGTCGCCGTGCGGGCTTTTTCCGAAGGGGTCAAGAGGCCGGCTTTTCGCTTTTCGAAGTAGGCCAGCGTGCCCCGGCTGAGAACTTCATCGCCGGGGGCGATCTGGTGGGCTTCGAAATCGGGTTTGCCCTTGACGTCAGCATAGACGTTTCCGAAGTCCTTGTAGCAGGCTTCCAGCAAGGCGTCGAAACTGTCGATCACGAAATAGGTCTGCTGGAAATCATCAATGATGTATTTCGTCCGCATGATGCGCGGCAGGTCGAACGCGATCCGGTTCGGGCTTTCGCCCTCCAGTGCGAACACGGTTTCGTTCGGGCTGGACAGGATGCCGGCCCCGTAGATGCGCAAGGCCCCTGCTTCGCGAATCAGGCCGAACTCAACCGTGTACCAGTACAGGCGCGCCAGGTTGTGCAGCTGGCCCAGTTCCATCGCCCGCTGCCCGCCCTTGCCATAGGCTTGCATGAAGTCAGCAAAGACCGGATTGGCCAGCATGGGCACATGGCCGAAAATATCGTGAAAGATGTCGGGTTCCTGCAAATAGTCGAACTCTGCTTCCGGGCGGATGAAGGCGCCCGCAGGAAAGCGCCGGTTGGCGAGGTGGTTGAAGAAGATGTCGTCAGGGACGAGCTCGGCCACCGGAACGATCCGCCACCCCGTCAGCGGCTCCAGCCGGTCTGACAGCTGGGCCATGTCAGGTATGCCCGATGCCGACAGTTCCAGAGTCGTCATAGCATCGAGGGCAGTCTGGCAGGCTCGCCCCCGTGTGATCTCGCGCTGGCGCCGGAACAGTCTGTCCCACCGGTCATGCTCAGCCGCTGAATAGGATCCCCAGTCCTGGTCGATCGTGAAGTCGGCCGCGCGGGGCGCACTCGCATAGCGATTCTTCGGGGGAGTCTTTGTGCTATTGGTCATGGGGCGCTTCCGCAAACTGGCTCTGGCGCAACAGGAATCTCGCCAGATGCGTAATTATGCGCCCAATTGGCCGCAGATTGAACCATGCAGCCGCAAAAAAAGTTTCAAATGAAACCGAAAGTTTCCTGCTCGGTATTCCTATTCAGCCGCTCGGATGACTTGTCGTTCAGAGGCCACCAGGGTCGCAGGCTCGGCATGACTGACCTCGTCCTTGGGAGGCTTGGGATAGAAATAGGCTTCTTTCTGCGCCCGCGACAGGCGGCGGTGCTCGTTATGTCCACGGTATGTGCCGAGGTATTGCATGAAACGAAAGCTGACGATTTCCGGCAGATATTTGAACAAGGTCCGCTCGCCCCACGCGGAGCCCATATCATGCAGGCTGCCGGCAATGAAATATCGCATCGCGTCGAATGCAGACACATGGACTTCCGGCATGATCGTGCGGAGGGTCAAGGCTTCGCGATAGTAACGTCGGCGGGTCTGGCCAAGGGTCTCATCATGAATGTGGACCACGGAGGCGGAGGCGACGTAACCGATTTTCCCGCCGTCGAGCACGATTTGACGGGCCAGCACCATATCTTCAAGGCCGGTGCATTCCTCGTCAAACCGGTATCGCGCCCACACTTCAGCGCGGATGGCCGCATTTGCATTGTTGCAGAAGAAGCCTTCCTGGGGAATCCGGTCGAAAGCCGGGAAGTATTTCTCAAACAGGCGTTTCTCCGAGAAATTTGAACTTTCGTCCCCGATCTGGCGACCATAGGTATAATCGGCCTGACCATCAATCAGCGGCTGGATCAGGGACTGAAGCCAGCCATCATGAGTCGGTATGCAGTGGGCCGAAATGAACACGAGATATTTGCCCGACGCCGCCTCGCAGCCCCAATTGATAGAGCGTCCGAAGGTGAATTCCGATTTACCAATATGGCGGATGTTGCAGCCGTGGCGCTCGGCGATCGACAGGGTCGCGTCAGTCGAACCGCTGTCGACCAGGATGATTTCTGAAGTCAGCCCGTCCAGTTTCTGAGTTTTGCAGGCCTTCAGGGCGTCTTCGAACCAGCGCTCTTCGTTGAGCGCCCGGAACACTATACTCACGTCCACCATAACACCTGATCCCTTCGGCTACGAGAGCCGCTTTCTACTCTTGGACGCGCATGCCGCGCCCGCAAAGAGAAACTTCTTTTCTTGCCTCAGGCGAAAAGCTAACGCCCCTGCGAAGACCCCGTCAATCGAATAAACCGATTGTGCGTCAGAATTAAGTCATCTGCCTTGCCTATGTGGGATTGCAATCTGACGATACTTCTTGCCCATGGCTGACCCGCTGCCTGATACCGCATCGATTGTGAAAATGGGGGCATGGTGCCCGTAACAAGGAAATCAGCGATCTGATGGACGATTAAGCCATTCGTCATCGGCTCCACGATTAGGCAGATGATCTGGCGTTCAAAAAGAATGCCGGCTTCTTGAAGCCAGAGCCAGGCGTGACAGAGGGAACAAATCCGCAATCGGTTCGGATTTCTGTTCGACCGGACCTGCACGCTGTGCCATTTTGCTCAGGCTCGAAAATCCGCCTCACTCGCGTGATCGAGAAACCAGTCATAGGTCGATTGCAGACCTGCATCCAGATCGATACGCGGTGACCATCCGAGAGACGCAATCATGTCACCGCTCATCAATTTCCGCGGCGTGCCGTCCGGCCGCGACGTGTCGAATGTCAGCTCGCCGTCAAATTCCACGGCTGCCATAACCTTGCGGGCCAGATCTGCGATTGTCAGGTCGGTCCCGGATCCGACATTCACGTGCTGGTCGCCCGAATAATTCTTCAACAGGAATACAAGCGCATCAGCGCAGTCATCGACATGAAGGAATTCGCGTCGAGGCGATCCTGTGCCCCAGATTTCCATTGATCGGGCGCCGGCCTGCTTGGCATCGTGCGCCTTGCGCATCAACGCCGGAATCACGTGCGAATTCTCAAGATGGAAATTGTCGCCCGGCCCATAAAGGTTGGTGGGCATTCCGGAAATATAGTCCACGCCATACTGACGCCGATACGCTTCGCACAGTTTCAGGCCGGCGATCTTGGCGATGGCATACCACTCATTTGTCGGCTCAAGCGGGCCGGTCAGCAGAGCATCCTCGGTGATCGGTTGCGGGGCAAGTTTCGGATAGATGCATGAAGATCCGAGGAACAGGAGCTTGGAAACCTCCGCCCGGAACGACGCCTCGATGACATTGGTCTCGATGACGAGGTTTTCGTAGAGAAAGTCGGCCGGATAGGTATCGTTGGCCACAATCCCGCCGACCTTCGCAGCAGCGAGCACAACCGCGTTCGGCTTTTGGTCCGCAAACCAGGCGCGCACGCCTGCCTGGTCGAGCAGATTCAGTTCGTCTCGGTCCGCTGTCAGGACTTCACAGTTCTCCCGCCCGAGGCGTCGCACGACTGCCGACCCGGCCATCCCCCGATGACCGGCTACAAATATGCGCTTATTATCCAGATCGAACATGTAACCTCGCCATGGCCGCCATCTACGGCTTGTCAGGATGGTTTGTGAAGACCCAATACCGCTGGAGGAGGAACGACACCGCCACCATACACGGCACGGCGGCAAAGTAAGATTCTACTGCTGTCAGACCAAACAGCATGAACAAATAGATTACGCTGGTGCCGACCAGGTATTGGGCAGCATATGTTGTGACGTACTTCATGACTATTGCATACGAGGTGCGATGGCCGTGATTGAACACGAAATGCTTACTCAGCACGAAGCCACTTAGGATTGAGGCACCGATCCCGGCCAGATTACCCAGCCAGGCTGGCGCCAGCAGCCAGCGCACGGAAACATAATAGACTACAAACGCAACGAACGTGTTGAACAGACCGGCCAGAACGTACCTAATCAGCAATTTAATTCTCTTTCACTAGACGGTGCGATACTGCTGCGATCATGGGGCTCTGCGGCGGCTTCTCGCCTCGACAGCACCCAACTGCATGCTGGGGAGGCCAGACTTGCACTTCCTTTAGGTTGCGATACACGAGCCTTGTCCTGATCACAACAATGCCGAGCTGTCATGCCCAACGAACTTGTGTCCTTCGTATCGCCGGTCTACAAATGCCGGGACTGCCTGATCAAGCTGGTTGAAGAGATTGAGACGGTCTGCGCGGAAATCGGCGTCGACTATGAGGTCATTCTGGTTGACGATAATTGTCCGCATGGCTCGTGGGAAACCATCGTGGAGCTTGCCGCGACCAATGACCGGGTCATAGGTATGAAACTATCGCGGAATTTTGGCCAGCACTCGGCCATCGAGGCCGGGCTGGGCCAGACAAAAGGTGACTGGGTTGTCGTGCTCGACTGCGACCTGCAGGATCAGCCGTTCAATGTCAAAGCCATGTGGGACGTTGCACAGGCCGGCAATATCGACATCGTTCTTGCCAAGCGCGAGACGCGGACAGACGCGCTTCACCGCCGGGCCTTTTCCTTCCTGTTCTATAAGATCCTGTCTTCTTTGACCGGCACCCGGATCAGCGCTGACATTGCCAATTTCGGTCTGTACCGCCGCCGCGTCATCGACGTGTTCAACAGCTGGCATGAAGAGCAGAAATACTTCCCTGTGATGATCCAGTGGATGGGCTTCGACCAGCGCACTGTAACGGTCAAACATTCTGACCGCTTTGCCGGCAAGTCCGCCTACAATTTCCGGAACCTGCTTACCCTCGGCGCCCGGGTCATCCTGTCCTTCTCCGACCGTCCGCTCTGGATTATGTCTGCAATCGGCAGCGGCATCGCAGCTGCAGCCTTTTTCGTGACCCTGATCGTCCTCGTCCGCGCCTTGTTCGGTGATGTCATTGTCCAGGGTTGGACCAGTCTGATGCTCTCGATCTGGTTTCTCGGCGGCGTCAACATTGCAGCCGCAGGCCTGCTCGGCATCTATCTCGGCCGCACACTGAGAGAGGCCAAGGGTCGGCCAGGATTCATCATCGCCCGGACCACGAATACAGCAAAGGCGGACGCCCGTGTCTGAGCCGGAAAAGCCGCCTTTCACCTGCGCTGGCGTAGGTCTCAAAGCGTACGAATACCTGCGCGATCTCGATGCGCTCGGTGTCCGGCCCGCGCGGGTCATCAGCTACCGACAGGCGACGGACCAGTTGTCCTCATTCGACTGCATCGCCTCCTTCTGCACCGAAAAGGCTATTGCGCTGGAGGAATCCAAACGCCCCTCCTTCGCGCCTGACGAACTCGTTTTCATGGTCGGTTGGCAATACCTCGTCAGGGACACAATCTTGAACCTGATCGTATTTCATGATTCCCTTCTTCCGAAATATCGTGGCTTTGCGCCCACGGTGAGTGCAATGATCAACGGTGAAAGCCGTATCGGCGTGACCGCGCTAAAGCCGGTCAGTGACGTCGATGCCGGCCCCATTATCGGACAGGTCGCCACGGATGTGCGCTACCCTATGTCGATTGCCGATGCGCTGAAAATGCAGGCCCAATCCATGTCGAAACTCACGCTCGTTATCCTTGATACCTGCGCCAATGGCATACCCGACGGCGTGCCCCAGAACGAGGCGGAGGCAACCTATTCGCTCTGGCGGGACGCCGGCGATTATTGGCTTGACTGGTCGCACTCCGCAGACCGCCTCGCCCGGACCGTCGACGCGGTTGGCCCGCCCTATGAAGGCGCACGCAGTCTCTATAACGGGGAAGAGATCATCATTCGCGTCGCGCAGGCATTGCCTGATCTCGCGTTTGAAATTCGCCAACTCGGCAAGGTGTGGAAACTGGAAGACAGCGCGCCGGTCGTCGTGTGCGGACAGGGATTGCTGAAAATCATCCACGCGGAAACACCCGACGGCCAGACAGTCCGGTTCGACCGGCTGCGCAGCCGGTTCGCCGGGCAACCCACAGGATGTTGAATGACTAAGCTTGTTTTTATCGACGGCTGGGTGACAAGCAGGCGTCTGACAGAATCGGAGAGTTCTTTTGTCCGCCCCATCGATCCCCTTTAACCGGCCTGCCATTGTCGGCAAGGAACTGGACTATATCCAAGACGCTATCGAAAGGCGCCAGCTCTCAGGGGATGGGTATTACACTGAGCAATGCCAAGCATGGATCAACCGCACTACAGGGAGCCTAGCGTCGCTGCTCACGCACTCCTGCACAGCGGCACTCGAAATGGCAGTAATACTTGCCGACGTTGGTCCGGGCGATGAAGTCATCATGCCGAGCTACACCTTCGTTTCGACAGCCAATGCAGTCGTCCTACGCGGCGGAATTCCCGTCTTCATCGACATCCGTAAAGACACACTGAACATGGACGAAAATCTCGTTGAAGCGGCCATAACGCCAAAGACCAAGGCAATCATGACGGTGCACTATGCCGGGGTCGGTTCAGAAATGGCCGCGCTGCAGAGGATCGCCGACGCTCACGGCCTCATCCTCATAGAGGACGCTGCCCAGGCACTGGGATCGACCTATGAAGACAAGAGTCTCGGGTCACTTGGCCACCTCGCAGCCGTGTCGTTCCATGAGACCAAGAACATCACCTGCGGCGAGGGTGGCGCGCTGCTCATCAACGATCCGGCAATGATCGAACGCGCCGAGATCATCCGCGAAAAAGGCACCAACCGGAAGCGCTTCTTCCGTGGCCAGGTCGACAAGTATACTTGGGTGGATATCGGCAGCTCTTTCCTTCCGGGCGAGCTCAACGCCGCCTTCCTGTTTGGCCAGCTCGAGAAGGTCGCAGATGTGACGGCTACGCGGCTCGCGGACTGGAACCGATACTACGAGACCTTTGCTGCTTACCAGATCGAGGGTCTGCGCCTGCCGGTTGTCCCGACTAATTGCGAACACAACGGTCACCTGTTCTATCTCCTTCTGCCAACGGAGACGGACAGGGCCGAGTTCATTGCCCATATGAAGGCCAACGGCATCATGTCGCCGTTCCATTACGTGCCGCTCCATTCCTCGCCGGGCGGACAGCGCTTTGCGCGTGTACACGGATCCATGGCGCTGACCGACAGCTTGTCTGAGCGCCTTGTGCGCCTGCCGCTCTATTTCACGCTCGGTCAGGACGTCGAGCGTGTGATTGAAGTTGCATCCGATTTCATCGCCAAATTATCCTCCTCTCAGCTTTCTTAACGCTCTACGAGCTCAACTTTCCAGTTGAGTTCGCCAGCCCAAAAGCGACTTCCAACTCCCTTCCCGATAGTCCAATTATTACTCATTGATTTAACCGAAAGTGGATACCAAGCTCCGGATTCTGTCAAAACATTATAGTAGCAACCCTCCACACCGATGATTTCTATTTTCGAGCGCGGGGAAGACGTTTCTAGGATAATCGATGCGACATTGGGCGATGTCACATGAAAGCCATTTGATCGCTGGTAGACGCTAAGAACCTGCGACGACAAGGGCATTGGTGGAAATGTGTCCGAATAAGGACGCTCTTTGAGTATCGTACTACTGGGACTCAAATCAATTGTTAGCCGCACCAATGTGCCTTCGTCAAAGTTTGTCTGCATACGGCGTGCGGTTCCTCCATCGGCACTTAATGAGTGCTGGTCTTTCAAAGACCATGCGACCGCATCTGCGTTCCAAGCACCTGAGTCAAACTTGACGGGCTCCGATACAGGCCAATTAATTGTGGGCACACCCTTAGCGCATTCCGGCGCTTTGAAAGGTGGCGATGTTCTATGCAATACTATATCTTCGAGATTTTCAGGTATCTCCATAGCGAGCACGACGTCACGTCCAGACGCCTCTTCGAATTTATTCCTTACCTCATCAATATCACGTAGTAAGGAAATATGGTTCGCATCCGGATCACCGAGCGCATACCTAAAAAAAGATGTTAGTCGTATAGGTGCATACACCCCCGATATTACTTCGGAATCCTCTGCGACAATAAAAATACTGGTTGCATTTTTCAATTCTTCTGAATTGTCAGATATGAAATCTGCAATAATCTCCTGTCGTTCTAGAGCAGATAGATAGATTGGGATCGACGTGCCGTACGAAGCAACCGTCATTGTAGCTACAATCAATAGAATGGCAGTTGTCATCGACCTTCCGAGCAATATTCGGAAGAGCATAAAAATTAATGTGACAAAGAATATCATATGTGGGAAATAGTGCCAAATATGCGTCGTAGACTGAGCACTGTACGGCGCGATGGAAACCGCAGTCGACAAACCAAAGAAGCCTATTGTTGGAAGACTCTGCACTGATAGTTCATGCTGACCGATTGATGTCCGGCTTGTCGCAAACCTGATGGCACCTAAAAGCCCTACGCAAACTAGAAAAACTACAATCGGGGTTAAGTTACCAGCATTCAATTTGACACCGGTGAACACCATAGGCTCAGAATAGCTTTGTAACATATTCGAGCATACACTGAAGAAGTTTTCGATCATTGTATTGACTGAGTAATCTAAGCGTCCAGGTATGTTTTTATATGGATGTTGTATCGCACTGATCGTGAAGTATGTCAGCAATACCAATCCTGCACCAAGAGCAGCAGCAACTCGAAGACCGACCTTTGTGCGCCAGGCATTTGCCTGCCAACACAAGTAAAAATATAGGGGGATTAGCAGGAGGATGCCGCTATCTACGGTTCGCGCTCCAACCACAGCCAACAGCACGCCTAAAGCCAAGGTAATCCAGCCCCTTTTAGAGACCGGATTCGAGAAGTCTAGCGCACTGAAACAAAGAAACGCGCTCAGAAAAAAGAAGAAATAGAGAACAAAATACGACCCATTGGCAAATATGTTAATTATGAAAGTAAATGGTGTCACGAACGCAAAAGTCGCGACACCGACACTAAGCACGCGATCTTTCAAGATGGGCTGAATAATGACGCTTAACAACGCTGCATCAAAACAAAAGACAATAACATGGAATAGTCGAAGAGTTGATATATCGCCCCAAAAGGTCGCGAGGAAGCGATACGCCCTCAAATTCGGGGTGTAGTCTGAGCCAAGCTTCGTAATGTGGCCCTCAGGCGCCGAGTACAGATTATTAAAACTCAGGCCACTTAATGATCGTTCAAAATAGAACAAATCATCTAAGAGCAGCCCATTGCTTCCTATGATCGCGCCTTTGAACACAAGCTCTAGAATGAGCGCCGAAACGAATGTGGCAGCAAATACAACCAACCAATTTAACGAGGCTAGCGTGAAAAATGGTTGAAGGAGCGATGTGGCTGGCTTTTTATGATCCATTGAGGGTACCTTTGTCATGACATCGTGCAGCTACACAGTCAGTAAGCCGCGACACACTTGCTTTACCTATCGCCCTAAACCTACCGAAGCATGACTAGTGATCGGCCCCGTACGCGTATCGCAAGCTGTTTAATTCGAAGTCTCCGCTTTGAACAGGATCGAATCGAGCCATGCGACCAAGAGCAGACTGCGGCATGATCCAAGCAACTCTAGAACGGCCTGGGTGGACCTCCCTAAACACCGATTGGGGCTCAGCAAACATAGAGCGACCATCGCCGGGCGTTTCGCGCTCAAAGTAGAGCTGGGTTCGCGTCGCGGTGGGATGACTGAACTCCGCTTCCAAGCAAACCATTCTTCCTCGAACTGACGGCAAGCGAAACATGATCCGGGGATCTGCTATCGTTCTCACAGCTGACGCGGAAATGAACTCCATGCCAAGCGCTCGAGCACGGGATTCTTCGCTTTCCATAATATTCACTGCTTCCTCCCAATTGCACTGCTCGGCCAGCAATTGCGATTGATCAAGTATAAGATCTCCCAAGGGAGACCCCCAGCCAAAAGTGAGGCTGTCAGGTCCCGTCCACGGAACATTCATTCGCGTCAGAAACTGCCGTTCGACAGACTCAACTACGATATGATCGAAGTTCCGCAAAGTATCGGCATCCGGAGGCGATTGGCCGTTGAGTTTTGCCAACGTCACGGCTGGAAATGCGGACTTCAACTGCGCGGCAACGATGCCGTAAAATGAATCGTGAACAATTAGAACGCCGGCACCGGACCCAGCTGACGCCGTCTCCTCCAGAACAAGATCCATGCTCGGCTCTAGAGCACGGAAACGCAGCATTATGTTGCCCAAGTCTGTCCGACGCTTAGCCGGTTCCTGGGATTTTATCGCGGGTATCTTGCCAAAAAAAACTTCGGGCAGCGATGCACGCAGCTGGGCAATCGCTGCATAACCGCCGATGGGTGTCCAATGCGTGTCCATTTTATAATAACGCTGCGCATCTCCTCCAAGCTCTTCCAGAGCTTTTGCATGATCAATGACGACGGTGGCCGGATACTGCGACAGGCTTGCCCGGAATTCACTCTCGAAATCGAAATAGCAAGGAGCATATCTTGCTGCTGGACCAGCAAGCTGACTACTCTCAATACTTGCCTTGTTGGGTGCTGAGACGAAGGTAATATTAGCTTTTGCCGCTTCGATCATGCTGAGAATTGTTTCGGCGCGCGCCAACTCATCATCGAGTTTAGCCCGCCTTGAACAATCCCATCGCTCAAATTCCGGTTTGTAAAAAAGCCAGCCAGGACTGCCCGAGACGACCTCGGAACTTTCGATCGCCCCTATTACCGAATAGGATAGAGTATTGCGCAGGCTGATCGCATCGTATTTGACGCTTGAGCGGTCAAAGATCGCACTTGATAATCTTTTCCGCCCTTCCGGGGACGGCAAGATGGTGCTTGTGAAGCTTGGAAATGGTGCAGGTTCGCTGGACAGCGCGGTCTCGCTGTTGGGGACAAACAAAAAAACCGCTCCGGGGAGAATCAACACGAAAGAAAAGAGCGCAAGGAGGGCCAAATTCAAAGCGTTCTTCATCGTGCACCTAGAAGCGGAAATAAAGGAAGGGGCTAAAGTCGCTCGACAATGCGTAGACTGCCCCAGCAATGAGAGCCATGCTGGCGTATCCAAACCGCGTCGCCGCACCGGCTGCTGTGCGCACTTGGGCTAGCTGGACTCCCACGGCCGCATGCCTTGGAGCAAATAGCGATAAGATGCCTATACAGAAGCCAAATATGACGAGTGGAGACGTATTGGCTGTGACAGAGCTCGCAAGACTCCAGTCAATGGGCACGCTTAGAACCAGCATCGCTTGATAGAACTCGGACGCGTGCTGCAAGGATTTTGCGCGAAACAAAACCCAGCCAAAGATCACGACAGGCAGTAAGTATAGTATGCGAGCAGCGGGCGCCGTTATAGCGCCCGCCCCTCGTCCCAACACTAAGCGCTCGAGAATAAGAAAAGCACCGTGGTACAGCCCCCAGAAGACGAAAGTCCAAGCTGCGCCGTGCCAGAGGCCGGTCACAAAAAAAACGATGACAAGATTGCGATAGGTCGCAAACTGCCCATTCCTGTTCCCACCCAAGGGAATGTACAAGTAATCTCTGAACCAGGTCGAAAGCGATATATGCCAGCGTCGCCAGAACTCCGTAAGCGTAGAACTCGTATAAGGCCGATCAAAGTTTTCGTTCATTCGGATACCGCAAATCGAGGCTAATCCGATAGCCATGTCCGAATAGGCAGAGAAATCGAAATAAATTTGAACGGTGTATGCAAGCGCGCCCAGCCAAGCAGCTCCTGTAGTCAAGTCCCCTGAGCTTAGTGCAAAACACGCGTCAGCTATAGCCCCTGACGAGTCCGCAACGACAACCTTCTTGAATAAACCGTGAGAAAAACGGGCAACGCCGGCTGCTGCATTTTCTAGGGAAACTTTCGGAGTGTGATAGTCGGCAATGACCGTCTTAAAGCGCACAATTGGACCGGCTATCAGCTGAGGAAAGAATGACAGATAGGCACCAAATACAATCAAGTTTCTTTCTGGTTCCGCATCGCGACGCCAGATATCAATTAGGTAGGAAATGCATTGAAAAGTATAGAACGATATCCCGATCGGAAGGATGATCCATCTCAAATGCGGCGATAGAACTGTACCCAAAACTCCGTCAATGTTGGATGCAAAGAAGAACGCGTATTTGAATGCCCCTAAGACCAGCACATTCATCGTAATCCCAAGTACAAGCCACTGTTTTGTTCGAGTTTGAGCAAGCCGAAGCCCGACGAACCAATTAAAAAATATGGACCCCACGAGTAGCAGCGTAAGCAATCCAGATGCCCAATAGTAGAAAATTAGACTGAAGACGAGAATTGCCAGGCTGTGACCGCGCCCGCTGAGCGCTAGAATAACCGCCAAACTTAGCGGCAAGAACATGAACAGGAAAATCGGCTCAGAAAAAACCACCTGCTATGTCACTCCTTAGCAAACCTACCCGCCAGTCTGGCAGTTCCGACAACTCGTTAAGCCTGTCTCGCTCTGTCTCGCAAACACAAAGTTTGCATTTTCAATGCGGGTAGCACTTCCACTGGGCTAAGAGCACCTTCGCATTGGGTCGTGGCTTTTGACTCAGCATTCACTTCACCATATTCAGGATAGTCAGATTTTTACTTCCGCCGCCCTAATCTCCGATAAGTCGCGGATCGAGCATTAGGGGTGACTCGGTTGCGGCTTCAATGACCGTTTCTGGCAAGGCAGCATGGACTGGACACTCGAAACAGCCCCAGATTAGACGGACAGCCTATGCGGAGCGGTCCTTGCGCCACTTTTCGCGTGCAACAAGATCGAGGTCTGCACGCACCATCTCCTTGACCAGTTCCTTGAACTTGGTCGTATGGGTCCAGCCGAGTTGTTCGCGGGCCTTGGTCGGGTCGCCGATCAGCAGGTCAACCTCTGTTGGCCGGAAATAGCGCGGATCAATCCTGACCAAAGTTTCACCGGTCTCGGTATCAAGGCCGACCTCCTCGACGCCCTGCCCCGTCCAGACGATCACACGGCCAACTTCTGCGAAAGCGAGTTCGACGAACTCCCGCACTGAATGCGCTTCACCGGTTGCCAGCACCCAGTCATCTGCGGTGTCGTGCTGCACGATACGCCACATGCCTTCAACATAGTCGCGCGCATGCCCCCAGTCGCGCTTGGCGTCGAGGTTGCCCAGGTAGAGAGTTTCTTGCAAGTTATTGTCGATCGCAGCGACCGCGCGAGTAATCTTGCGCGTTACGAACGTCTCGCCGCGCGTCGGGCCCTCGTGGTTGAACAAGATGCCGTTCGACGCGTGGATGCCATAGGCCTCGCGATAATTCACCGTTATCCAATAGGCGTACAGCTTTGCCGCAGCGTAGGGGCTGCGAGGGTAGAAGGGCGTGGATTCCGACTGAGGCACTTCTTGCACCTTGCCGTACAGTTCCGAGGTAGACGCCTGATAGAATCGCACAGAGTTATCGAGTCCGAGAATGCGGATCGCTTCCAATAGACGCAGCGTGCCGAGCGCGTCCGCATTACCCGTGTATTCGGGAGTCTCGAAGCTGACCTGAACATGGCTTTGCGCCGCCAAATTATAGATCTCGTCCGGCTTGGTTTCCTGCACCAGACGGATCAGGTTCGTGGAATCCGTCATATCACCGTAATGGAGGAAAAATCGCGTATCGCTTTCGTGTGGATCGACGTAAAGTTGATCAACACGCGCCGTGTTGAACGAAGATGAACGGCGTTTGACACCGTGCACGATATAGCCCTTGTCGAGCAGTAATTGAGCAAGATAGGCTCCATCCTGCCCTGTAACACCTGTAATGAGCGCTGTTCTGGTTGACATCTGAGTTCCGTCTCTGCTTTAGGTCCGCGGATCGAACGGCTTATGGCCCATAGTCTTTGGCAAACGCAAGTTAAGCCTTTATCGAAGCGAGCAATCCCCGTTTGGAACGGACCACATGCGAACCGAATTGACAGTGGAGGTTGAAAGTTTTGTTTGATTTTATTCGGAAACCTGAGATCTGGCGTGCTATGGATGCGGGACTATTGTCCGAGATACCCGGCAAGCTCAGCTTTCAGCTGAAGACCATGCAGGATTTGGCCGTCTATTCGCACCTTCGCGACTTCCGGGATATGTCCATTGCCGAGATCGGCGGCGGCGATTCGCGCATCCTGCCGCAGCTCGCCAAGACGAACCGCTGCTTCAACATCGAGCCATTCGAAGGTGCCGACAATGGTCCGAAGGGCGAAGTCAGGATTACTGGCGTCGAGAACATCCGCACAACTGTCGGGCGTTTCGACCCGATCCTGAAGGATGCCTCATTCGATGTCGTTTTCTCGGTTTCGGTGGTGGAGCACGTCGCCGATCCCGAATTCTCTGCCTTTCTCGAAGACAATATTCGCATCCTCAAGCCAGGCGGCGTGATGTATCATGCAATTGATATGTACCTGTCGGACTCGCCTACTGATTTCTGGCGAGACCGCTTTGAAATGTACCGCAAGGCCGTAACCGAGAGGGATGATCTTTTGCCAGTCGGCGCCATTGGCGCATCACAGCCGGCATTCACACCCGACATGGCCTCCAATCCTGATCACATCATGTATGGATGGAAGACGATTTCGCCCAGTCTGAACGACCTGCGCCAGATCGCTCAGAGCGTCTCCCTCCTAATTGGTGTCCGCCGCTGCTAGTTCAAAAGTGCCTAGCATGTACTCTCTGTTTCACCACAACCCGAAAAACGGCAGGAATGGTCCGTACGTGTCCAAGATTCGATTGATTGCTTTTCCTCCAGCACGATCGCAGCCGACAGAGTGCCCCCGAGCCGTCGCAGCTTTAACAATCCTGCGTCTGGCGCCAATGCAGCCAGTGATGTCAATCGCTAGAAAGCCTTATAGAAACAGTGCACAATAGCGTCGTCGTCAGAACGCGACATCGGGAGTACAAGAATGCTGCTTACCATTGCGATACCGGCCTACGGGCGCCCCGGCCCTCTGAAACAGGCGCTAGAAAGTTTCATCTCTCAGATCGTCGGCAAGTATGACTCAGACGTGGAAATCATCGTCGCCGATGATGCCTCGCCGGACAATTCGCTTGGTTTTGTGGCGCACCTGGCAAGGAAGTACCCGTTCCTCAAATACGTGCGGTATCCCCAGAATGTTGGCCTGGAGCGCAACCTGATCGAGTGCTCAGCCGGAGCCACAGGCGACTTCCTTTGGATTTTTGGTGACGATGACTTCCTGGAGCCGGAGGACGCCATGGATGACATCATCCGGCGCCTACGAGCGGGAGAACACGATATGCTGGTGCTGAACCGCACCCGGCGCTCAAGTGACCTGTCCGAATGCATCACTACTAACTGGATGCGTCTGGACGGACAGGATCGGTCTTTCACCGGCCTGCGCGATTTTTGCCTAGAATACGGCTTTATCAGTGTGATCGGGTTCATCTCGGTCAACATTTTCCGCCGCATCCCTTTCCAGACGGTAGATGCAGCCCGCTTTTTCGGCACGATGTACCCTCAACTCGGCGCTATGCTTGAAGCCTTTCATGACAGACCAGTCCAACTCGTGGCGAGGCCCACAGTCTGCCATCGCACGCAAACGGCCGCGGAAAAGCGTGCTGCGCTCGGCAAAAAGGCCTCCGAAGCTGACTTCATGGCGGATTCCACCCGCCGCAACGCAATCTATTTCAGTCATCCCTATATCGCTATGCTCGATAGCCTCATAGAAAACGGGGCGTTTACACCAGCCGACATTACCCGCATCCCGGAGAATACCGTTATCAACGGCCTTCTGGTCGATTTCCTAATCGATTGCGTGGACGGGAGCCGTCACTACCCAGATAGGTTCGCACGTGCTGACTGGGCGACTACAAAGCGCTTTTTCAACCGGCTGGAACTCTCGAAGACCCAGAGTGCGACCCTGAAAGACATATTCGCTGAGTCATCAAATGACGAGACGGAGACACGCCTTGCCCCAATGACAGGACAAAAAAAGATGCTGACAATTTCCGTGGTGACGCCAAGCTACAATCAGGGCGAATTCCTGGATGAGTGCCTGTGCTCCGTGCGAGACCAGACCTATCAGCCGATCGAGCATTTCGTCTTCGATCCGGGCTCCACCGACGGCAGCCGCGACATCGCCCGTAAGTACAAGACGGTCACGCTGTTTGAGGAGCCTGACGAAGGCCAGTCCGATGCACTCAACAAAGGGTTCGCGCGCACCCAAGGTGACATCATTGCCTGGCTGAATTCTGATGACGTCTTCGCCTCACCTGATGTCTTCCAGCGGGTCATTGACCGCTTCAATGCGCCGGATGCGCCGGACATCGTCTACGGCAAGGGCATCTACATCAACGAGACCGGTGACACACTGCGAGATGTCTATATCAACAAGAATCCAGACTCCTTGCATTGGCGCCTCCAGCAGGAAGACGGAATCCTCCAGCCAGCACTCTTCATGCGCCGGAGCGTGATCGAGGATGTCGGCGAGTTGACTGGGTCGCGGCACTATTGCATGGATTATGAATACTGGATCCGCTGCGTCGCGGCCGGCAAGACATTTGCCTATATCGACGAAAGTTTCGCGCTGGCGCGATACCATAATAATAACAAGACATATGGCCAGCGGGGAAACAGTTATGCAGAAGTCTGCGACATGTTGGTCAAGCATTTCGGCTATGCCAATCACGTATGGCTTCAGCGCTATGCTGAATTCCTGAGCGATGGATTCGACGGTGTGCTGGCACACGGTAAGAACACCGACATCGCAGATACGGCGATACTCGACGGAATTTACCGCCGCTTGATGACTGATTATAACGGCAGCAAGATGGTGCTTGACCACCTTGCTGCAAATGCTTCCGCGAAGGGCCATGGCGATACTCTACGCGAGATGCAACGCCTAGGTCTGGGTCCGGCGGTTCCGTGCCGGGAAGTTCCCCTCGATATGGTATCGGAGCGCGGCCAGTCACTCTATACGGTCGGGCCACGCCGATGGGCATTCGATGCGGACTGGAAGCGGCGGGAGATTGAAAAGTCCCACGCCTTTCTCCGCGAGCAGGCAAACAACCGCAAATCGGATGTCTGCGTCATTGTCGGCAATGGCCCCAGTCTGAAGAAGGCCAATCTAGATTTGCTGGCCGGTCACGATGTGATCATTTCCAACAACGCATTCCTTGACAAGCGACTCAAGGCACTCGCGACCTATTACACGGTGGTGAACTATCTCGTCGCCGAGCAGAGCGCACACAGTATCAACCGTCTTGAAGGTCTGTCCAAGATTCTGCCTTACTGGACAGGATACTGCTTGAACCCAGGCGACGACACATATTTCATCGAAGCCGTCGGCCACGCCGAATTCTCGAAGGACATTTTCAAGAACGCGTCGTGGCGCCACACAGTAACATTCTTCAATATGCACATCGCCTTCGGCCTTGGCTACAAGCGCGCAGTACTGATCGGTTTCGATCATGCATACAAACAGGAGGCGGGTGTCAAGGAAGGCGACGTCATTGTCAGCAATGCGCGTGACGAGAACCATTTCGACGGCAGCTATTTTCAGGGTAAAAAATGGCAAGCCGCTGACGTTGGCATGATGGAGCAGATGTACTTGCTTGCGAAGAAAGCCTATGAAGAGGAAGGTCGAGAGTTGATCAATGCGACGGATGGCGGCAAGCTTGAAGTGCTTCCACGCATGAAGTTAGCGGATGCGCTGGCCATGAAACCCGTTGCCGAAACCGCCGTGCGCGCTGCCGAGGCTGGCACCCAGCGCTCAATGTCCAAATTTGTGCGCACTATCCCTAGGGAGCGTCACGCCCAAGTGGACGAGACCGCGGTCGTCGCACGCCTTTTGGCCGCCAGGAAAGGCAGAGAACACATCATGGTCGATGTCGGTGCCCATATCGGCACATCGGCGCAATGCTTCCACGACCTCGGCTGGTCGATCCATTGTTTCGAGCCGGACGCCAAGAACCGCGCCCAACTGGAAGCACGTTTCAGCACCGCAAGCAATGTGCGAATCGATACACGTGCGGTCAGCGACGTCGCAGCAAACGGCGTCAACTTCTTTACGTCTCCGCAAAGCACCGGCATCTCTGGCCTGCTGGATTTCCATGAGACTCACATCATATCCGACTCCGTCGATGTGACGACTCTTACCGACATCGTCGTCGAGAGAAACCTCACGCGTGTTGACTTCCTCAAGATCGATGTCGAGGGCTTTGATTTGAACGTCTTGAAGGGCGTGCCTTGGGAACGGCTAAAACCGGATGTGGTCGAATGCGAGTTTGAAGACGCAAAGACCCTGAGACTTGGACATACTTGGAAAGACGTTGCGGAATACCTGCGAAACCTAGGATACACGGTCTATATTAGCGAGTGGCACCCCATCATTCGCTACGGGATATCGCATGACTGGTACCGCGTTGCGCCATATTCGAACCACGAAATGAAAGACGATGCCTGGGGCAATATCCTCGCGTTTCAGAAAGATCCGGGATACCCTGCCATCCTTCAGGCCTTCGACGAACTCTTGGTATTCCGCAAACCACCGACCGAACGGAAGCCCACGACCAGCACGGTTTTCACCGCTCCAAAACAGCCGAATATTACGCCGCCAATCCCAGCCAAACCAGAAAGCAAAGCTTCGATGCTGAAACAAACGCCCAACGCCTCCATTCCTGTCATGGCACCTAGTGCGCAAAAACCGGCTTGGTATGTTGAGACCGCGTATCGCATTCACCGCACGTCGCCGCGCCTCTACAATGTGGTGCGCTTCATACGCCGGGGAGCGGTCCATGCAGTGACTCGTCCTCTGCTCGCCTTACCGCTCGCAATACTCTGCCTCGCAATCCTGTATGTCGCTTTTTACGCGGATCTTGCCGTGTACAGGCCTTGGATATTTACTGGTCTGGCCTTTGCCGTACTGGCGACATTACTGTTGTATACTGCCTTTCGCGCTCAGGGCCATGCCGAGACCCTTCACCGGGAAGTGGATGCCATGAGGGTAGACTCACAGAGAGCAACGAAGACGCAGTCAAACCAGATAACTCAACAATTAACTCCGCGGCTCACCCACATTCAGGATAAACTCGTGGCATTTGATAAGTGGTCTGCGTCACTGAAAGGCGACATGGCCGCCACCAGGCTTGCGCTAGACGAACTTCGGGCAGTCAATGCAGCCAAGCAACGCAAGATTGACACTCTGGAGGCTGCCAACAGGGAGCTTAGTGTCCGCCTTGGTCAGCTTGAAGCCTCCCTCGGTTCCGACGGCCAGTTCACGACGCTGAAAAAAGAGGTCTCCGGAAAAGTCACAGATGTCGAGATGTCTGTTCGGCTGATTGATGACAAGGTTACAAAAGTCGACACCAGGGTCGCAAACGTTGATGACCAGATCGCAATAGTCGACGCCAGGGTCACAAACATTGATGACCAGATCGCAAAAGTCGGCGCCAGGGTCGCAAACGTTGATGACCAGATCGCAATAGTCGACGCCAGGGTCGCAAATGTTGATGACCAGATCGCAAAAGTCGACGCCAGGGTCGCAAACGTTGATGACCAGATCGCAAAAGTCGGCGCCAGGGTCGCAAACGTTGATGACCAGATCGCAAAAGTCGGCGCCAGGGTCGCAAACGTTGATGCTAAAATTTCCCATGTGGACAAATGGGCCCAATTCGACAACGCCACTTGGTACCAGCATTTCAATCGCCGCCTCAACAACGACCAGATCGTCACCCTCGAAACTGAATGGCGAAAGCGACTTTCCGTGCCCATCAGCCGTGCCGTGCTAGGATACATGGCCGACCGCGCATGCGAGATTGAGCGCCAGCTTGACGGCCGTCTTGCCACCTCGATTGAGGATATCCTCCTTCGTTCGCTCGTTGCCCGCGCCGTAAAAGGACCAAGGATTGACGTCCTCGAGATCGGCACATTATTCGGCGTAGGCGTGAGCGTGATGTTTGACGCCCTCGTCAATCACTATGAAGACATACATTTCACACTTTTGGATCCACTCGAAGGATATTACAATGCTAGCCAAGCCGACATCCTGACAGGACAACGTATTGACGAGCGCACACTTCGCCGCAACCTTGAACGTGCCGGGATGTCCGAAGACCAGTTTACGCTGATCAAGAAGATGAGTACCGACAATGACGCGATCAAAGCAGCAGCCGAGCGCCAGTACGACCTGCTCATCATTGATGCGGATCACTCATACGCTGGTGTCAAATCGGACTTCGAAAACTATGCACGACGGGTGAAGCTCGGAGGTTATATCATCTTCGACGACTACGGTTCGGCGGATTGGCCGGATGTACAAGACTACGTGGATTCAGAAATCAGCTCTGTCGACTTTATCGCACGTGTTGGCGCGAGTTGGCGCACCTGTGTATATCGCGTCGTCAAGAATCCGGTCGACTAAACGCCACTTGCTCTGTTATCGCCATGAAACGCAGTATCGCGGCGATAACAAACTTCCATTAGACCGACAGTGGTCTTCATCCGATAATGCGAAATCACCGGCATACCAATCGCGGAGTCGGGTTCGCTACTCGTCAGAGTAATGGAATATTACTCGTCGACGGCGTGCTTGATTACCCGAATTCCACCGCTTCAGAGCCCAGCACTGATTTCAGAAAAGTATTCATATTGCAGCTGACGACTCGAACAGTTCCTCGAAGTCGCTACAGGACACGCGTACCCCTTCCGCCATTTAGGCAAAGCGTGTCTCCACATCCGTGACGCGCAGTTCGGCACCCTCAGTCGGGCTTGCCGGCATGCTACACGCTGCTGATCAGGATATTTATCGCTGCAGGCAGGCCTTATCCTTAAGCGAGTCGATCCTGCATTCGATTACACAACCCTTATCATCCTTTCTTGATCGCATCCGGTGACCCAGGACAGGCTCACCTTTCGACCTCTCAGATGGTGACCGGCTCCACAAGCGTGATTTCGGCTGTCCGAAATGCCTCTTCGGTAAGGCACAGCGCCGCTGTATCGACATCACACTGCCCCGACCGCATGAGCTCGGCGAATCGCCGATACACCCCTGCATACTCAGCATTGGCCTTCCGCCTGAACGCGCCACCATTCAAAGACAGCGCCGCGCCACCATCAGCAAGGTGCAACACATCGCCATTTTCTGCTCGCAACTGGATCGACCATGTTTCCGAGGTATTTTCGGCGAACCGGAATGACACATCCACGTGATCACCGTTCCGACCCAAACTGAATCGCGCGGCGCGCGGTGTGTCGGCATTTTCCGGTTGCTCGAATGCGGCGCCCGACAGATGCCATGCGCCAGGGCGGATAACCGTCAGGATCGACAGAGAATTTATTCCCGGGTCCAAAACGCCAAGTCCCCCGAGTTGCCACAGCCACGCTTGGCCAGGATGCCATTTCAAGTGATCCTCGTGCCATTCGATCCGCCCATGAAGCCCGTCATGCGCTGCGCACCATGTGCGCGCTTCTTCGACGAACGGGGCAAATCGAGAATGCCATCCAGCAAACACCGTGACACCCCGGCTAGAACCCATGGCGGCCAGCGCCTGCGCCTGAGCAACTGTCGCGGCGGGCGGCTTCTCCAGCAATACAGCGAGGCCCCTTGCGGTCGCAAGATCGCACACTTCTTGGCGCACCTGCGGCGGCGTGCATAGAGCAACCGCATCGAGCGCGAGACCGGAGGCAAATGCGTCCTCGAGCGTCCGGAAGACAGGCACATCGACAGCGTGCGCCGAACTGCTTATGATGGCTGCAAGCTGGAAATCTGGACTGTCGGCAATCGCAGGCCGATGCTGTTCGCAGGCAATCTTGCCGAAGCCGACAATTGCGATTTTCCAGGGGCGTGTCACGTGTATGTCTCCGGTCGCGATCACGCCTCACGATTCAACGGGATAATGTGTGCACTCATCGTCGTAGTCTGTCCTTTGTCAAGCCGCGTAAACTTGTGCGGAACGGTGACCGAACCCCAAGTCGGATGCTTTGTGGAGCGGATCACAAGGTCCGGGTTGGCCTTGCGATACAGGAACTCGGGTCCGTCAAGCACAGTGAGCATGGATTTCACCACACCTGGATTGAGGAACCCTGCATCGACTTCCATCATGATGTCGACATTGTCGCCCGCCTTTACGTCGAACATGTCGGAGGTCACTTGGGTTGACAGGCCGGTCACATAGTGCCGATTGATCGACCAGACAGGGATGCCAATAGATAGCGCACGCACATCTATCAATGATCGAAATTTCAGCCGGAGGCGCAAGGGCTCCGTGAACTTCACGTCCTCGATCTCGTTACCGTCTCCATCGCACCAGAAGTGCGCGACATCCGCCACCGCATCTGGATTCTCGAAGACAGGCCCCATCGCCTTGGCAAGTTGCTGCGGCACATCCATCGCCGGCAGGTCTTGGTCCAGCGATTCATAGATTTCGATTGCCTCGGCCGGTGGACCTTCGAAATAGACTCGGCCCCTGTGCAGCACGATCACGCGGTCACAGAATGCCGCAACATCGTGCATCGAGTGGGAGACCAGAACGAAAGCGCTCCGCTCACGCATTTCTCGCATTTTGGCGAGGCATTTCTGCCGAAACCTGAAATCACCGACGGCAAGGACTTCATCAATCAGCAGCACATCCGGCGCGACCGTTGCCATCACTGCGAAAGCGAGACGCATACGCATTCCAGATGAATATGACTCAAGTGGAGCATCGATCGCCGTACCAAGCTCAGAGAACTGGATTACTTCGTCAACCCGTTGTTCGGTTTCCTTGCGGCCGAAGCCGAGCGCAGCAGCGCGCAGGAAAATATTCTCACGGCCAGGCGCGCCTTGCTGGAATCCTGCCTGGAGATCAATCATCGCAGCGGACGTGCCGCGAATGGTCACTTCGCCTGCGTCGGGCAGGATCTGACCCGCCAGCATGCGCAGGAGCGAGGTCTTGCCTGATCCGTTAAGCCCGATAATCCCGATCGCCTCGCCCCGTTGCAGGTCAAAGGAAACGTTCTGGACAGCCCAGAACTCGCCGCCATGGATCTCGCGGACCCCCGCTTTGCCGACATTGAAGAAGGCATTGCGTGCCACCTTGGACATACGCTTGCGCGTATCCTTGGGCCGGCGCGAATACAGCTTGCCCAGGGACTTGACCTGTAGCACCGGCAACGCCGTGTCGGACACGTTCGGATCGCTCATGATATGCCTCGGATGCGGCGTTCCATCACATAGAAGAACCGTGTGGAGATCAGGAACAGCATTACAGCGACCCCTGCCCATGACCATACGGCCGTGTGGTTCGAAATCTCGCCAAAGAATACATCATCACGCAGGGCCTGAATGTACACGTTAAACGGATTGTACGATTCTAGAACTTTCAGCGGCCCGAGACCGCCAAGCGGAAAGATCACCCCACTCACGAATACCCCGTATTGGAGCAGTATGGTCACGACGCGTTCGACATCAGGAATGATGACATTAAAAATAGCCAGCATCAGGCCGAGTGAGAAGCACAGCAACATCCCGGACAACAGGATCGGCAGAAGCATAACAAAGTTTGCCTTTGGCCATTGCGCGAAAACGACAATTAGGACGCACAACAGGGCAAGACGGACAAAGGTGTCAAAGCAGAGCCTAGCGAAGGATGCAACCACGGCCACCGAAATCGGCTGGGCCGTTCGCGTAGATTCCTTATTCCGGCCCTTTACCACCATAATGGGCAGCGTGATGAGCCCCGTAAGGAGCGACCAGATGGTCACGTTGAAGCTGATATAAATCGCCGGGTTCAGCCCGTCATAGGCGGGAAACACTCGCAGGTTCACGAGCAGGATGTACACCGATAAGGGCACCAGCGGCAGCGCGAAGTTCCAGAACACCCCGAAAACCGTTCCTCTGTAGCTGCTGCGGAACTCACTGCCGAACATTGCAACAATGTGCGACCGGAATGACCAGACTTCCTTGAAAAGCTCCCGGATTGCCTCGATCGAAGATGCTGAATAACGCGACTCAGGAACATACGTCCGCACCTGAACAACGTCCTGAACCTGTTGTCCCAATCGATCCTTATTCATGTTTCCAGACCGTTAGCCAACTATTGAACAGACGTTGCGAAATCAGCACCCGACGTGCCCGACCGGGTTCTTAGTGTCAACATACGCTGTCAGCTCAGGCATCGCCGGCTGGACACAACACGGGAACATTGACGCCAATGGCGCTGACGCGCAAAAGCAGGGCATCCGCATCCGCTCAAGGCGACCCATGGCCCGTACCCCTGACAGACGCTTACCTGACCTGTCCTCTGGCAAGCCCCTGATCGTTATCGGAAATGGTCCCAGCTTGCGTGGTTTCGATTTCGACCGCCTTTCCGGCGTCGACACGCTGGGCATGAACGCTGCCTATCGTCACTGGGACCGCATCGACTGGCGCCCGACCCATTATGCCTGTCTTGACGACGCCCTGATCGACACCCACCGCAAGGAGATCCTGCGTCTCATCGAGGAAGGCCGCATCAACAGCTTCTTCCTGTCGGGCCGCATGCTTGAACTTGAGCCCGGACTTGCGGACCATCCGCGTGTCCGGTTCCTGGACGAATTTGTCCCGTTCTGGTTCAACGCCCGCGGTCGCCAGCATGGCCTCAGCCTGGTCGCAAGCCCGGCTTTTCTCACCCAACAGGACGCCTTCGTCACGACCGGCGCCTATTCCGTCCGCTATGGGGCGTTCCTCGGCTTTAGCCGTATCATTCTCATTGGTATCGACCTGACCTACCAGCCCATATCGGAGGCCGAAAAGGTGGACGATCTGCGCCTGGTGATGACGCAAACGCCGGCAAGCAACCCCAATTATTTTTTCGACGACTACCAGCGTGAGGGCGACGCGTTTCAGGTGCCCAATCCCGAAATCCACTCACAGGAACTGCATGTCGCCGCCTTCGAGGCCATTCGCGACGATTTCCTTCGCGAAGAGGTGCCCGTTGACCTGATCAATGCGAATCCCCGTTCGCGGCTCACAACCGACGCGATCCTGCCCTATGGTGACCTTGCACGTGAGCTTGACGAGCCCGCGCTCGGCTCGCTCATTGTGCCCCTGACCTATGGCGAACACGACCAGCTGCTCGCCAACCTGTGGCTCTGGACCCAGCCAGCCTTTTTCCCCTTCCTCGGCCGCCTGCCCGACCGGCGACCTGACCTCGTCTTTGTCTGCAACAACGCACTCGCCGCCAGCTGCGAGCCGCGTGTGCAGGCTTTCTTGGCAGGTGCCCAGCGGCTGCGGGCCTGCTTTGATCAGGTGCGGTTCGTCACTCTGAACCTGTCCGGTGACGCAGACCTTTACCGTCGGGAAAACCACGGGCCCCGCACCAGTCAAGGCTTCCGGGCCGGACCGAATAATGTCTTCTTCGGTGCCATGGACGCTGTGCGCGACCGGCCGGGATATTCGCTCTATGTTGAAACCGATTGCGTACCTGTCCGCCCGGACTGGCTCGGCCAGATCAACCGCCACCTGCAGGGCGCCGAGCCCGCCTGGGTCACGGGAAGCATCTATCGCGGGCCCGATGCGCTTGGACCGCGCGAAAAGCGCCATATCAACGGTAATGCGGTCTATGCGACGCATGACCCGGATTTTCAGCATTTCGTCGATGCGGTCTGGCGTCCGAGACTGGCCGAGCTTATCGTCCAACACCCCGAATTGCCGTTCGATTGTGTGATCGAAGCACTATACGAACTGGCCGACGGCCGCCTCGCCACTGACGATCCCGATTGGGAGCTCATGCGACATGCGAGTCACAAGTTCCGCTACTCTGCCCTGATCCCCAACCTGGCCGGCAGCGAGTGTTCCTTGCATGACCTGGCCGACCAACTTCATGAATTGTTACGGGCGTCACCTGATTCCTGCATCGTTCACTCGCGCCGGCTGGCCGATTTCATCGCCCCCCTTCGCAACAGCGGCGCAAAGACGACGGCGCTCGAGCTTATAGAGCTGATGCGGGAAGCGGCCGAAGGCCTGCCGCCCCGTCATGCGGCATCACGCCGTGACCGGAAGGTCCAGCATGGCTGGACAATGGCCCGTGTCCGCCAGGGCATCGTCCGGCGCCTGCCAACGCATCGCCGGGGCCTGGATTGATCGCCGCACACCGATTGCGAGCGCACGTTCCATGCCGTATTGGGCATGTAGCCGATGCCAACGCCGCCTGATTCCTGACTGGAAATATTTGAATGACCGACAGACCCAAAATCACGGCTCTCCTGCCGATGAAGGCCCACAGTGCGCGGGTGAAATCCAAGAATTTCCGCCTGATTGCCGGCAAACCACTGTTCCAGTGGATCCTCGACGCCCTGCTCGCGGTGCCGGAAATCGACAAGGTCGTGATCAATACGGACGCCCGCCACATCCTGGCCGACGAGGGCCTCTATGACAGTGAGCGCGTCCTCATCCGCGATCGCAAGCCGGAAATCTGTGGTGACTTCGTCTCGATGAACCTCGTGCTCGCCGACGATATCGCCAGCGTACCCTCAGACCATTACCTGATGACGCATACGACCAATCCGCTGCTGCAGCCGGAGACGATCAAGAGCATGATCGATCTCTATCTCAAGGCGGCAGAGGCGGGCACAGCCGATTCCCTCTTCACCGTGAACAAGATGCATACACGCTTTTACACAGAGACAGGCGAACCGATAAACCACGATCCGGACAACCTGATCCGCACGCAGGACCTGCCGCCCTATATGGAGGAGAATTCAGTCTGCTACCTGTTCAGCCCCGCCAGCTTCGCTGCCACGCAGGCCCGGATCGGCCGCAAGCCCATTCTCTTCCCGACGCCCCGTTTGCAATCGGTCGATATCGACGAAATTGCCGACTGGTTCATCGCCGAATCGCTGCTGCGGCGCGTCGCCGCCGGTGAACCCCTGCCAGAGGAAGCCTGATGTCCACTCCCCGCATCCTTGTCACCTGCCCGCCCATGCTCGGTCTGTTCGCCGAGTTCGCGGATGACTTTGCCGCGCATGGCCTTGAAGGCGTGCCTGCAAAAACCTCACAGGTCCTCAGCGAGGACGAGTTGATCGCTCTCCTGCCCGGCTTTGATGGCTGGATCATCGGCGACGACCCGGCCAGCCGCCGCGTTGTAACCGCTGCGAAAGAAGCCGGTCTCAAGGCGGCCGTGAAATGGGGGGTGGGCGTCGACAATGTCGATTTTGCCGCCTTCCGGGATCTCGGCCTGCCGGTCGAAAACACACCCGGCGTGTTCGGGGCCGAAGTCGCCGACGTCGCCCTTACCTACACGCTGGGCCTCGCCCGTGAGACATACCGTATCGACCGCGAGATCCGCGAGAAGAATGCCTGGCCCAAGCCCAGCGGCATCAGCATGACCGGCCGCACGGTCGCCCTTGTCGGCTTCGGAGATATTGGCCGCCAGACTGCAAAACGCATCCTCGCCTGCGGCAGCAAGGTCGTCGTTTACGACCCCTTCTACAAGCCGACCGAAGGCCTTGACGTGGAAACGGCCCAATGGCCCGAGCGCCTAGGCGAAGCCGATTTCCTGATCTTCACCTGCCCGCTGACGCCCGAGACGCGCGGCATGTTCAACGCCGATCTCCTTGGCAAGCTCCGCCCCGGCGTGCGTGTTGTCAACGTGGCGCGCGGCCCGGTCATCCAGGAGACCGCCCTGCTCGAAGGCCTGAAATCCGGCATCGTCCATTCGGCGGCGCTCGATGTTTTCGAGGTCGAGCCGCTGCCTGCCGATTCGCCTTTCCGAGCCTTTGACCAGTGCATCTTTGGCTCGCACAATGGCTCGAATTCTGCGGACGCAGTGCGCCGTGTCAGCCGGATAGCCATCGGCAAAATGGCCGGATTCCTCGGCACAGCCTGAGATTTCAAGCTGCAGGGCGGCTAACTTGTCCAACCTCATTCCAGGCATGGCACACTCCGGGGGAACAATCCCAGGGAGTGACAGATGGATTCGACCCCGCGCCTCGGCCTGCGCTATCTGCTGCCCAATCAGGCGCAGAAACATGTGACCTTGAACGAGGGGCTGCAGGCGCT
The DNA here is from genome assembly GCF_000961795.1 of Hyphomonas sp. BRH_c22. GTDB lineage: Bacteria > Pseudomonadota > Alphaproteobacteria > Caulobacterales > Hyphomonadaceae > Hyphomonas. The sequence continues at coordinate 42,719 of NZ_LADU01000137.1, forward strand.
CGACGTCATGACCAGCCTCAGCGTGCATTCGCGCGCGATCTCATCCGAGCCTGCCGCCGCCATGCCGATGGCGAAGCTTGTAAACGCTTACCGCCAGGCGGCACTTAGGAACCTGACAGTCGACCCCGGCTCGGGCACGAGCTGCAGTGAGAGGGTTTCGCCCCCCGCCAGTGCAGGAGACAGCCTGATTTCAATCGTCTTGCCGGCACGCGCAATCTCGTCCGGCAAGGCATCGCCGCTCACCCTGAGCCCGCCCGGATCGGAGTCAAATTCGAGGACAAGTCCGGTCTTCGGCTCTGCATCGTAATGGGCGAGGAAAAGCTGTGCGCCGGGCTGGACGAGCCCGTCCGCGCGAATGCCGAACACGCTCGGTCCGCTGCGGCGCAACCTGCGGCGCACCCGTTCACGCAGGCCCGCAGGCCACACCCGGTCAGCGGCGGCATGCACGAGGAAGGCACGGAATGTGCCCGATTGCGCCGCCTCCGGAGCGTGGCGGCTGATGATATCCTGCAATTCGCTGCGGCGGCGCTTGTTCAGCGAGGCCGTCTTTGTGTCCTCGCCCCACAGCACCATGGACATGGCCGCTTCCACAAAGTCGAACTTCGCGCCCGCTTCGTACATCCGGATCCATAGATCCCAGTCCATCGTGTAGTGCAGGTCGGCGTTCACCCCACCGACGCCTTCACACACAGCACGGCGAAAGAAACAGGACGGCTGCGAGATGATACCGGCCTGCAGCAGGCGCGGCCCCGGCGGCTCGACATTGAAATGATAGCCGGTCGTCGCGCCGGTCTCGTCAATGATGCTACTATGGCCGTAGATCACATCCAGGTCGGGCGCTTCGGCCAGCCGCGCACGCACCCGGTCCAGCGCTCCCGGCATGAGAATGTCATCGGCATTGAGCCAGCCGAGCCAGTCGCCCGGAACGTTTTTCCAGCCTTCTATGATCGCATCCGACTGCCCGCCATCCGGCCCGTGGCGCCGATATGACAGCCAGTCATCATGCGCATCCGCCAGCGCCCGGACACGCGGATCGCCGGAGGCATCAAGCAGCGCCACGGCAATACCGGGGCCCTGCGACCTCAGGCTGGCGATGCTGGCCGCCAGGAAAGGATGCCAGCTGCCGACCGGAACACTGAACGCGAATTGCGGCATGGGTCTATTTCCCCGCTGCCACAGGCCGGGCAGCCTGCCTATCCGTCCCGCGTGGCGGCCGCAGCGGCCGGATCACCGGGCGCCGGTCCAGAAGCCGTTTCGGGTTCCACGCCATGGCATAGACAAGCTCGCCGAGGCTGACCTGCCGCACGGGCGGCCCGAAACGGCGGTCCTTCCTGAGCCCCCCAAACCCCGCCAGCCCTGCAACGATCCCCCGCCACGTCGGCCCGGCCTGGCCTGTCTTGAGGCCGCGCAGCAGGATGGCCAGCGTGATCGCGATATGGCCCGGAAGCGTCAGGACCAGCAGCAGCGCTGGCGTATTTTTGGCATAGGTCCATATCCGGTTGCGTGTGCCGTGAAAGATGGCGAACGTGCTGGCCCGGCCGGAAATGCCACTGCCGGCATGACGGATCACGGCGTCTGGCAGGAACACGCACCGCTCCCCGGCCAGCCGCATGCGGTAGCCAAGATCGACATCCTCGCAATAACAGAAGAAGCGTTCGTCAAAGCCGCCATGGGCCTCGAATACGGTGCGCCTGAACACGGCCGATGCGCCGCATGGAGAGAAACACTCACCCTCAGCTAGTGGCGCGGCCGGCAAGCCAAAACCGCCGCGCCACGGAATGCCGAACCCGAGATAGCAGTCGCCTGCCCCGTCCATGATGGACGGATCATCCAGCGCATACTGGGCGCAGGCGAACATGCTGGCAACAGGATGACGCTCAGTGCCCGCCATCACACGCTCCAGCCAGTCCGGGTTTGCCACAGCATCCGGATTGAACAGCGCCAGCCACAGCGCTCCGCTTTGCTTTGCAGCGACATTGTTGCCTGCCGCAAAGCCCAAATTCCGGGATTGAGGAAAAAAACGGTAGCCTGGCACACCCTCGGTCTTCAGGTTGTCGACGGAGCCGTCAGTCGACGCATTGTCGACCAGCAGCACCTCAAAATCCCGGAAGGTCTGCGCTCGCAGGGAATCGAGCGCCTGCTGCAGGTACGCTTCGCCATTATAATTCACAATGATGACAGAGACGGCGACCATGTATGACATCTACTGGTGGAGCCCCTCTGGAAAGTCAAACCCCAGGAGCGGCTCCAGGGCTGGTCGCGAAGCTTGACAAGACCCAGCCAGTTGGCGACTTGTCTACCCAGTCCAAACCAAGCGCCGCAACACGGCGGCGACTGCCTCTTGAAACTCCAGCCGTGGCAGCCACGCCCATGTTTTACCCACAATCCATTCCTGAAGTTGTGCTGGTGAAACCAAAGCAATTTGGTGACGCGCGGGGCTATTTCATCGAGACCTACCGACAATCGGCATATGACGCCGCCGGGATCCCCGGCCCGTTCGTGCAGGACAATTATTCATTGTCCAGGGAAATTTACGTCCTGAGGGGCCTTCATTTTCAGGCCCACCCAAGTGCACAGGGGAAACTGGTTCGCTGCACTCAGGGCGCCATTTTCGACGTTGCCGTCGATATCCGTCGCGGATCTCCCACCTATGGACAGCATGTCAGCACGACGCTCAGCGCTGAAAACGGCTGGCAGCTGTTCATTCCCGTCGGGTTTGCCCACGGTTTCTGCACGCTGGCGCCCGATTGCGCCGTCGATTACAAGGTCACATCCTATTATGATCCCGCCAGCGACAAAGGCATCGCTTGGGACGACCCTGACATCGGCATCGACTGGCCCCTGAAGGGCCATCGGCCGGTCCTCTCGGACAAGGATGCGGAACAGCCACAACTCCGTGACCTGCAATCCTATTTCGATTATTTACCTGATTCAACCAAGCCGGGAGCGCCGACATGAAAATCATCGTCACAGGCGGCGCCGGTTTTATCGGATCGGCAGTTGTGCGCTACCTTGCCGGGGCGACCGATGCTTCTGTCACGGTCATCGACAAGCTGACCTATGCCGCCAACCTTGAATCGCTGCGCTCCGTGTCGTCTTCGCCGCGATACAAGCTGATCCAGCAAGACATTTGCAACGCCGACGCAATGCGGGATATCTTCGCCAGCGAACAGCCGGACCATGTCCTGCATCTCGCTGCCGAAAGCCACGTCGACAGGTCGATCTCAGGTTCGCGCGCTTTTGTCGAGACCAATATCATGGGCACTTACAACCTGCTTGAAGCGGCCCGGGCCTATTATGACAGCCTTGATGCCGACCGCAGGTCAGCCTTCCGCTTCCTCCATGTGTCGACCGACGAGGTCTACGGATCCCTGGGGCCGGAAGGCCTGTTCGTGGAAACGACCGCTTACGACCCTTCATCACCCTATTCGGCTTCGAAGGCCGCATCCGACCATCTTGTGAAGGCATGGCACCGCACCTATGGCCTGCCGCTAATCGTGTCGAATTGCTCCAATAATTACGGCCCTTACCACTTCCCGGAAAAGCTGATACCGCTGATGATCCTCAATGGGCTCGATGGCAAGGATCTGCCGGTCTACGGTGACGGCAGCAACATCCGCGATTGGCTGCATGTCGAAGACCATGCCCGCGCGCTCTGGCTGATCGTAACTCACGGTCGTATCGGCGAGACCTACAATGTCGGGGGGCGCAATGAACGCACGAATTTGCATGTGGTCGAAACCATCTGCGACGCGCTCGATTCCTTTGTCCCGACCGCCCGGTCACGCCGTGAACTCATCCGGTTCGTGCAGGACCGGCCTGGCCATGACCATCGCTATGCCATCGACGCCACAAAGCTCGAAGCTGAACTCGGCTGGCGCGCTGAGGAGACCTTCGACACCGGCATCTTCAAGACCGTGAAATGGTATCTCGACAATCCGGCTTGGTGGCAGCCCCTTCGCAAGTCGGTGTATTCAGGTGCACGCCTCGGCCTGCTCCCGGGCACGAAGAGCGAAATTCTCGCGAATTAATCACGACTGGAGTATCATTAAAGTGAAACTGCTTGTGATTGGCGGAGCAGGTCAGGTTGCGCGGGCCCTGCGAGAAACTGGCGCCGGAACTGGCTGCACCCTAGTGACGCAAGGTCGGCCTGGCCTCGACCTTCTGGATCCGGCATCGGTCTCTGCGGCGCTTGCGCGCTATGCACCGGACCTTGTCATCAATGCCGCTGCGTATACGGCGGTCGACACTGCCGAATCCGATTCGGCCGCAGCCACGGCGCTTAATGACACCGCCGCTGCCGATCTGGCGCGTGCCACCGGCGCGCGATCTATTCCGTTGATCCACATCTCGACCGATTATGTCTTCGATGGCACGGCAAGGCGTCCATATCGCGAAGACGACCCCATATCGCCACTCGGCGTGTACGGCCGCTCCAAGTTGGACGGGGAGCGCGCTGTCGCGGCGCTCAACCCGCAGCACCTGATTGTACGCACCGCTTGGGTGTACAGCCCTTTCGGCAGGAATTTCGTCAAGACCATGTTGCGGCTGGCCACGAGCCAGGACGAGGTGGCGGTCGTCGCCGATCAGGTCGGCAACCCCACCAGCGCCCATGCCCTTGCCAGGACGCTGCTGGAAATGGCCCATCGTATCCACCGCCAGCCGGACGAAGCGCTGTTTGGCCTCTATCATGTCAGCGGCATGGGCGACGCAAGCTGGGCTGAGCTTGCAGAGCACGTTTTCGCCGTAAGCGCTGCGCTTGGCGGACCTTCTGCCAGCGTATCACGTATACTAACATCCGAGTATCCAACACCGGTCACCCGACCGGCAAACTCCCGTCTCGATTGCGCGAAACTGCAGCGAGTGTTTGGCCAGCGGTTGCCCGCATGGCAGGAAGGCGTCCAAGACGTGACGTCGCGGCTCATCAAAGAGGAAAGCTACAGCACATGAAAGGCATTATTCTTGCTGGCGGCAAAGGCACTCGATTATATCCGATCACGCGCGGTGTCTCCAAGCAATTGCTCCCGGTCTATGACAAGCCGCTGGTCTTCCATCCGATCACCACGCTGATGCTCGCCGGGATCCGCGAGATCCTGATCATATCCACCCCGACAGCCTTACCGCTCTACCGCGAATTGCTCGGCTCGGGTAACGACTGGAACATGGCGTTCCACTATGCCGAACAAGCCGAAGCCCGCGGCCTCGCGGAGGCCTTCCTGATCGGCGCTGATTTTGTCGGAGGCAAGCCAAGTGCGCTCGCCCTTGGCGACAACATGTTCTACGGGGCAGGGCTCAGCGGGCAATTGAACGCGGCAGGAAAGATCACTTCCGGTGCCGAGATATTCGCCTGCAAGGTCACGAACCCCACCGAGTTTGGCATCGTCGAGATCGATACCCACGGCCAGGCCCTGTCAATCGAAGAGAAACCGGAAGTCCCAAAAAGCACCTGGGCTGTCACGGGCCTTTATTTCTATGACAAGGATGTCGTCGATATCGCTCGAGACGTTAAACCATCCGCGCGTGGCGAGCTTGAAATCACCTCCGTGAATGATGTCTACCTGCACCGCGGTGATCTCAACGTGAACAAACTGGCGCGCGGTACAGCCTGGCTCGATGCCGGCACTTTCGATGGCCTACTGCAAGCGGCGCAATTCGTTCAAACGCTCGAAAAGCGGCAGGGCCTGAAGATTGCCTGCCCCGAAGAAGTCGCCTGGCGTATGGGCTTCATCGACGACGAGCAGCTGCTGAAGCTCTCTGCGGGATATAGAAACGAGTACGGTTACTACTTGTCCTCGCTCCTGAAGGGCTAGCACCGGCCCCCGCAGCGTCGGATTGCGTAATGGACTGTGATTTGCGCAGCGCCGGGCAAGACCGTATCGGCGGGGCAAAGGATCCCGTCGCCACGACTGAAACAAGGACGACAAGCCATGCACCTCCCCTTCATCGACCTGCAAGCCCAGCGCAAACGCATCGAGACCGAGATCAACACGGCCATACAGGGCGTGGTCGAAAGCGGGCGCTATGTTCTCGGCCCGGAAGTGACCGAATTGGAACGCCAGCTCGCGGCGTGGTGCAGCGCATCACACGCGGTCAGCTGCGCCAATGGCACCGATGCGCTCGCCCTGGCCCTGATGGCCTGGGAGCTAAAACCCGGTGATGCCGTGTTCTGCCCGAGCTTTACCTTTGTCGCCACGGCGCAGGTCGTTCCCTGGCTCGGCGCCACACCTGTCTTTGTCGATATTGATGCGGCGACCTACAACATGGATCCGGCATCCCTGCGCGCTGAAATCGAACGGACGGTCAGCGAGGGCAAGCTCAAGCCGAAAGTCGTGATTGCCGTTGACCTGTTCGGCCAGCCCGCAAATTACCCTGAAATCAAGGCGGTATGCGACGAGTTCGGGCTGAAGCTGATTGCCGACACCGCGCAGGGCTTTGGCTGCACGCTGAACGGAAAACACCCGTCCGACTGGGCCGATATTGCCACGACCAGCTTCTTTCCGGCCAAGCCACTTGGCTGCTACGGTGACGGCGGGGCTATCGTGACCAATGATGCCGCACTGGCCGAACGCATTGAATCCCTTCGGGTTTATGGCAAGGTCACGCCCACCGATGCGGCCACGCGCAACTTCCACCACGACCCCAAATATCTCAGCCTGCGGGTTGGCATGAACTCGCGCCTCGACACGATCCAGGCCGCCATCCTGCTCGAAAAGCTCAAGATTTTCGCTGACGAGATCGACCGCCGGCAAGTGGTCGCAGATCGCTATGCCGAGGGGCTTCGTGGGGGTGTGAAGGGTGTTCCGGTGGTGATTGAGGGCGGCCGGTCGGTCTGGGCGCAATATGTCATCGAGCATGACAACCGCGACGGCCTGCAGGCCCACCTCACCGCCCAGGGCATTCCGAGCATGGTCTATTATCCGGTCCCGATCCACCAGCAGGATTTCGCGCTGCGCTTTGCGCCGCCGGAAGGCCATCTCAAGGTCACCGAAGCTGCCAGCCGGCACGTGCTCGCCCTGCCGATGCATCCCTATCTGGGCGAGGCCGACCAGGATCGCGTGATCGACGCCGTTCTCGGCTTCAACGGCTGAGCCAACCCTTTCCGAACAGAATTTAACCGGCGCGCAGGCCCTTGCCGCGTTGCCTTTGCCTGCGCGTCATGCTAACGCCCGCATAAACATATAAAGGAACATTGATATGGCCAAGGACTACCACGTCGCCGACATCAAGCTGGCTGAATACGGCAACAAGGAAATCGCCATTGCCGAGACTGAAATGCCGGGCCTGATGGCCGCGCGCGAAGAATTCGGCCCGACGCAGCCGCTCAAGGGCGCGCGCATCTGCGGCTCGCTCCACATGACGATCCAGACGGCGGTCCTGATCCAGACGCTCGAAGCCCTTGGCGCAAAGGTGCGCTGGGTTTCGTGCAACATCTATTCGACGCAGGACCACGCCGCCGCCGCCATCGCCGCCAACGGCACGCCGGTCTTTGCCTACAAGGGCGAAACGCTTGAAGAATACTGGGACTATACCGACCGCATGTTCCAGTGGCCGGACGGCGAAGGCCCGAACCTGATCCTCGACGATGGCGGCGATGCCACCATGTACCTGATCCTCGGCGAGCGCGCTGAAAGCGATCCGGCTTTCCTCGAAAAGCCAGGCTCGGAAGAAGAGAAATTCCTGTTCGCGCAGATCAAGAAGCGCATGAAAGCCAGCCCCGGCTGGTTCGCCAAGACCAAGGCCGGCATCCGCGGCGTGTCCGAAGAGACGACGACCGGCGTCAACCGCCTGTACCAGCTGGAAAAGAAGGGCGAACTCCCCTTCCCGGCGATCAACGTCAACGACTCGGTCACCAAGTCCAAGTTCGACAACAAGTATGGTTGTAAAGAGTCGCTCGTTGACGCGATCCGCCGCGGCACGGACGTGATGATGGCCGGCAAGAAGGCCTTCGTCGCCGGCTATGGCGATGTGGGCAAAGGCTCGGCCGCCTCGCTCGCCGGTGCCGGCGCGCGCGTGTCGGTGTCCGAGATCGACCCGATCTGTGCCCTCCAGGCTGCCATGGACGGCTATGACGTCCTCACCATGGACGAAGCCGCCTCGAAGTTCGACATCTTCGTCACCGCGACCGGCAACAAGGACATCCTGACCGTCGACCACATGCGGGCGATGAAGGACATGGCCATTGTCTGCAACATTGGCCACTTCGACAACGAGATCCAGGTCGAAGGCCTGCGCAATTTCGAATGGACGAACATCAAGCCACAGGTCGATATGATCACCTTCCCGGATGGCAAGCGTATCCTGCTGCTGTCGGAAGGCCGCCTGGTAAACCTCGGCAATGCCACCGGCCACCCGAGCTTCGTCATGTCCGCCTCGTTCACCAACCAGACGCTGGCCCAGATCGAACTTCACCTGCGCGCCGACGAATACGAGAACAAGGTCTACACGCTGCCCAAGCATCTCGACGAGAAAGTGGCGATGCTCCACCTCGACAAGCTCGGCGTGAAACTGACCGAACTGTCGGGCGAACAGGCCGCCTATATCGGCGTCACCACCGAAGGCCCGTTCAAGCCGGAACACTACCGCTACTAGGCGGTATCCCGGCGGCGAATGAGTCAGGAACACATCCTTACGCTGGCCTGCCCTGACCGGGTCGGACTGGTCGCCACGCTGGCAAGGCTGATGGAGCGGCACGGCTGCTTCATCGCCTCGTCTCGCACCTTTGGCGATCCGGATACCGGGCAGTTCTGTGCCCGGCTCGTGTTCCAGTCCGAAGCGGACGACGCCGTGCCGGACGGCCTGCGGACCGACCTTGAATCGGCTGCGGGCGACCTGGACGCCACGTGGGGCATCCATACGGCCCGCCAGCCAGTCAAAACGCTCCTGCTGGTTTCCAAGTCGGACCATTGCGCCAACACGCTTCTCTATGCGGCGCGCCGGGGCGAGCTGCCGATCGCGCCGGTCGGCATCCTGTCCAACCACACGACGCTCGAAGCAGGCTTCGCCCATTGGAACCTGCCCTTCTTCCATGTGCCCGTGACGGCCGGCACGAAAGCAGAGGCTGAGCAGCGCCTGTTCGAACTAATCGATGAAACCGGCGCCGAGCTGGTCGTGCTTGCCCGTTACATGCAGGTGCTGAGCAATGACGCCTGCGCGCGCCTCGCCGGGCGCTGCATCAATATCCACCATTCCTTCCTGCCGAGCTTCAAGGGCGCCCAGCCCTATCACCAGGCGCATACGCGCGGCGTGAAGGTGATCGGCGCGTCGGCCCATTACGTCACGACCGATCTCGATGAAGGCCCGATCATCACGCAGGCCACCGAAGGCGTGGACCATACGTTCAGCCCGGCTGACATGATCGAACTGGGCCGCCATCTTGAAGGCACCGCGCTGCTGCGCGCCGTCAAGGCGCATGCCGAGCACAGAATTTTTATCAACGCTGGCAAGACGGTTGTCTTTGCCCGATAGTCCCGACCGCACCGCTTCCGAGGAAACACTGCAATGAAGATGAACGATTTTGAATTTACCAGCGAGAGCGTCGCAGAAGGCCACCCGGACAAGGTCTCCGACCAGATTTCCGACGCCATTGTTGACCTGTTCCTGACGAAGGACCCGACGGCCAAGGTGGCTGTCGAAACGCTGACCACGACCAACCGGGTCGTTCTGGCCGGCGAAGTGCGCACGAACAATGGCGCCGTCGTGACCCATGATGAGATGATCCAGACCGCCCGCGATGTGGTCAAGAAGATCGGCTATGAACAGGACGGCTTCCACTGGGAAAAGATGGACGTCAACTGCTATGTCCACGGACAGTCTGCCGAGATCGCGCAGGGCGTCGAGGAAGGCCAGGGCCTGTTCACCGAGGAAGGCGCAGGCGACCAGGGCATCATGTTCGGCTATGCCGCCGACGAGACGCCCGAGCTGATGCCCGCCACGCTCGTCTATTCCCACCAGATCCTGCAGAAGATGGCCGCGCTGCGCCATTCCGGCGAGCGGCCGGAATTCGAACCTGACGCCAAGAGCCAGGTGACGCTGCGCTATGTCGATGAAAAGCCGGTCGGCGTGAACGCCATCGTGGTTTCGACCCAGCACAAGGCCAGCGCGACACTGGAAGAGCTGCGCGAACTCGTGCGCCCGATCGTGCAGGGCGTGCTGCCCGAGGGCTGGTTCCCGCCCGAAGACAAGTTCTATGTCAATCCGACCGGCAAGTTCGTCATCGGCGGACCTGACGGCGACGCCGGCCTCACCGGCCGCAAGATCATTGTCGACACCTATGGCGGCGCAGCCCCGCATGGCGGCGGCGCCTTCTCGGGCAAGGATCCGTCCAAGGTCGACCGTTCGGCCGCCTATGCCACGCGCTATCTCGCCAAGAACGTGGTCGCCTCCGGTCTCGCCAAACGCTGCACGATCCAGGTGTCATACGCCATCGGCGTGTCGCAGCCCCTGTCGGTCTATGTCGACACGCACGGCACGGGCCTCGCCGATGAGGCCCGTATCGCAAAAACCCTGCGCGATCTGTTCGATCTCTCGCCAAAGGGCATCCGCACGCACCTGAAGCTGAACAACCCGATCTATGCCGGCACGGCCGCCTATGGCCATTTCGGCCGGGCGCCGGGCAAGGATGGCACGTTTACATGGGAAAAGACGGACCTCATCGACGAACTCAAACGCCTGATCAACTAGGCTGGCGCCCGGCGCTTCGGCGCCGGGCCGTCACATCGTGATCGTGATCTGGGTGATGCGGGTGCGCTCTACGCCGCCGCAGACAATGCTGATCGCCTCGCGCTTCGCCTTGCCGGCGGGTTCGCGATAGCTCGCATGCCCGGGCACGGCCGGGCCGCCCGGCGACAGTTCGAGCGTGAGCAGGCCGCGCGTGCCGGACGGCACGGGCGTCAACAGCCAGGCGCGGTCATCGTCAAGCGACAGCGCCACGATCATCTTGTGATCGCCCGAACCAATCCTTGGCATCTGGTCCACCCAGGCTGTGGCGCGGGTGACCGGCGGGCAGTCTGCAGCGGGTTTCGCTGCCAGCATATTGCTCCACAGCGTGCAGGCACCAAGCGGCGCCAGCAATAGCGACAGGAGACCGGCGCGCCTCACCATTTCGTGCCCACGGCGAACCAGGCAACACTTTCATCCTCTGAACCGCTGATATGGTTGGGCGATGTCGACAGCGCCGCCGAGGCTTCCCCCGTCCAGTCGCCGAACAGTCTGAACCGGTAACGGGTTTCATAATCGATCTGGCGGCCGCTCGGTGTCAGGCCCGCCTCAATGTCGGACTGCACGATGAAGCCCCGCTCGTCCATGCCGGTGGGCGCCAGGAAGCGGATCGTGCCCGTTTCGGCCCGGCGCGGCTGCGCAATGACAAGGCTGAGCGCGCCCGGTCCGGTCGGATAGGCAGCGCCCACCGACCAGCGGCTGGTCCAGATATCGCGGCTGTCGATGCCCGGCAGATCGACGCTCGCCATTTCCATGCCCGAAGACAGGGTCAGGCGTCCGAACGGGTTCCATTCGCCTTCCAGCAAATAGGCGGTCATGTCCGTCTGGTCGGATTCGCCGAAACGGTCCTGCAGGCTGCCGCCCAGCGCGGTTTGCGTGTCAGAAGCCGACGAGATGCCGGCCCGGACGGACCAGAACCGGGCATCGCGGCCAAGGCTGACGCCTGTCAGCGAGCGCGTCTCCTCCGTGGCGGTGAACAGGTCCATTGTCAGGCCGAACGCGGTCTCGTGGCTGACGCGGGCCCAGTTGCCGCTGGTCGAGAAGGCATTGCCGATCCCGGGCTCGTTGAACAGGGTGACATCCGGCGCGAGGCGGGAAATGCCGCCGCCCCGGCCGAACTCGACCTCGCCGCCATTGAAGCTGTAGGCCGCCTGGAAATTCGTGACGGGGTCTGCCTGATACGGCGCCAGCCGGTCTTCCTGAACACGCGGCGTGAACCAGGCAAGGGAGAGGTCACCCACCGCGACGGCGCGCGACTGGCTGGCGGCCCAGTCGGCCCGCGTGTTCATGTCGACCACCCGCGATCCGAGCAGCCCTTTGGGCAGGCGTTTCGCCGTCGCGTCGGCATCGAGCCGGAAACCGCGATCATACTTGTCCTGGAAGACGAGCCCGTTGAACGCGCCGGAATTGGAAGCCCAGTCTCCAAAAGCGCCGCCGGACGGCGCCAGCGCTTCGCCCAGGCTGACGCGGTCGACCGAGATGCTGAGCGTCTGCTGGCCCTGCGGGCGGAACGCCTCGGCGAGGTTCATGATGCCGACACCCGAAACCGAATCCGCGCCCGCGCCCGCGATCGCGCCTGTGATCAGGTCGGGGCTCGCATCGACATAATCGTCAGCCGTATCGAGCAGGATCTGCAAGGCCAGTTCCGGGTTCTGCTTCAGGTTCGGGAAGGCATCCAGCAGCAGCGCCAGCGCGCCAGCCACATAGGGCGCGGAGAAGGACGTGCCGGATACACGGTAATAGTCACCCTCAGAATCGGCATCATTGGTAGGATCGCCCGGAAACATGATGTCGTCATCCAGACCGGTCGTGACGATGCCCTCACCGGGTGCCATCAGGTAATAGTTCTTTGTCGCTTCGCCAGCGCGGTTGGAGAAGTCAGAAATCGTTCGGCTTGTATCGATCGAGCCGACGGCCACGACACGGCCAAGCGAGGCAGCCTCGCCCGCTATGTAGGCCGGCTCGGACGGTGTCTGGCCAACAGCATCGACCGGATTGCCCATGTCGTCCGTCCCGGCCGGTTCTGCATCATTGCCGGCTGAAATCACGACGAGTATGCCCGCCTGGGCCGCCCGCCGCACGGCGTTTTCGAGGGTCGGGTCTGTATCGACATCGCCGCCCAGCGACATGTTGATGATGGTCACGCCCTGCGCGATGGCATGATCGATCGCCCTGACGAGGCTGCTGTCGGCAAATGAGCAGCCTTCATCCTCTCCGGTCCGGGCACAGCTGCCCGGCGAGTCGGCGCGGATATCGAGGACGGACGCTTCATAGGCAATGCCCTGGATCCCGTTCGCCACGTTGTCATCGGCCGTTGTCCGGAAATCATCCTGGCGCACGGCCGCAATCACACCCGTGACCAGCGTGCCATGGCCGCCCGTGTCAATATCGCCCGGCTGGCGGACCTGCGTGATCGAATCCCCGGCACTGTCATAACCGGGACAGGCCGTGCTGGCGCAGACGTCGAATGTGGTGATCGAGGCGCCGTCGAAATCGGGATGATCGGTGATCGAGCCGGTATCGATGACAGCCACCTTGATGCCCTGCCCCGTCGCGCCGATCGCATAGGCCGATGACGCGCCGATCATCGGCAAGCCGACCGTTGCACTGTACTCGCGCGTCTCGAAGGCGGACGGCGGCGCAATCGTGGCCGGGAAGGGTGGCGGCGGGGGCGGTGGAGGTGGCGGG
>NZ_LADU01000135.1 GCF_000961795.1 Hyphomonas sp. BRH_c22
CCGGAACAGCGGGCCGGATTTCGTCAGCGCATAGGGGCAGACCGCCGCATAGGCATCCATGGCCTGGCGCACGGCGGGGATCAGCGGCACGATCCGCACCTTGCCGCCCTTGCCGCTGATGCGCAGGCGTTCCGGCGCGGGCAGGTCGGCGCCGGTCAGGTTCAGCGCCTCGGAGATGCGCAGGCCGCCGCCATAGAGCAGGCTCAGCACCGCCGCATCGCGCGCGCCGATCCATGTCTCGCTGTCCGGGTCCGTCTCCGCCTCGAAGATCATGTCCTTGGCCGCCTCGATGGACACCGGCCGGGGCAGGCGCGCCTTGCGCTTTGGCCCCTGCAGGTAGGCGATCTCGGCATTCTCGATCTCATGCGCCCGGCCGAGCCAGCGGTAGAGCGCCTTGATCGACGACAGGAGCCGCGCAATCGAGGCATCCGATAGGCCGTCGCGCCGCCGCTGCGCCAGGTGCGCACGAATGTCCCGCGCCTTCAGGCGGCCCAGCGCCTTCGGCGTCGGTTCCTCGCCAAGATGCACGCGCAGGAAATTGAAGAAGTCCGAGAGGTCGCTGCCATAGGCCTCGACCGTATTGCCCGCCAGTCGGCGCTCATGCTGCAGATGCGAGAGAAAGGCGGCGAGCGTGTCCATCCGGTGCAGAGTGGCAGCGGCGCATTAAGGATGAGTTTCGCGCCAATGTGGCGCAGTGTTGCGCGATGCCGGTTTGGTGGTATTTGTGCACCCGAAAATTCAACGGCGCATATTCTTGCGACCAGTATCTGAACGCTCTGCTGACCCAAAACAGATAACGAGAACAGAATGGCCACTAAAAGCAGAACCGTTGCAATCATCGGATTGGGCTTGTTCGGAACCGTCCTGGCGCGCGAATTGACGCGGATGGGCGACAGGGTTGTTGGACTGGATAGCGACGCAAGCCGCGTGAGCAGTCTGGCCGGTGAAATCGATTCGGCCATGCAGGTTGATGCAAGCGATCTGAAGGCGCTGAAGCAATGCGGCCTTGAAGCATGCGACAGCGTCGTCGTTTCCATTGGCGAGAACATGCAGGCCAACATTCTGGCGTCGATGAATGTGCAGGAAATCGGGTGCAAGCAGATTTGGGTGAAAGCTCAGAGTGAGGCCCATCTCAAGATTCTGACAGCCATCGGAATTCGGGATATTGTTCGGCCCGAACAGGATTTCGGACTGCGGATCGCGCAGGTCATCCACAATCCCCGCGTCACGGACTATCTGGCCCTCGGCGGGGGACAGTACGTTGCGGAGATAAAGGTGCCGGAGCAGCTGATTGGCCTTTGTGTGGGAAAGCTCAAGCTCATGCACTTCGATCTGAGATGCTTGGGCGTGTTTCGCTCGGGCGGCCTGCTGGACGCTCAGCTGGACACGATCACGCTTGCCGCAAACGACAGACTGCTGATCTACGGGAAGCGGCCGGATCTGCGCCGTTTCGCTGACGGGTTCTAACCCGCCATGAAGTGGCTTGTGAATTTACCCGCGCCTGCTTTGCTTGTGCTGGTCTATCTCAGCTGGATCGCCATTGGCGCGGCCTTGCTGATGCTGCCCATTTCATCCACGCACGGCATATCTCTTTCAGACGCGCTCTTCACGTCAACCTCTGCTGTCACCGTGACCGGGCTGGTTGTTGTCGATACCGGCAGTGCGTACACGATGTTTGGGCAAGGCGTCGTGATGCTCCTGATCCAGCTGGGCGGCATGGGTCTGATGACATTTGCCGTCATGGTGCTGTCGTCCCTCGGTCTCAGGATAGGCATGACGCATCGGCGCTATCTGCGTGAAGAAATGGGGCTGGCCTCGTTTTCCGGTCTGATTGACCTGGTCTGGACCATATTCCGCATTGTCCTTGTCTGCGAACTGCTTGGCATGATGCTGATGTCGATCGTCTTCGTTCCAGAATTCGGCTGGCGCGAGGGACTCTGGCAGGCGGCGTTCCATTCGATATCGGCCTTCAACAATGCCGGATTCTCTTTGTTCCCCGACAGCCTGATGGGGTATGTCGACAATCCGATCATCATCTTCACCGTATCGGTGCAGTTCATTATTGGCGGGCTGGGCTTTGCCGTTTTGTCGGACATTCTCCTGTTCCGGAAGTGGAGGCGCTTCTCGCTTCATACCCGCCTGATGCTGGTGGGAACGCTGGTGCTGATTTGCGGCACATGCGTGATCTACGGCCTGCTTGAATGGTCCAATCCCGAGACTTTAGGCGGACTGCATTCACTGCAATCCAAGCTGCAGGCGATCTGGTTTGAATCGGTCACGCCGCGTACGGCGGGCTTCAATTCAATGAATACAGCCGGAATGCATGACAGCACCGCCTTGTTCACCATGGTCCTGATGGTGATTGGCGCAGGCAGCACATCAACGGCCGGCGGGATAAAGGTCACGACAGCGGTGGTGCTGCTGATGGCCACGATCGCCTTCTTCAAGAATTCCGGACGCATGCGGGCCTTTGGATACAGTGTCGGCCTGGAGCAGGGATTGAAGGTGATGGCCCTGTTGACGGTCAGCCTGTTCGTTATCCTGATAGGCTTGTTCATTCTTGTTGGAACGCATCATCACATCAACTTTCTGGATGCGGCCTTTGAGGTGACTTCGGCATTCGGAACGGTCGGTCTCAGCCGCGGTGCCACGGGTGAACTGAATGATATTGGCCGTCTGGTCATATGCACCATCATGTTTCTGGGGCGCCTTGGGCCGTTGACGCTCGGATTCTTTCTCGCCTCCAAAACGCCCCCACGGGTCAAGTATCCCGAAGGTGAGGTCTATCTCGGCTAGTGATTGCGCAGCCGGTTCGCGCGCCTTTGGCGACGCTCAGGTCTCGCCTTCCCAATCCACGATAAAGTCTTCCATGTCGTCTTCGAACACGGTGTCTTCGGAGACGACCCGTCCCCGTACGGAATGGCCTTCTGTGTGCACGCGTTCGCGGTCGCCGCAGACAAGATAGTGCCAGTCCGGCAGGTCCTTGCCTTCATGAATCAGGCGATAGGCGCAGGTTGACGGCATCCAGGGCAGTTCCTCGATGGCGGCGGGGGTCAGCTTCACGCAGTCGGGCACTTTCTGCTTGCGATTGGCATAGTCCGAACACTGGCAGGTGCCGGCATCCAGCAGCGTGCAGTGCAGCCTTGTATAGGCGATTTCGCCGGTGTCCTCGTCTTCCAGTTTCAGCAGGCAGCACTTGGCGCAGCCGTCACAGAGGGATTCCCACTGGCTGGCATCCATCCTGTCGAGCGGTACGGTTTTCCAGAACGGCTCGCTCATGCCATCTGCGCCGTCCATGCGGGCGTCTTCCCGATCAGCGCGGTCGCAAACCAGCAGGATGACGAGACCCTGTCGCCGGCGGCAATCGCATCTTCCAGCGCACGGGTGACCAGGCGCTTGCCCAGCCCGCGTCCGCCGATCCTCTCCGGCACGATCGTATGCGTAATATGCATGCGGCCGCCTGCCGGGCGCTCATAGGTCAGGTAGGCTTCGGTGCCATCAATCACGAGGCTGTAGCGGCGCGCCTCGGCATCGTGCGTGATGGTCTCGCCGCTCATGCCAGAACGTCCTGCCATTCGGGATGCTTTGCGATCTGTGCCTTGGCGAAGGGGCAGAGCGGGATGATCTTCACGCCGTTCCTGCGGGCGTCGTCCACGCCGCGCTGCACCAGCGCCACGCCAACGCCCAGGCCGGCCAGCTCTTTCGGCACGCCGGTATGGTCGATGATGATGCGGCTCGTTCCGGCTTTGGAGAACGTCATCTCCGCCTCATGGCCATTGACCACGGCGACATAGCGTCCGCCGGTCGGGCCGTCTTCAAGGGTAATTGTGATATCGCTCATATGATAGCTCCGCTTTGGCCGGATATAGGGACGTCCGCCCGGTCGGCGCAAGGAAAAGCCGCCCCACCGGGACGGCCCTTCAGTCCTAAGTCTTATACCGTTTGTGCGGCAATTACTTCTTGAACTTGTCCTTCACGTCGCCAGCGGCGTCGCGGATATTGCCTTCAACCTTGTCGGCCTTGCCTTTCAGCTCAAGCGACTTGTCGCCCGTCATCTTGCCGGCAGTTTCCTTGACGGTACCTTCAGCCTTCTTGGCGGCGCCCTTGATATGTTCCTTGTCCATGAGAATACTCCTTTCCACCGGTCGCGTTATTACGACCAACCCATCAACGCAGCACGTCAAAAAAGGTTGGATTAAATCTCCGAAAGCCGCCGGGGATTTTTCGTGGCCCAGGGTCTTTAAATCGGGTAGGCTGATGCCATGAAAAAGCATCTCGGACCCCACGGGCATGTCTCGCCCGGCGACATCGTCTCCATCCGGTTTGGCGGTGTGCTGAGGCATTATGGCGTGGCGACCACCAGCGGCACGGTGATTTCGAATTCGCGCAGGCATGATGGCGTGACCGAGCAGTCGCTGCACGATTTTGCCGATGGCCGGTCGATCAGGGTTCACCGCAATGGCGGCGCCAGCCATCCGATCGCGGCCGAGGCACGGGCGCGCCGGTCGCTGGGCGCGGCCTATCGTCTGGCGGGTTCCAATTGCGGTGACTTTGTCGGCCATGTCCATCGGCGCAAGCCCACGGTGACGCAGGTCGGCCGGGCCAGCCTGATGGCGCTTGGCGACCTGATCAGCCAGTCGCGCCACCGCTGAAAGGCATCCCGCCGCTGAACGCCTGCGAGTAAATGCACCATGCCGCGTCTGTTGAACCCTCCCGAGATCGACTGGCGCGAAGACGGCACCCCCGTCGCCCGCGCCCATGACGATGTCTATTTCACCGCCGGGGACGGCCTCGCGGAATCCCGCGCAGTGTTTCTCGCCGGGTGTGGCCTGCCCGAAGCCTGGCAGGGCAGGGACGTGTTCACGGTGGCCGAAACCGGCTTTGGCACCGGCCTGAACTTCCTCGCGCTGTGGCAGCTCTGGGAGACGCACCGCCCGTCACCAAACGCCCGGCTCCACTTTGTCAGTTTTGAAGCCTTCCCGCTGCAGCCCGAAGATGCCGTCCGGGCGCTTGACAGCTGGGCAGAGCTGGAAGAACTCGCCGCCCTGATGATTGCCCGCTGGCCAGGCCCGGCCAAGGGCGTGCGCCGCATGGTGTGGCCGGATGCCGGTGTTTCGCTGACCCTGCACCATGGCGACATTCGCGACACCCTGCCTGCCGCGCAGTTTCGCGCGGACGCCTGGTTCCTTGACGGGTTCAGCCCCGCCAAGAATGAAGAGATGTGGGGGCCGTGGATCTATCCCCAGATCGCCGCCCATTCGGTCCCCGGCGCGCGGCTCGGCACGTTCACGGTGGCCGGCGCGGTGCGCCGCGGACTGGCCGAGGCCGGGTTCGATGTCACACGCCAGCCCGGCCATGGCCGCAAGCGCGAGCGCCTCGAGGCCACCCTCAACACCCCTTCACCCCCCTCAACCCCCACGCCCGATCCCCATGCGACCGCCTGTGCGCCCCCCGGCCTCCGCCGCATCGCCATCATCGGCGCAGGCATTGCCGGTGCCTGCGCAGCCCGCGCCCTGATGGATGCCGGGGCCGAAATCACCGTGTTCGACAAGGCCGATCATCCTGCATCCGGTGCCAGCGGCAATCCGCTCGCCCTGCTGATGCCGCGGCTGGATGCAGCCGATACCGTGCAGGCCCGGCTGCTGGTCGATGCCTATATCGCGGCGCGCGATACCTATCGCGGCCTGCCAGGCGTCACCGAAACGGATGTCCGGCAGATCCCGAAGGACCAGGCGGACACAGACCGTTTCACCAAACTCCTCAACGATCCGCCCCTGCCCCTTGAAGACCTTGAGGCGCTGCAGGGCGGCGGCCTGCTGCACAAGCGCGCGCTGATCCTGCGGCCCGCCCTGCTGATCCCGGCGCTGCTGGCAGGCGCGACGCTGCGGATGGGAGAGGCGGCCGAGGTTGATGTCCCGCAGCGCGCGGTGAATGGCGAACGCTTTGACGCCATCATCCTCGCCACGGCGATGGCGGCCGGAAACCTGTTGCCGTGGCTGGGGCTTGAAGCGCGACTTGGCCAGGTCGAGTGGATCGCAGATGCCCCGGCAGCCGAGCCGGATGCCGTCGCGAGCGGCACCTATGCCCTTGCCGCCGGGACAGATCGCCTGTGGGGCGCCACGTTCGAACGCTTTGAAGGCGGCCCGCCAGCCACATCAGACGCTGCGCGGGCGGAAAATGCCGAAGGGCTGGAAACCCTGTCGCCCTGGTGGGTCCGCGAAGCGCGCGAGTACGCCGCGACGTCCCGCTCCGGGCTGCGTGCAACGACGGCTGACCGCCTGCCGCTGATCGGCGCCGTGCAGGATCATTCAGCGGCGCTGGAAGTTTTCGGCGGAGTCAGAAAAGGGCGCCCTGCGGATGCGGACGCCCCTCAATTACCGGGCATTTACATGGTGAATGGCTTTGGCGCGCGCGGCTTTACATGGGGGCCCTGGGCGGGTGACATTCTGGCGGCCCAGCTGATGGGCGGGCCCGCCCCGGCGGAGGCTGCTGCCCTTGTGGCAGTCAGCCCGATGCGCCTTATCCTGCGCGCCCTGAAGCGGGGCGAAGCTTAGGCGGCCCTGACGAAGGACAGTTGTAGGCCGCCATTCTCGTGCGGTGCGAGTGTCATTTCCAGTCCGCCCATCTCGAGTGCCATCCCGCCGTGCAGGCTGGCAATGGCCACAATGGCCAGGAGGATAAGGGTGGCTACGCCTCCGAGCAGCCAGTTATTGTAAAGTAGAGTCCCCTTGCTCATCGGTCCGTTCCTTTGTCGGGTTTGATGGTGGTTTCAGGTTATGGGTCTAGTTGCCGCGTTCCAGGTCGCGGAATTCCTTGCGCAGGCGCCACTCGTCTGACGTGACCTTGCGCTCGATGGATTGCAGGCGCTCGTCGAGGTCCATGAAGGTGTACTTCAGGTGGCCGAACGTGGCCCGGGGGCGGTCCGATACACCGCGCCAGAAGGCATCTTCCTCAGGAGAGATGGCGTTGCGGCCCAAAGGCGTGCGCGGCGTGATCATCCAGACGGTCATGTAGATGATGATGGAAAGCGGCCCGAGCATGAAGATCGTGGCGAGCACGAACAGGATACGGACTAGGATGGGTTCCCAGCCGAAGCGCTCGGCCAGACCGCCACACACACCGGCAATAACCTTGTCATTGCGCGAGCGGTAATAGCGTTTCGGGTTGGGAGACCGGTATTCCGCGCTGTCCTGGTCTGAATAATGGCGGGTCATGGTGATGTGTCCTTAATCGTCGAAGGTTGAACGGGGGCGGCGCGGTGGGCTTGCGCGCTCCCGTGTGTGGTCGTCGCTTTGGTCCAGAAGGGCTTCGAGCGTTTCCAGCCGGCGTTCCATTGCCTTGGCTGAGCGCCAGAGGTCTTCCAGCATGCGTTCGTCATCCGGCTGGAGTGTCTTCTGCCGGCGCCACTGGGAAATATAGTGAAGCATCATTCCCGGCAGGAAGACGAAGATGCTGAGGATGGCAACGAGGGCTATGACGCCTTCATCCATGGCTTAGCCCTCCCGCCGTTCGGCGCGGGCCTGGGCGATCAGCCCGGGTGTGCAGATCACTGTCAGGAAACCGAACAGGCAGATGAGTGAGAACAGCATCTATCAGGCCTCCGACTTGGAAGTCTTGGCGGCGGACTTGGAACGCTTGGCTTTCAGGGCTTCGAGTTCCTTCTCGACACTCTCGTTCTGCTCAAGCGCGGCGAACTCGGCTTCGAGGGTCGGCTCGCGGCCCTTGATCGTGTCCGCATAGGCTTCCATTTCGTCAACCTTGCGCTCGATCGTGTTGTAGCGGGCGAGGGCATCGTCAACCCGGCCGTCATAGACCTGGCTGCGGACGCGGATGCGCTGTTCGGCGGCTTCACGGCGCATCATCAGCGAGCGGTGCTTGGCCTTGGCTTCGTCCAGCTTGGCCTGCAGTTTGCCGAGATCGTCCTGGCGCTTTTCGAAGGCTTCCTCAGCGGCGTTCATGGCCGCCTTGCGGCGGGTGATCTCGCCTTCGGCTTTCTGCTTGGCGATCAGGGCGCCACGGGCCAGGTCTTCACGACCCTTGTCGATGGCCAGTTCGGCCTTGGCAGCCCATTCGTCGCGGGCGGACGTGAAGTGGACGATTTCGCGTTCCATTTCCTTCTTGTCGGCCATGGCGCGGGCGGCGGCGGTGCGCACTTCGACCAGCGTGTCTTCCATTTCCTGGATGATCAGGCGGGCAATTTTTTCCGGGTTTTCAGCACCGTCCAGCATCGCGTTGATGTTGGAGTTGATGATGTCACCGAGGCGGGAGAAGAGACCCATGGGGTATCCTTTCTTGTTTGACTGGGAGGGGGTTAAAAGAAGAGGCCGCCGAGGAAGATGCCGACGCCGAAAAACATCCAGCTCTCGGCAGGGCGGGTCGACAGCCAGCGGCCAAATCGGCCTGCGTCACTGCGAGCTTCTGTGCGGTAATTACGGTCGTCCATCTTGGGCCTTGTCCTTCTTGCTGGTTGCGACGCCCCCGTCGCTCTGAGTGCCAGTATCATTTCAAGGACCGTGCCAAGTGAAAATTAATTTCATAAAGCCTTGAAAAATAACAATAAAAAATATTTCGAGGCGAGGTCGCGTATAATAATTTCGTTATTTTGACGAAAAAATTAGTCGATAATAAATTCATAAATGTCTATATAGACCAAATGATTGGCCAATCGACCCAGCTTATTGGTGAAGCGCCTGCCTGGCTCAGCGCGCAGGAGCATGTTTCCCGCGTCGCCCCGCTGGAACGGCCGATCCTGGTGATTGGCGAGCGCGGCACCGGCAAGGAATTGATCGGCGAACGCCTGCACTTTCTGTCGAAGCGCTGGGAAGGCCCGTTCGTGAAGGTCAATTGCGCGGCACTGTCTGAACAATTGCTGGATTCCGAACTGTTCGGGCATGAGCGCGGGGCCTTCACGGGCGCGACCGAGCAGCGCAAGGGCCGGTTCGAGCTGGCTGATGGCGGCACGATTTTCCTCGACGAGATCGCCACGGCGAGCCGCGCCGTTCAGGAAAAGCTGCTGCGCATTGTCGAATATGGCGAGTTCCAGCGCCTCGGCGGCTCGCGGGTCATGACGACCAATGTGCGCATTGTTGCCGCCACGAACATGGACCTGCCAGCCATGGTGGAGCGGGGAGACTTCCGGGCGGACCTGCTCGACCGGCTTGCCTTCGATGTCATCACGCTGCCGCCCCTGCGGGCGCGCAAGGGAGACGCAACGCTGCTCGCCGATTTCTTTGCCCGGCGTATCGCAATCGAGATGGCCCAGGACTTTCCGGGCTTCGCCCCGTCGGCCATTGCGGCGATCGAGGCGCATGATTGGCCGGGCAATGTGCGGGAATTGCGCAATTTCGCCCAGCGCCTTGCACACCGCTCCATGCTGACCGCGCCGGACGAGCCGGTCCGGTTCGACCCCTCGGCGCTGGATCCGTTCGCATCGCCGTGGCGGCCCGGTGCTTCCAGCCGGGCGACTGCCGACGCCCCGCGATTCGATTTGCCGGATGCGTCAGCCATTCATGGCCCGGTCGATTTCAACGCAGCCATCAGCCGGCTCGAGTTGCGCCTCGTCGACGAGGCCCTCGCCGCCAGCCAGGGGCATCAGGGCCGTGCGGCTGACGCGCTCGGGCTGACCTATCACCAGTTCCGGGGCCTGCTGAAAAAGCATGGCTATGGCAAGAAACCGGGCAAGCCGGACGTGTGAACTGGCTGTAATGTGAGCGTTCACTCTTACGGATGCGACAGATCAGGGGAATCGATTCGCGTCCGGCGCAAATCTGCGCCATACTTGGAAGTCTCGAATAGCAAAGGAGACCGCTCGTGCAGATACAAATTACTGGCAAGCATATGGATCTCGGAGGTGCTCTCAGGAGCCGTATCGAAGAAGGGCTTGAGGCGGCGGTCAGTAAATACTTCAATCGTACCGGGGAGGCGAGCGTGTTCGTCTCGCAACACGGACACCTCGTCGAGGTTGACTGCAATGTGCATCTCCCGTCCGGTATCGTGCTGCAATCGACCGGAAAGGCGACTGACCCGTACGCTGCGCTCGAAGACAGTCTCGACAAGATGGAAAAGCGGGTGCGCCGCTACAAGCGCCGCCTGAAGGACCACCACGCCAACCCCGCCGCGCCCCTGCCCGCAGAAGTCGCGACCAGCGCCGTTCTGACGCGCAATGGGCGCGCCGCGGATGCAGATGAAATCGACGACGAGATTGTCGATGTTTCCGACGTGCCGCTGACGGTCGCAGAAACATCCGTCAGTATCCGCAAGATGAGCGTGTCGGAAGCGGTCATGCAGCTCGAACTGCAAGAGGTGCCTGCACTGATGTTCAGGAATGCTGGCCATGACGGACTGAATATGGTCTACCGCCGTCCGGATGGGCATATCGGCTGGGTTGACCCGGCCAATACGCCCCGGAACTGAAGCCCACACACGGAAGCAGCGTAAATGGCAACCGATCTGAGCTCCCTGCTAAAAGGCGGGATTATCATCCCTTGTTATGAGGCGACCAGCCGCAAACAGGCGCTGCACGCCTTGTCCGAAGAACTCAGTCGCGTGACGAAAATTTCCGCACGCGAAATCGAGGATTCGGTGATGGAGCGCGAGCGCCTCGGGTCGACAGGTGTCGGCGAGGGCGTTGCGATCCCGCATGCGCGCGTGCAGGGCATTGATGCGCCGATCGGGGCATTCATGCGCCTTGCGACGGGTGTGGATTTCGAGGCTGTCGATGACCGGCCATGTGACCTGATCTTCATGCTGCTTGCACCCTTGTCGGCCGGGGCAGACCATTTGCGGGCGCTGGCGCAAGTCAGCCGCGTCTTCCGTCAGGGGGCTGTGCGCGACGCGCTGCGCGCGGCCAATACGGTCGATGAGGTCAAGGCCATCATCTGCAAGGAATCAGTCGAGTCCTCGATCTGACCTGAATGCTGGCCCTAATAAAAAAGCCCGCCGGTCAGTCCGGCGGGCTTTATTTTTTCCGGTCACGGAGATCGATCAGCCTTCGCTTGGCTTTTCTTCAGCAAAGCCGCGATTTTCCAGCAGGGGATCGATCGTCGGATCGGACCCGCGGAAATTGCGGTAAAGTTCGTCAGCCTCACGCAGGCCGCCTGACTCATAGACCCATTTTTTCAGCTTGCCAGCGAGATCCGGATTATAGATGTCGCCGGACTGCTTGAAGGCCATAAAGCCGTCCGCATCGAGAATTTCAGACCAGAGATAGGCGTAGTAGCCTGCCGAGTATCCGCCCGCGAAGATATGGCTGAAATACTGCGACCGGTAGCGCGGTTCGATTTCCGGGAGGATCCCGTATTCCTCCAGCACCTGCTGTTCGAACGCGCGGGCATCGGTAATCTTAGCGGCATCTTCCGGTGTCAGCATGTGCCAGCGCAGGTCGAGCAGGGACGCGGCGATGAACTCGGTCGTCTTGAAGCCCTGGTTGAAGTTTGACGCCGCATTCATCTTGTCGACCAGGTCCTGCGGGATGATCTCGCCGGTCTTGTCGTGCCGGGCATACACAGCCAGCACTTCCGGATCGCCCGCCCAGTGTTCCAGGATCTGCGCCGGGAACTCGGTATAGTCACGCGGACCGTCGACGCCGGAGAATGTCGAATACCTGATCTGCGTCAGCAGGCCATGAAGGCCATGGCCGAACTCGTGGAACAGGGTTTCGACCTGGTCAAAGGTCAGCAGCGTCGGCTCGCCCTTTGCGGGCGGGGTGACGTTCAGGTTGTTGGTGATGATCGGCCGGGTATTCTCACCGACATTCGAGGTATCGCGGAAGGATGACATCCAGGCGCCGCCCCGCTTGGAATCACGCGAATACATGTCAGTCATGAACAGGCCAAGATGTTCGCCCGTCTCAAGGTCTTTCACGTCCCAGGACTCGACAACGGGGTTCCATGTCTCCGTTTCGACCGGCGTGAAGCTCACATTGAACAGCTTGGTCGCCACATCGAACGCCCCCTGGCGCACCGCGCCCAGTTCGAAATAAGGCTTCAGCAGATTGCCGTCGAAGGCATATTTCGCCTGGCGTACCTTCTCGGCATAGAACCACCAGTCCTGGCCTTCCAGCGTGAATGCGTCACCGATCATGGCCTGCATGTCGGTGCGTTCTTCCCTGGCGCGCGCAAGGCCCGGCTCCAGGACGCGCTTGAGGAAGTCCTCGGCCTGTTGCGGTGTCTTCGCCATGCGGGTTTCGAGCTGGTAGGCAGCATGAGACGGGTAGCCCATCAGTTCCGCGCGCTTGGCGCGCAACTGGGCGATCCTGATCAGGATCGGCCCATTGTCATATTCGCCGCTTGAAGCGCGCAGGCGATAGCCGTCAAACATCTGCTTGCGCAGGTCGCGGTTCTCGCCTTGCGTCATGAAGGTTTCGTAGACAGAGCGGTCCACGGTCAGGACCCACTTGTCCTCGCCCTCAGCCTTGATCGAATTCTTGAAGTCATCGGCCAGGCCTGCGAGCTGCGTCTCGTCGGTGACTTCCAGCTTGAAGGCCTTGGTCGAGAGGAGCAGGTTCTTGCCGAATTCGGTGGTCAGCGCCGACAGTTCTTCATTGATCGTGGCGACCTCTGCCTTCACTTCCGGGCTCAGCGCAGCGCCATTGCGCACGAATTCGCGATGGGTCAGCTCGAGCAGGCGGGCGTCCTGTTCGTCGAGCCCCAGACGGTCGCGTTCGGCATAGACGGCCTGCACCCGCTTGAAGAGGTCCGGGTTGAACGTGATCGCATCGGTCTCGCGCGTGAGCATCGGATAGATCTCGGATTCCAACTCGCTCAGCGTGTCATTGGTGTCGGTATTGGTGATGTTGTTGAAGGTTAGGATCACCTTGTTCAGCGAG
Organism: Hyphomonas sp. BRH_c22; assembly: GCF_000961795.1. Classification (GTDB taxonomy): domain Bacteria; phylum Pseudomonadota; class Alphaproteobacteria; order Caulobacterales; family Hyphomonadaceae; genus Hyphomonas. The sequence goes on from NZ_LADU01000135.1 coordinate 12,827, forward strand.
CCGCCGGCCTGGTCGAGCGCGACAATCGTATTATCGAAGTCCGGCGCATCGGGGTTGTTGACGATGGCGGTGATTTCCTCGCGCAGTTCCAGCAGTGCCTTCTTGGTGGCGGGCAGGTAGTGGGCGTCCGTGATCTGGCTGAACGGCGGCACACCATATTCGGACGTCCATTCCTGGCGGAACGGGTTGCCTTCGAGTTCTGCGTCCGTCACCACGATTTCCGGCAGTTCGGCTGTTTCAGTCTGTGAGACTTCTGCCTGTTCTGGCGTGGCTTCCGGTTTCTTGCCACATGCGGACAGGGTGAGCGCGAGCGCGGCAGCTGTGCCGAGCAGGAAATGTTTTGTGGTCATGAAGCGTCCTCTTGATGGATTTGACCCCGTCTAGCGCGGAAGTGGGGCAAAAACCAGCATTTGAGGCCCATTCATTGCAGGTTAGCGTGCGAGACGGGCAATCGTCTCGTGATACTCCGCAATCGTTTCCTCGAAGATCTGTGCCACCGGTTTGACCGCGTGAATTCGCCCGGCGACTTGTCCTGTCAACGCGATTCCGGCCTCCAGGTCGCCGCCGAAATACACAGCCTGCGTATCGGCGAACTCTCCAAAAATATTGGCGCTGCCTTCTGTTTCGATACGACTGGTGCGTTCGGTCCGCAGGGCACGCAGGGCCGGCCCGGGTCCGGAACGATTGAGGAAGATCGTATCAGTTGCTTCGGCGTCGATGATCGCAGTTTTCCAGTTCTGATGAACCGGGCTTTCCTCTGACGAAAGGATACGTGTTCCCATGAGGACGCCCTCAGCGCCCAGTGCAAACGCAGCGGCCATGGTGCGACCGTCCGTAATGCCGCCGGCAGCCACGACCGGCACATTCACTTGCTCACAGACCAGCGGGATCAGCACCATGGAGGCGACATCCTTCGGGTTCTTGAACCCGCCACCTTCGCCGCCTTCAACAATCAGCCCGTCAACGCCCGCTTCGATGGCACGCAGTGCGCCTTGGAGGCTGGGGACGACGTGGAACACAGTGAGGCCGGCTTCCTTGAGCATGCCTGTGTATTTCATCGGATCGCCTGCAGACGTGGTCACGAACTTGATGCCCTGCTGGATGATGAAGTCGATGATGTTTGGGTCACGCACAAAAGCCTGCGCCACGTTAACGCCGAATGGCTTGTCCGTCAGGTCGTGCATCTTGAGGATTTCCTCACGGATCGCGTCCAGTTCGCCCGACGAGGTTTCAATAATGCCCATACCGCCTGCATTGGAAACGGCCGATGAAAGGTGTGAGCGGGCGATCCAGCCCATCGCGGCCTGGATGATCGGCTTTTCGATGCCGAGCATGTCTGTGATGCGCGTTCTGACGGGCTTGGTGGTCATGTTTCTTCCTGTCTTTTCATCTCGGGTTCGGTGTTTTCCCGAAGCAGCGAAAGGCCTAGTAACCGCGGGGGAACGGGGTGCCGTAACGGTGTGAAAAATGGTGCGCGATGCTGCGGGCGCTGGCAAGATAGCGCAGGCCATTGGCTTCCTCGACATTCACATCCTGGCCAACCGGCGTGTCAGGGTGCAGGACCAAGGTTGGCGCATTGTACCGGCCTTCGCCCAGCATCGCGACAATCTCTGTTCGGGGATGTTCAAGGCCGACATGGACAATGTCCAGCGCGTCGCGAATGGAAGGAAAATAACCGAGTACGCCCCATATCTCGGCACATTCAGGGCAGAATTCGCGCCGGTCATTTCCCTCAAATCCGGGAGGCAGCAGGAACAGGACATCTTTGGGCATTGGCAGGTCTCACGCTCTGGTTATGTGAAGTCCTAATACGCATGTTCCGCGAAGTCATGGCGTGACAGCACCCGCTTGCAGCCTATGCTGGCCCATCAAGGGTTGAGGAGGTCTCGCCGATGGCGGACATGCAGCAGCTGGTTCTGGCGCGCTATTGTGTGGGCGCCCCTGTGCCGGAAGATTTCAGGCTGGAAAACGCCGGCCTGCCCGAGCCGAAGGAGGGTCAGTTCCGCGTCGCCCATGTCTGGTGCTCGGTTGATCCCGGCACGCGGTCGCGCCTGTCTGGCGGCGATTCCTACGCCATGGCGCTGCCGCTCGGCAAACCGATTGACGGGTTCAGTGTCGGTATTGTCGATGCCAGCCAGAACGAGGCCTTTCCGGTCGGCACGAAAGTCTTCTGCGCCGGCGGCTGGAAGACGCATTCGATCCAGTCGGGCAGGGGCTTTGTCGGCAAGGTGCCGGAAGCGCCCGTACCGCTCAGCGCCTGGATCGGCGTGCTGGGCGTGCCGGGACTGACCGCCTGGTTCGGCCTGAAGACCGTGGCGAAATTCAGGGAAGGCGACACTGTGCTCGTTACGTCGGCGGCCGGCCCTGTCGGTGCGACGGCCGGGCAACTCGCAAAGGCCTGGGGCGCGTCCAAAGTCGTCGGCATTGCAGGCTCTGACGCGAAATGCGATTTCCTGACGGGCGAGGCGGGCTTCGACGCCGCAATCAATTACAAGACCGCGCCGGACCTGACGGCGGCCATCGCGGAGCAATTTCCCAAAGGCGTGGACGTCCTGTTCGACAATGTCGGCAATGAAATGGTCAACCGCGTGCTGCCGCTGATGGCGCTGAACGGACGTATCTGCATTTCCGGCCAGGTGGCCGACTATAACCGGACGCCGGAAGAAACGCCGGGCATCGTGAATACCAAGCCTTTCATCACGCACCGCGTGAACATGCAGGGACTGGTGGTGTTCGATTTCGCCCGCGACTTCCCCGAAGCCCTGCAGACAATGGCCGGCCTTCTGGCCACGGGAAAGCTGAAGAGCAATGAGGAACGCTTCGAGGGCATCGCGGCGATGCCGGAAGCTTTTTGCGGCCTGTTCCGGGGCGAGAATTTCGGGCGCCGCGTTGTCAGAGTTGGAGTGGAATCATGAGCACGCAATACGACATCACCAGCGATAAATGGGAGCGTTTCACCTTCTCCCGCGATGGCCGCGTCCTGACCGCCGCGATCACGTCGGACCATCCCGTCAACGGCGTTGACGAGCAGATGCACACCGAACTCGCGCTCGTCTTCAACTGCCTGCAGCGAGACAGCGAAAGCGACATCATCATCCTCACCGCCAAAGGCCGGACCTTCTGCGCGGGCGGGGATTTCGACTGGTTCGAGGAGCAGATCAACCATCCCGAACGCTTCCGTGCGATCGGATGGGACGCCAAGCAGATCGTCACGACCCTGCTGAACATGGAAAAGCCCATCATCTGCCGCATGAACGGGGCCGCCGCAGGCCTCGGCGCGACGATTGCGCTCTTCTGCGACATCATCATTGCCGACGAGACGGCGAAGATCGGCGACCCGCACGTCAAGGTCGGGCTGGTCGCCGGTGATGGCGGCGCGCTGATCTGGCCGCAACTGATCGGCTTCGCCAAGGCCAAGGAACTCCTGATGACGGGTGACTTGCTCAGTGCGAAAGAGGCCGAGCGTCTCGGCCTGATAAACTATGCGGTTCCCGCTGCGGAACTTGACGCGAAAGTGGCTGAACTCGTCGCCAAGCTGCAGGCGAACCCGAAATGGGCTGTGCGCTGGACCAAGACCACCGCCAATATTCCGTTGCGCGCGCTTGCCGCGCAGTTGATGGATGCCAGCATCGGCTGGGAAAGCGTGTCCAACTATATGGGTGACCGGCGTGAGGCCGTGGCGGCCTTCAAGGAAAAACGCGCCCCGAAATTGACGGGAGACTGACATGCGGCTGCGCGCCCCCAGTCACTATGAATTTGCCACGCTGACGGATCTCTGCATGCGGTCAAAGGCTGTCTGGGGTTACCCGCCCGACATGCTTGAAGCGTTTCGCGCCGAACTGACGATTTCCGAGGACGATGCTGCCACGGACATGATCGTGGTTGCCGATGACATACGCGGTGTGGCCGGTGTGGTGCAGGTCGCCATCGACGGGGAAACGGCCTGGCTTGAGAAACTCTTCGTCGAACCGGCGCGTCTCGGGGAAGGGACCGGCCAGATGCTGTATGTCTGGGCGTGCCGGATCGCCCAGGATGCCGGCGCAAAAGACCTCGTGATTGATTGCGATCCTGACGCCATGAAATTTTACATGCGCATGGGCGCCGAACGCGATGGCGAGGCCGAATCCGCTTCGATTTCGGGCCGCATGCTGCCGCGGCTCGTCCACCGGCTTCACCCCCTTTCTAGAGACTGAGTTTGACGCGGCCGCTCCGGTCAGGGGATGTATCGAACTCGTTGAGGCCTGGTACACGGCCAAAGGCGATCTTGGCTCCGGCATAGCCGCCCGGCGGCTCGTTATGGGGACCGAGCGAAACGACGCAGGTGCCATGGCGCGCGTTCAGCGCATCCATCGCGTCCGTCACCCGCTCCCAGCGATGGCGTTCGGAGCGGCTGTCGTCATGGTCGAACAGGTCGGCGCTGGCTTCACCGCTCCGGTGCAGGCCGTACAGAATGACGGAGACCTTCTTCATTCGGTTCGCATGCAGGGCGGTAAGCCCCTTGTCGTAAAGCAGGCTCGCCTCGCGCAGGAATGTGTGATCGTCGCGCGCGGGGAAAAAGCCCTGCTCCCCGCTCCAGCGCTGCCCGTCGGTGCATGACATGGAAACGGCGAGGATGCTGGCCGTATAGCCTTCCCGGCGCAACCGCCGCGCGGCCTTGGCGGTCAGCAGGCGCAGGCATTCACGCGCCTTGTGGGGCTGCCGCCAGTCACTCGACAGGACGCGGCCATGTCCGAACATCCGCCGGACGGTTTCGGGCCGGGATACGGCATAGCCGTGCAGCTGCGCCCACATCCGTTCGCCCTCGACACCGTTCCAGATCATCCGGGCCTGTTTCGGGGAGAGGTTCCAGAGCTGTTCGACCGTGAACACGCCCGCCCGGCCGAGGCGTGCATGGATGCCGCTGGCAATGCCGGGCAGGTCCCTGAGTTCAAGATTGAACAGGGGCCCAGGCAGGTCTGCCGGGCGCAGCATGACAAACCCGTTCGGCTTGTCCATTTCCGCGGCGACCTTGGCGAGGAACTGGTTCGGGGCAAGCCCGATGGAGGGCGTCAGCCACGGTCCGATATTCTCGCGCAGGCCATCGCGGATCTGCCCGGCAAGCGCCACGCAACGCTGCCGCTCAGAGCCACTCAGCGCGCACTCCATCTCGTCTACCGACCAGACCCTGTGGACCGGTGTGTGGCGGTCGATTTCCTCCAGGATACGGTGGTGCAGTTTTACATAGACATCGTGGCGGGCCACCGGCAGGGCAATATCCGGACAGAGGGCCCGCGCCTCGCGCACGGAGGTGCCCCGCTGGATGCCCGCCTGCTTGGCGAGATAGCACCGGGCGATCAGGCTCGTATGCTCCGATTCCAGCGGAATGACGCCGACCGGGCGGTCGCGCAGTTCCGGGCGGAGCTGTTTCTCCGCATTGGCAAAAAATGCGTCGAAGTCGATATAAAGGGACTCGATCTCGGTTGGCTGGCGCATGGTGACTCTGCCTAAAAAAGAACATAACCAGAACATTCGGCTGGAGTCGAGAGGCTTTGGTGCCGTCGCGAAAACGGAAAATTGACGCAGGCGCGCCCCTGCACTATCTGCTTTCCTGTGGTGATTTGGCCGGTCGGCTTGCAGCCACGTTAAACAAGTCGCTAAAAGGCCGCGCGGACATGCCTGCAGGTTACTGCCTCCGCCTTCCTTTCATGCGATGTGAGTAGGATTGGAGTAACGGCCATGCCGATCAGGATTCCAGATACGCTGCCCGCCCGCGACGTTCTCGTGCGCGAGGGTGTCTCGGTGATGAGCGAAACCGATGCGATCCGGCAGGATATCCGCCCGCTGCAGATCGGCCTTCTGAACCTGATGCCCAACAAGATCCGCACCGAGGCCCAGATCGCCCGCCTGATCGGCGCCTCGCCCCTGCAGGTGGAGCTGACCCTCGTCATGGTCGGCGGTCATACGCCCAAGAACACGCCTGAAGAGCACCTGATCAGCTTCTACCAGAACTGGCAGGATATCCGCGACCGCAAGTTTGACGGCTTCATCATCACCGGCGCGCCGGTGGAAACCCTTCCGTTCGAGGAGGTCGGCTACTGGCAGGAACTGACGGAGATTCTCGACTGGACGCGCACGAACGTCCATTCCAGCTTCTTCATCTGCTGGGGCGCCATGGCGGCCGTCTGGCACCTGCATGGCGTGCCCAAGCACACGCTCACCGAAAAGGCTTTCGGCGTCTATCGCCACCAGAACCTTGCGCCGACATCGCCTTTCCTGTCCGGCTTTTCCGACGATTTCCAGATCCCGGTCAGCCGCTGGACGGAGGTCCGCGCCGAAGATATTGCAAAGGCCCCCGAACTGAAGCTGCTGATGGATTCCGATGTCACCGGGCCCTGCCTCCTGTCGGAGCCGGCCCAGCGCAATCTCTACTGCTTCAACCATATCGAATATGATTCGACCTCGCTGAAGGAGGAGTATGAGCGCGACGTTGCTGCCGGCAAGGCGATCAAGTTGCCCTATGGCTATTTCCCGAAGGATGATTCAAGCGCCCAGCCGCTAAATCGCTGGCGCAGCCACGCCCACCTCCTGTTCGGCAACTGGATCAATCAGGTTTACCAGACGACACCCTTCGATGCGGCGCGCATCGGAGAGGTCTAGACACATCCGGCTTTCCCGCGCGGGGCAATCACACTAGGTATCTCGCATGACCAGTTTCGCCCCCGAACCGACCCATGTCACCGAACTGCGCCGGCAGCTGTCGCGCTGGGTGGCCGAGAAGATGCCGCGCGAGAAGCGCCGCGAATGGGACAAGGCCCATACATGGGACAGGTCATTGTTCCGGGAACTTGCGGACATGGGCCTGATCGGCCTGACGATACCGGAAGAATACGGCGGCCAGGGCGAGGATATCTATGCCGCCGCCGCCGTGATCGAGGAGCTTTGCCAGGGCGGCCCCAGCATGGCAGGCCCCTTCATCCATGCCGCCTTCTATGGCGGTCTCAACATTTCCGAGAACGGATCGCCGGAACAGAAAGAAGCCCTGCTGCCCAGACTGGCGCGCGGCGAAATGTTCCTCTGCTATGGCCTGTCCGAACCCAATGTCGGCGGCGACCTGCCCAGCGTCGAAACGCGTGTCACCCGTGAGGGCGACGAGATCGTCATCAATGGTGCCAAACGCTGGTGCACGGGTGCGGACTGGTCGGACTATATCTACTGCCTCTGCCGCTCCGGCGGGCCGGAAGACCGGCACGGCAATCTCACCTTCGTCCTTGTGCCCACCAATGCACCCGGCGTCTCGATGCAGCCCATCGCCCACGCAAACCTGCGCTATACGGACTCGATGGACGTTTTTCTCGACGAGGTGCGCCTGCCCGCCAGCGCCATCGTCGGCGGCCCGGACAAGTGGAACAAGGGCTGGGAGGCCCTCGCCGGCCGCGCGCTGGATGTCGAGAAGATCGAGATCACGGCTGTCGCCTATGGCATCGCCCGCGCCGCGCTGGAAGAGGCCTGGCAATACGCGCAGGAGCGCACGCAGTTCGGCAAGCCGATCTCGAAGCACCAGGCCATCGCCCACAAGCTCGTCACCGCCCGCACCAAGCTCGCCGCCTGCCGCCACATGCTCTATCACGCGGCCTGGCTCGCCAGCGAGCACCAGCCGTGCAGCGTCGAGACCGCCATGGCCAAACTCTATGTTGCCGACACCGGCGTCGAGATCGGCCTCGCCTGCCAGCAGGTCATCGGCGCCTATGGCCTGTCCGATGCCTATGACATTGAACGCAATGTGCGCGACCTGCTCGGCATGCCCATCGTCGGCGGTTCCAGCGATATCCAGAAGAACAACCTGGCGCGGATGTTGAAACTCTAGATGCGTGACTGGCAGAACATGCTTTTTCCAGCGCCTCATCCTGAGCGAAGCCAAAGGATGAGCGCTCGGAAGGCAGATTCACAGGATCAGCACGCGTGATTGAAACTCAGACGTCGCCCGAGCTTTCCTACGCGTCCTATTTCGACGATCCGCTGAAGCGGCGCCTCATCCGCGCGGTCGAGCGCATGTCCGGCCAGCCCAGGATCAAACAGCTCTACGAGCATTACCGCGATCATCTCGCCCATGACGTGCCCTTCTTCGAGGCCGCCATGCGCCTGCTCGATCTCGATGTTCAGTTCTCCGCCTCGCGCCTCGCCGAGATCCCGCGCACCGGCCCGCTGGTCATCGTGGCGAACCACCCGTTCGGCGTGCTGGACGGCCTTGTCATCTGCTGGCTGGCGAGCTTGCGCCGCATGGATTTCAGGGTGCTGACCAATACCGCCCTCGACGGCGTACCCGAAGCGCGGCCCTATATCCTGCCCGTTGACTTTTCCGGCACGAAGGAAGCCCTCGCCGCCAATGTCGTGATGCGCAAGGAAGCGCTGGAGCATGTGAAGGCTGGCGGCTGCGTGATCGTCTTCCCCGGCGGCGGTGTTGCCACCACGCCGCGCCCGTTCGACCGCACGGCTGTGGATGATGAATGGAAGCCCTTCACCGCCAAGCTCATCACGCATTCCGGCGCGCATGTGACGCCGGTCTATTTCGAGGGCCAGAACTCCCGCCTGTTCCAGCTCGCCAGCCACCTCTCGCTGGAACTGCGTCTCGCGCTGGTATTCCGCGAAGTGAAGCGCCGCATGGGAACGGCAATGCCTGTCGTCATCGGCGAAACGCTGACGCCTGACGCCTTGAAGGATGCCGGCAGGCGCAAGGGCCTGATGGAATTCCTGCGTGAGAAGACCTACGGGCTTGCCCCGATGGGGCAGACTTTGCGATATCATGAAGCCACGCGCCGTTTCATGGCGAAGAAGCCATTGGTTTTCCGCTAGGCCTGGAGGGCGAAGCATGAGTGACCCACTGGGTGGTGCGGCAGACACGGCCATCGAACACGCTGCTGCCGATGCAGCCGCCGGGGTCGGGGCCCCGAAGGCGGGAACGCAGGACGCACACTGCCTGAATTGCGGCAAGGCGCTCGTCGGCGATTTTTGCCACGCCTGCGGGCAGGGTGCCCAGAGCCTCCGCCGTCCCTTCTGGTCGCTCGTCGGGGAGAGTATCGAAACCCTCTTCGCGATTGATGGCCGTGTCGCGCGCACCCTGCCGAACCTGCTGCTTCATCCCGGCCGCATGACACGTCTCTATCTCGATGGCCAACGGGCGCGCTTCATTCCGCCCTTCCGTCTCTATGTGCTCGCCTCACTGGTCTTCTTTGTGCTCCTGCCTCTCGTGATCGGCCAGCGCGTCGGCTTCATTTCGCAAGTCGAGCCAACCTTCGAGGAGGCTCGTGCTCAGATCGAGGAATCCTATCAGCAGGGCGACATGACCGAGGCGGAATACCAGGAGGCGATCAGCGGTATGGACAAGGCGGAGGCCCTCTGGCGCGGCGGCATTCCGGGTCTTGTTGCCACGCCCCCCGTCACGGAAGGTGAGGAGTCTGCGCCAGCACCTCCGGATGCGGAATGGGCCGGCTTCATGCCAACGGAAGCGCTGGATGCGATCCGCGAGGCTGGCGAGAAGGGCGACGAGGATGCCGCCCGCTTTGCAGAAGTGATGGACAGGCCGGGCCTGCTCGCCGAACAGACGCGCCGCTGGATCCCGCGCATGATGTTCGTGCTGTTACCGGTCTTTGCCTGCCTTCTGGCGCTGGTTTACCTGTGGCGGCGCCAGTTCCTGTTTTTCGACCACTTGATTGTCTCGCTGCACTTCCATGCTGCGCTCTTTTTCGCAATGTCGATCGGTGTGATCGCCGCGCAGCTTGTCGGCTGGGGCTGGGTGACGCTTGCCCTGATTGTCTATTCGAACGTCTATCTCTACCGCCTCAACCGCGTCGTCTACGGGCGCGGTCCGTTCAGTTCCGTCATGAGGACAGTAACGCTCGACCGCCTCTACTTCTGCGTCCTGCTCACAGCCCTGCTGATGGCCGTTATTTTCGGCGCCTTGTCCTTGTGAGGCGCGGCGCATGATCAGGGACTTGGCCATGCGCCGCGCGACCCTTGAGGATGTCGCCGTGCTGGCAGAGATCCACCTGCAGGCGAGGGCGTCCGCCATGCCCTGGCTTACTGTCGTGCATACGCCTGACGAGGTTCTGCAGTATTTTAAGGAGCAGGTGCTTGCCGAGTCAGACGTGTGGCTCGCGGCAGGACTCGGCGGGTTTGCGGGATTCTCTGCGCGCCGCGACACGGAACTGGACCATCTGTATGTCGCCCCGCCATTCTGGCGGCTGGGCGTCGGCACCGCGCTCCTGCAAATGGCCATGCTTACGGTCCCGCGTCTTGAATTGTGGACGTTCCAGCGCAATGCAGGCGCGCGGCAGTTTTATGAGCGGCATGGCTTTACTGCCACCCCGTTTACCGACGGCGCGGCGAACGAAGAAAACGAACCCGACGTGCGCTATATCTGGGAGGGACCGGATGATCACGCCTGACCAGCTCCGCACAACTGCCCTCGCCTTTCCGCGCGCTCTCGAGAAACCGCATTTCGACTGGGCGAGTTTTCGGGTCGATGTGCCCAAGGGCAGGATATTCTGCACCCTGCCGCCGCACCATGAATTCTCGAACGTGTTCCTGACTCCGGAGGAGCAGACCATGCTTGTGGAGGCCGAGCCGGACATTTTCTTCAAGGTGCCCAACAAATGGGGCGACAAGGGCGCAACCTCGATCCGCCTTGCGGCATGTGATGAGGCGACCCTGCGGTCGGCCCTCACCCTGTCGTGGCGTCATGCTGCCCCGCCCAGGTTCCACGACGAACTGACGCTTTGACGGGCCCGGGATCCGGTCTAGTCTCTGCTTATGCCCGATACATACATGCCTGCCGACCTGCTCGACGCCGCCCGCGCACTGCAGCCTGAACTCGCCGCCCGCGCGGCGGAAATGGAAGAGGTCCGCCGCCTGCCGGCAGACCTCGCCGCGAAAATGGCCAGCGCGGGCATCTTCCGCATGATTACGCCGAAGCGCTTCGGCGGGCTGGAACTGGCGCCGCACACATTTGTCGAAACGGTCGAAGCGCTTTCCACGGCAAATGCCAGCGCCGGCTGGTGCGCCATGATCGGCGCCACGACCGCCATGAATGCGGCCTATATGGACCCGGCCACGGCGCGCGAGATCTATTCCGATCCCGACATCATCACCGGCGGCGTCTTCGCGCCCATGGGCAAGGCCGTTGACGAAGGCGACCATTATCGCGTGTCAGGGCGGTGGCAGTGGGGCTCGGGCTCGGCCAATTGCACCTGGCTGTGCGGCGGTTGCACCGTGTGGGAAAATGACGAGATGAAGCGCCTGCCCTCTGGCGCGCCGGATGCACGCATGATGGTCTTCCCGGCCTCGGATGCGACCCTGCTCGACACCTGGCATGTCATGGGCCTGAAAGGCACAGGCTCGGGCGACATTGAAGTGAAGGATATTCTCGTGCCCAAGGCGCGGTCAGTCTCGCTGGTGGCTGACCAGCCGCACGAGACAGGCGCTCTGTTCAAGTTCCCCGCCTTTGGCCTCCTGTCGCTCGGCGTCTGCGCCGTGGCCCTCGGCAATGCGCGCGGTTCGCTTGATGCCTTCGCGGCGCTGGCCACCAGCAAGAAATCGCAGGGATCGTCCAAGACCCTCGCCGAACGCCAGACCATGCAGGCCGAATTTGCCCGCTGCGAAGCCGCCTGGCGCGCCGCGCGGGCCTATCTCTTTGACGAAATTGACCAGACATGGGCAATCGCCACGGGGGAAGAGGGGGCCATCCCGATGGAGCGCCGCGCTGCGCTGCGCATGGCCTGCACCCATATGACGCGCACCGGGGCCGACATCTGCCGCACCCTTTACGACCTTGGCGGCGGCGCAGCCCTGTTCGAAGCCTCTGATCTGCAGCGCCGGTTCCGTGACGCCCACGCCATCACCCAGCATATCGTGACGGCCCCTTCGACATGGGAACTGACGGGCCGCATCCTGTTCGGCCTGCCAACCGATGGCGGCATGGTGTAGCAGGACGGTCCAGCCCCTCCGGCTGCCTGTAAAATTGTGACTGGCGGGCCCCGGCTCGCCTGTGCCAGTGTGCACGCAAACGCGCGCGCTTCGCGCTGCCAAATCTGAAGGACGCCCCATGAAAATTCACGGATTGATGATGGCCGCTTCGCTTGTGGCGCTTGCCGCAACCGGATGCACGAATGAGCCCGCCGGACAGGCGCCGGACGCTTTCATTGAGCTCCCCGCCCAGCCGGAGGAAACCCCGCCAATCCCTCAGCAGGCCAACGCCGACCCGATGGCGATCGACACCAGCACGGAATGGGGCGCGTTCCTGTCGGCCTTTCTCGACGGCTATTTTCCGCTGAACCCGGACTTTGCCGTATATCAGGGCCGCCACGAATTCGATGGCCAGTTGCCTGACTGGTCGCCTGAAGGGCTCAAGGCGGCGCGGGACCAGCGCACGCAGGCAATATCCACGGCGCTGGCCCTTGATCCGGCGGGCCTCACCCCCGGACAGGCGTTCGAACGCGATTACCTTGTCGCCGTACTGCAGGGCGAACTTTTCTGGATCGAGAAGGCCGACTGGCCCCACAGGAATCCCGACTACTATGTCGGCGCGCTTGACCCCAACGTCTATATCGCACGGCCTTATGCCGACGCTGAAACACGCATGAAGGCGTTCATTGCCTACGCGAAGAACGTGCCTGCGGCGGCGGCCCAGATCGAGGCAAACCTGAAGCTGCCACTGCCGGAAACCTATCTCAAATACGGACAGGCCGGTTTCAGCGGATTCGCCGAATATTATGCAGGTGACGCCAAGGCCGCCTTTGCCGACGTGACGGACCAGGCCCTTCAGGCCGAGTTTGACACTGCGGCCGCTGCCGCTGCCGCGGCCATGCAGCACCTGTCCGATCATATCGGTTCTGTCCCCGCCACGATGGATGGTTACGCCCTCGGCGCAGAGACATTCTCCGGCATGGTCCGCCTGACCGAAGGCGTGGATGTCCCGCTGGCTGAACTCAAGGCCATTGGTGAAGCTGACCTCGCCCGCAACCAGGAGGCCCTGAAAGGCGCGTGCGGCAAGTACGCGCCCGAACTGTCACTGGGCGACTGCATGAAAAAGATGGGTGCCAACAAGCCTGAAATCGGCCCGGTCGAGGAGGCGCGCGAACAGCTGCCCGCACTGCGCGCGTTCCTCGTGGAAAACGACATCGTGTCGATTCCGGGAACCGAACAGGCGCTGGTCGAGGAATCGCCCCCCTACAATCGTCAGAACTCGGCTTATATCGACATTCCTGGGCCTTACGAGACCGGCTTGCCCTCGGTCTATTACATTTCGCCGCCAGACCCGTCCTGGGACGCCGAAACGCGCGCAGCCTACATTCCCGGCAAGATGGACCTGCTCGGCACCAGCGTCCACGAAGTCTGGCCCGGCCACTTCCTGAACTTCCTGCACTCGAACCGGTCGGACTCCGTGCTTGGCAAACTGTTCGTCGGCTATGCCTTTGCTGAAGGCTGGGCCCATTATACTGAAGAGATGATGTATGAAGCGGGCCTGCATGACGGCGACCCGGAAACCCATATCGGCCAGCTGTCGAACGCCCTGCTGCGCAATTGCCGCTACCTGTCGGCGATCAGCCTCCACGCCGAAGGCATGACGGTCCAGGAAAGCTACGACCTGTTCCGCAATGAATGCTACCAGGATGCGGGCAATGCGACCCAGCAGGCGGCGCGCGGCACATATGATCCGGCCTATCTCAACTACACGATGGGCAAGCTGATGATCCGCAAGCTGCGCAATGACTGGACCGCGAAACACTATCCGGACAATCCGCGCGCAGGCTGGAAGGCTTTCCACGATGAATTCCTGTCCTATGGCGGTCCGCCCATCCCGCTGGTCCGCAAGGAAATGATGGATGAAGACGCACCCCGGGCTGTCTTCTAGGCGGCTGTATCGATTTGGCGGAGCCTCTCAATATCGGCATTGCCGGGGCGGGCATTGGCGGGCTGGCGGCAGCCGCCTTTCTGGCCCGGGAAGGCCACCGGGTGACGGTGTTCGACCAGTTCGAGACGGCCGGGCCTGTCGGGTCCGGCCTGATCCTGCAGGAGACGGGCCTCACTATCCTCAACCAGCTCGGATTGCGCATGCAGGCCGAAGCGCTTGGTGCGCCGATTCGGCGGCTCTATGGCCTGTCGAAACCATCTGATCGCATCGTGCTGGACGTAAAATACGGATCCCTGCGTCCCGCCCTGATGGGCGTGTCGGTCCAGCGCCACGCCTTGTTCAGGCTGGTGCATGAGGCGGCGCTGGCTGCAGGCGCGCGCATCGTGGCGGCCACGCGCATAACCGCCGCCAATCCGCGCGATGCGACGCTTCTGGATGATGGCGGCGGAATGCACGGGCCCTTCGACCTTGTTGTCGATGCGCTGGGTGTGCGCTCCGTCCTTGCCGCGTCGCCGAGCCGCGAACTTCCCTATGGCGCGCTCTGGGCGACGCTGCCCTGGCCGGACTCCGGCGGCTTCCATGCCGATGCACTCGAACAGCGCTACGAGGCCGCCAGCCGCATGGCGGGGGTCATGCCATCCGGCAGCCTGTCAGAAGGCGGGCCGAAAACGGTCACCTATTTCTGGTCCATTCGCGGCGATCAGCATGACGCCTGGCGCGCGGCGCCGCTCACGCACTGGCGCGATGCCGCGCTCGCGCTCTGGCCCGAGACCGGCCGCCTCCTCGCCCCCCTCAAGACCCACCATGACCTCACTTTCGCCCGCTACCGCCACCGCACCCACTGGCCTGCCGTATCCGGCCGCCTCGTCCACCTCGGTGACAGCTGGCATGCCGCCAGCCCGCAACTGGGGCAGGGGGCCAATATGGCGCTTCTGGATGCCTATGCGCTCGCCCGCGCCATCGCCCGCAAAGCCGATCTCCGCGACGCGCTCGCCGATTATGCCGGCATGCGGGCCAGCCATGTACGCTTGTTCCAGCTGATGAGCTTCCTGTTCACGCCGGTCTACCAGTCCGACTCGCGGGTCCTGCCTCTCATCCGCGACTGGCTCGCCGCGCCCGTCAGCCGCATCTGGCCCGGCCCGCAGGTTCTGGCGGCCATGGTGTCAGGCGGTCTCGGTGCGCCGCTCTGGCGGCTCGGGCTCCGGCCCGGGCGCTAGCGCTGGCACGTCCCGCAGTAAAAGCTCGACCGACCGGACTGGACGATCCGTTTCACATTCGCGCCGCACGTCTTGCAGGGCTTGTGCTCGCGGTCATAGACGTCGAACCGGTGCTGGAAATAGCCAAGTTCGCCGCTGGCATTCGCAAAGTCCGATATCGAGGACCCGCCGGCATCGATCGCCTCGGCAATCACCTGGTTGATCGCTGGCGCCAGACGCGCTGCGCGCTGGCCCGGAATGCTGGAGGCCTTGCGTTTCGGGGAAATGCCGGAGCGGTAGAGGGCCTCGCAGACATAGATGTTCCCAAGCCCGGCAATGATCGACTGGTCAAGCAGGGCTGCCTTGATCGGCGCCGCCTTGCCCTTCAGCGCGACATCAAGATAGGCGGCCGAGAATCCGTTCGACAGGGGCTCCGGGCCCATGGCGGCGAGGCGCGGATAGGCATCGAACGTGGCGGCTGGCCACAGTTCCATGAAGCCAAACCGGCGCGGGTCGTTATAGGTCACGGTCTGCCCGTCCTCCATGTGGAAGACAACATGGTCGTGGCGCGCGTCATTGCCCGTCGCATGGTGGAAATCGGCCGTACGGCCGCCGCCCACCGTGAACCTGCCTGTCATGCCAAGATGCATGACCAGAACTTCGCCTGTCGACAGGTCCAGGGTCAGGAACTTTGCCCTGCGCCCCATCCGCTCGATGCGCGCGCCGCTGACACGCTCGGCAAACCGCTCGGGAAAGGGGAAGCGCAGGTCGGCCCGGTTCTGCAGCAATGACTGGATGACCGCCCCTTCCATCACAGGGGCAAGTCCGCGGCGAACTGTCTCGACTTCAGGTAATTCAGGCATTCTTATCGCATATAGCCTATGGCAGTCAGGGTAACTATGGTGGCGCGCATGTCAGACGCAGATACAGAGCGCAAGGTCTCTTTCGGGTTCGAGGAGGTGACGGAGGCCGAGAAGGTCGCCCGGGTGAAGACCGTGTTCCGCTCGGTCGCCTCCCGCTATGACCTGATGAACGATCTCATGTCCGCGGGCGTGCACCGCCTGTGGAAGCATGATGCGATGAACAAGCTGAACCCGCAGCCGGGCGAACGCCATCTCGATGTCGCCGGCGGAACGGGCGAGCTGGCGCGGGCCTTTCTCGAACTTGCCGACAAGGCCGGCAAGCGGCGCGGCGTGGCCGCCAAGGCCACAGCCATTGTCTGTGACATCAATGACGCTATGCTTGAGGCCGGCAAGGCCCGCACTGACAATGCAAGATGGGAAGGGCGGCTGGACTGGGTCTGCGCCGATGGCCAGAATCTGCCCTATCCGGACCGGACGTTCGATGCCGTGACGGTATCATTCGGGATTCGCAACTTTGCAGACCGCGTTGCCGGCCTGAAGGAATTCCGCCGCGTGCTGAAGCCCGGCGGCCGCCTTGGCGTGCTCGAGTTCAGCCACATGACCGCGCCAGCCCTGCAGGCGGCGTATGATACCTACAGCTACAATGTCATCCCGCGCCTCGGCAGTCTCGTCGCGGGTGACCGTGAAAGCTACCAGTATCTTGTGGAATCCATCCGACAGTTTCCGGATCAGGAAACCTTCCGGACAGAAATGGAAAACGCGGGATTTTCCCGCGTTTCCGTGACCAATTTTTCCGGTGGCATCGCCGCCCTGCACTTTGGCTGGGCGGTCTGATGCCGGGTCAATCAGTTGCCATCAACCTTGATGCCGTCTTCGCCTACGGATATTTCGAGATCAGCCTCTGCACTGTGATCCTGCGTGAAATAGTACACGCCGAAGCCAATCACGCCTACCAGCAGCGCACCCACCAGGAAATACAGAAAGCCGTTCGAATTCGTGTTTAAGTTAGCCATGTCAGGCCCCTTTGTGTTGTTCAGTTCAGCATTCCAACGCGCATGCCTGTGCGAAGGTTCCCGTTCGGACGGCCGGATCTGATGGGGGCGATGTCCGACTATCTGCGCCTGATGCGGGCAGGCACCGCGCTGGCCCGGCATGACGTGATCCTGCCGGCTGCCTACCAGTCGCGCCTGCCTTTGCCTGCGCGCGTTGCAGGCGGCGTGATGCGCATCTTCGGCGGCGGTGCGCGTGGACGTCCGGGCGAGCGGCTTGCCCGCGCCCTCGAAAAGCTGGGGCCGGCCTATATCAAACTCGGGCAGTTCCTCGCGACGCGCCCGGACGTGTTCGGCTCTCAGGTCACAATCGATCTCAGCCGCCTGAAGGACAAGCTGCCGCCATTCTCGGCCAAACTGGCGCGTGCCGCGCTCGTCGAAGAGTTTGGCCTCGACGAGGCAAACCGCCTTTTCCCGGACCTCGGGCCGCCGCTGGCCGCCGCCTCGCTGGCGCAGGTCCACAAGATGGAAACGTCTGGCGGCACGCGCGCGGTCAAGATCCTGCGTCCCGGAATCGAAGGCCAGCTCACCCGCGAACTGTCGGCGATGAAGCGTGCCGCGCGGACGATTGAAGGCGTTTCGATGGAAAGCCGCCGCCTGAGACCGGTCGCGTTCACCGAAACCATCGCCGCCGCAATGATGCGCGAAACGGACCTGCGGCTCGAAGCGGGCGGCGCTGACGAGATGCGCGAACTCAGCGAGACCAGCGGCTATTTCCAGGTTCCGCGCGTTGACTGGGACAGGACCGGCCGCCGCGTGCTGACCACCGATTGGGTGGATGGCATCCCGCTCACGCATCCCGATGCGCTTGCCAATCCGGCAATCGACCGCGTTGCCCTTGCCAATGACATTACGCGCGGCTTCCTCACCCATGCGATCGAGCATGGCGTCTTTCATGCCGACATGCATGAGGGCAACATCATCATCACGCCTGAAGGCAAGGTCGCCCTGGTCGACTTCGGCATCATTGGCCGCATCGGCCTGACGGAGCGCCGCTTCCTAGCCGAAATCCTCTGGGGCTTCCTGAAGCGCGACTATATGCGCATCGCGGAAGTGCATTTCGAAGCCGGTTACGTGCCTTCGACCCAGTCGGTGGGCGATTTTGCACAGGCCCTGCGCTCGATTGGCGAGCCCGTCCATGGCAAGCCGGCCGAAGACGTGTCGATGGGCCGGGTGATCCTCCAGCTGTTCGACTATACGCAGACCTTCGGTATGGAGATGCGCCCGGAACTGGTGCTGCTCCAGAAGACGATGGTGCAGGTGGAAGGCGTCGCGCGCGCGATTCATCCGGGGCACAATATCTGGAATGCGTCAGAGCCGGTCGTCGAGGCCTGGGTGCGGCGCAGTTTCGGGCCCGAAGGCGCGGCGCGGCTCATCAGGGGCAATCTGCATGAAATCGCCAACCGGCTGAAACGCCTGCCGGACGTCATGGACCGCTTTGAAGCGTCGCTCGACGCCCCTGCCACCCCCACAACATCCCCCCGTCGCGAGCGCTTCGCCCCATGGTGGGGATGGTTCGGCCTCACCGTCATCCTCGCCCTGATCGCCTATGCCGGGATCACGGACCTCATCTGACATGGCTTCGCTGGCGTAATGCGCACATTGCACTCTCGCGCAGGGTGTAAGGCCTTAATGCGCGTTAACGATTGCCCTATGGTTGACCTTTCCGAGTCGGAAGGGACCCGCTATGAAGCCATTCCTGTTTGCGGCGGCCAGCCTTGTCCTGATCGCGCCTGAAGCGCTGGCGCGCGACCTGATCCGGGTCGGAACACCGGTTGATCATTCCAGCCTTTTCCTGCCGTCAGGCGTCTGGCCGGCACCGGACCTGCTGGGCGGACCGGCGGGGCCTGCGGCCCAATCCGCCAGCCAGATGCGCATCATCCCGGTTGGCTCAGGGCAAGCGGCGCCCCGATCCGGCATTCGCGTTTTCCGCGGCGGTTCGGTCACGCAAGCCGACATGACCCGTGCCGCATCGCCCGATCCGGCCCTCTCAGGCAAAACGATCACCCGTGTAAAGAAACGCCCGCGCAATCCCTACAAGACCGTGATCGTGTATGCGCCAGAGTCCGTTCGCGAGATGCGTACCCGGCGAAATCCTGACTGAATCGCCCTGAATCTTTACCGGAAGCCACGCTTTCACGGGGTTTTGTGGGGTTTGTGCAAGGATTTTGCGGTAAGAAGGGGCCAGCAACCTATCTGAGGCCCATGGAACAGAAGCGCATCCTCCTTGTCATCGGCGGCGGTATTGCCGCCTATAAGAGCCTGGAGCTGATCCGGGAACTTGGCCGGCGCGGCATTGCGAGCCGCTGTATCGTGACCCGGGCCGGGCAGGAATTCGTGACGCCGCTGTCGGTGTCGGCGCTGTCCGGCGACAAGGCCTATACAGAACTGTTCGATCTCGATGACGAAGCCGAGATGGGCCACATCCAGCTGTCGCGCTCTGCCGATCTCGTGGTCGTCTGTCCGGCAACGGCTGATCTCATGGCCAAGGTCACTGCCGGTCTCGCCAGTGATCTCGCCTCGACCATGCTGCTGGCGACCGACAAACCGGTCCTCATGGTGCCTGCTATGAATGTGCGCATGTGGCAGCATGCGGCGACCATCCGCAATGTCGCCCAGCTGCGCGCGGATGGCGTGACCGTTATGGAGCCGGATGAGGGCGCTATGGCCTGCGGCGAGTTTGGTCCCGGCCGCCTGCCCGAGGTTTCCGCGATTGTTGCCGCCATCGAGACCCAACTGAAGGGACCGGGGCAAGGGGCGCTGGCCGGCACCCATGCGCTCGTCACCGCAGGTCCCACGCGTGAGCCGCTGGATCCGGTCCGTTACCTGTCCAACCATTCCTCCGGCCGCCAGGGCTATGCGATTGCCGCCTCACTTGCCGCAGAGGGCGCAAGCGTTACGCTGGTTTCCGGTCCTGTCGCGCTTGCCCCACCACGTGGTGTCACACTGGTGCAGGTCGAAACAGCCCGCCAGATGCTCAAGGCCTGCGAGGATGCGCTGCCCGCCGACGTGTTCATCTCTGTCGCGGCCGTCGCCGACTGGCGGCCCGCGCGTGCGGCGACCAAGAAGCTGAAGATCAAGGGCGCCGGCAGCGAGGCGCCATCCATGGAACTCGCCGAGAACCCGGACATCCTGAAGACGCTGTCGAACAAGCGCAAGAACCGGCCGCGCCTGGTCATCGGCTTTGCCGCTGAAACGCATGACGTGGAAGACTATGCCCGTGCCAAGCTTGACCGGAAGGGATGCGACTGGATCGTGGCCAATGACGTGTCCGGCGATGTCATGGGCGGGGCCGAGAATGAAGTCGTGCTGATTTCGCATGGCGACGCCGAGCGGTGGCCGCGCATGGGCAAGGACGAAGTTGCCCGCCGCCTGGCCCGGAAAATCGCGTCGGAACTTGGCCATGATGATGACGGCGTCCGCCTCGCAGCGGAATAGCAGCGGACGCATGCGTCCAGGCCGGGATCAGTGATTCCCAAACAACATCCGCTACCGGGCCTTCGCCCGGCAGCGGATATCGTTACACATCTCCCAAAGCCGGATCCCCACCCAGCCCGCATTGTGGGACAAGGATACGGGAGTGCACGGGAAGATTCATGCCCCGCAGGGGGGATGGACGAAATATTCTCCAGTCGCGGCAAGTGCTTGTGGCCCAACCCTTCCGCTGGCAAAAGTGTGATTTCAACCATGGATTAAGTGCGCGCCGGTCATGTCCCTGAACAAACGCTACTTTGACATGCTTGGTGCCGCCTATGAGGTGCCATCCGAAGCAGGCCGGTTCGATGCCTTTCTCGAAGCGGCCATGGCCTATTTCTTTGCAGGGAGTGAAAGTGGCGATCTGGCCGAAGATGTCCCGCGCCATGATGGGGATGACGAGATGCTCGAGACCCATGCCGAACGCATCAGTGCGCTCGTGGAAGCGGCGTCGCAGCGCGAGTCGGCCCAGTCTGAACGGTTTCACGCTGTACTGGATATTTCCGCACGTACAGGCCAGGTCTCAGGCAATGCCGCCGCGTCGCAGCTGACCGGCCAAGACTTTCCGTGTCCGCTGGACGAGGTTCCGCTGGATCCTGCAACCCTGTCGGAAATCCGCCAAGTCATGCGCGCAGCGACGTTCCAGGCGCAGGACCGGATTATCCTCGCCAGTATAGAGACCGCCCAGGCGCGGGCCTGCCTTGCCCTCATCCAGCGGCCTAAGGACAGCGAAGACATGCTGCAGGTGTCATTGTCCTATGTCGACTGGTCGGCCGGACTGATGGCGCGCCTCGGCGAGGCGTTCGGCCTGACGGCCAGCGAGACGGAAGTCCTGGAAGGTTATCTCGGAAACCTCAGCCAGAAGGATATTGCCGGCCAGCGCGGACGGTCGCTTGAAACTGTGAAGGGCCAGTCGAAAAGCATCCTGCGCAAGACCGGCTGCGCCCGCATGTCGGACGTGGTGCAATTATCGGCGAGCATCGCTTACCTGATGCGCCAATTACCGGAGCGTGAAACGCCGCCCAGTGCCGAAATATGGGAGACGCCCCGGCACGGGCTGTCCAAACTATCGCGCCCCGGCCGGCGCGAACTCGCCTGGTACAAGGTGGGAAATGGCAATCGGCCCGTTCTGTTCCTGCATGGCTACATTCAGGGCCCCTTCTTCACACAGGCCATGCTGCACGGATTGGCAGCTGCCGACATTCATTTCATCGCGCCATCGCGGCCCGGCTTTGGCTATACAAGCCCAAGCCGGTCGCGCGCGGATTTCGACCGCACAGTGGTTGAAGATGCGCTCGCGCTCGTGGACCATCTCGGCATCCGTCGGATCAGCCTGTGCATTCACCAGGGCGGCTCGTCCCATGGTTTCCGCATCGCCAGGGCGCTAGGCGACCGCGTCGGCGAACTGCTGGTCATTGGCGGCGGCGTGCCGATCGATGAAAGTATCCATATCGCGCACATGGACCGGCAGACGCGGTTTGCGGCCATGGCGACACGCCACGCGCCATCGGTCATGAAGATGGCGATGAGTCTCGGCCTGCCAGTCTACAAGCGGCGGGGAACGCGCGCCTTTCTGGCGGCGCAATATGCCCGCTCCGAGGGCGACCTTGCGACGCTTGATGATCCGGAATTGATGAGGGTTCAGGCGGAAGGCCTGTATCATGCGGTCGAGCAGGGTGCGGAGGCGTGGTTGCGCGACGGCGCCGCAGCCATGGCTGACTGGTCTGTAGACCTTGATGCTGTCACCTGCAGGCAAACCTGGTTGCAGGGGGCAGATTGCAGCATCATTTCGGCCCACGATGTGGCCGACCACATGGCCCACCGACCCGGCGTGGAATTCCATGTCATCGAGAAGAGCGGAACGGCCATCCTGCATACGGAAACAGCGTTGATTTGCCGCCACCTTGCCCGTCTCGCTTGACAGATCCCTGCGCTTGCCGCACCCGCGCCGGATGATCATTCGTCCCTACACACCCGCTGACCTCGCCGCGCTCCACGTTATCAACCAGGCCGGTGTGCCCGGTGTGGGTGACGAGACGCCCGAAACGCTCGGCAAGTGGCTCAGCCTGCATGATGCGCGTGTCGCCGAGGTTTCTGGCGCGCCTGTCGGGTTCATCAATCTGCTGCCGCCCGGCATGATGGAATATACGAGTGCCAACCTGCGCTGGCTGGAGGCATGGGGCGATGATTTCATCTATGTCGACCGGATTGCCATCTCTGAATCAGTCCGGGGGCAGGGGATCGGCGCAGCCCTTTATGGCGCGGCATTCCACGCCTATGCCGGGACGACGCCGTGGATCACGTGCGAAGTGAACCTGCGCCCGCCCAATCCCGGTTCGCTGCGCTTCCATGACAGGCTCGGCTTCCGTGAGATCGGACGGCGCAGCTACGCTGACGACACCAAGGAAGTCGTTTACCTGGCGCGCGCCCTGCCTTGACTCGGGCCTGCGACTCAAACACGGCTGCTGGCCATGAAAAACGTTCCTGTAAGTGTCTGCCCGCTACCGCATTTCGAAGGCCTCAGCCTGCCCGCTTATGAAACCTCCGGCTCGGCCGGCATGGACGTGCGCGCTGCCGTGCCAGACACTGAACCGATGGTGCTCATGCCCGGTGCGCGGGCCATGGTGCCCACCGGGCTCAGCGTTGCAATTCCCGAAGGCTACGAAATCCAGGTGCGTCCGCGCTCCGGCCTGGCAGCCAAGCATGGCATCACCTGTCTTAATACACCGGGCACGATCGACAGCGACTATCGCGGTGAAATCAAGGTCATCCTGATCAATCTCGGCGACACGCCTTTCACGATTGCCCGGGGTGAGCGGATTGCCCAGCTGGTTCTGGCGCCGGTGACACAACTCGGATGGAAGAAAGTCGACAGTCTCGACGAGACAGGCCGCGGGGCTGGCGGATTCGGGTCAACCGGGCAATAATGGGTCTTGCAATGGGCTGTAACTTGCCCATATATCGAATATCGATAATGCTTGGAGGCGCTAAAAAATGGATCCATTTCAGATGGTCGTGATCATCGTACTGATTTCAGTCGGTGCGGGCGTACTCAAGAATTATTTTAAGATGAAAGAGAACCAGCAGGCCGATGCGGCATCTGACAAGGATGTGCAGCGCATGAAGGCCGACATTGAACGGCTCAAGGAGCGGGTTCACGTGCTCGAAAAGATCGTCACGGACAATGACCGCCACCTGGCCGACGAGATCCGCAAGCTCGCCTGATCCGGACTGTTAGCGGGCAAGCGCCGCAAACGGAAGTCTTCGCCTAGATAAGCGCGTCGCCGTCGCGGGCGAACTTCGCCAGCAGATAGGCGTCCGTGTCCTCGATCGTTTCGAGTTTCCCGAAGGCAAAGGCGTCGCGGTCGAGCACAAGATCGCGCGGGCGCAATTCGCGGCTGATCTCCAGTCCCTCCAGCGTGCGGGCGCGCGAGAAGGCTACATAGGCCTGTCCGTGGGCAAACATGCCGCTGTCAAAGTCGATGAACACCTTGTCCAGCGTCAGGCCCTGCGCCTTGTGGATTGTCACGGCATAGGCCAGCCGCAGCGGCATCTGCTTGAATGTGCCGACAACCTCGCGCTTCACCTTCTTGGTTTCCGGGTCGAGTTCGTAGCGATACTTCTCCCAGGCCGATGGCTCGATCTCATAGGCATGGCCATTCATCGACACGATCACGCCCTTGCCGGAGAACCCCTCCACGATGGCAAGCGATCCGTTCACCCAGCGCCCTTCCGGGTCGTTGCGGATCAGCATCACGCGGGCGCCTTCCTTCAGCTCAAGGTCGGCTTCGGTCGGGAAGGATTTCTCGTCGAACTGTCCCTGGACCTCGGCGGGAAAAATCTTCGGCTTTGTCGTCAGTCCGGCGAGACGGGCCTGGTTGATCCGGTTGGCATTGGCATTGTTGGGCGTCAGCACGACATGCGTTTCAGAAGCATCGACGGCGCTGCGAGATGAGACGAGGCTGCGCAGGACAGCTTCATCCATCGGCGTGACGCGGCCGGTTCTGAGGGCGCCAAGCAATGCCAGAAAACGCGGGTCTTCCTGCCGGAACACGTGTTTCAGTGCCAACAGGGCGAACTCGGCCTCCTTGAAGGCGGGCGCATTGTGAAAATAGCTGCCGCCATAACGCTGCTCCAGGATGGGGGCTTCGCTGCCCGACACAACGGGCGGCAGCTGGTGCAGGTCGCCCGACAGGATCATCCGTACACCGCCAAAGGGGCGTTTCGAGGCGCGGTTCAGTTTCAGGCTGCGGTCAATCGCATCCAGCATGTCGGCGCGCACCATCGAGATCTCGTCAATGACCACCGTTTCAACGGCCTTGATCAGGCGGGTGGAGCGCAGGCGCTTGATGTCGGCCGGCTCCACCAGGCGTGGCGGCAATTTGAAGAAGGAATGGATCGTCTGCCCGCCCGCATTCATGGCGGCCACCCCTGTCGGGGCGAGGACGACCGCCTTGTCGCCCGCTGCAGCCAGGAACTTGCGCAGCATCGTGGTCTTGCCGGTCCCGGCGCGCCCGGTAAGGAACAGGTTGCCCTGGGCCCCGGCGCCGGAAGCGACCCATTTGGCGGGCGCGGCATAGAGCGTTTCAGGGTCGGCGGCAGGCGTCTCGGTCATGCTCCCGCTTAGCGAGGTTTTCCGGCCATGGCGAGTGCTGGCTGCGCCCATGCACCAGGCTCGCTTGACACAATGCAATATTCAAACTACTTTGAATTACAAAGTTTATTTTGGAGTCTCAACATGAGCCAGCAATCCCTTACAGACGACCTTGCCTATCTGCGTCACATGGCCGAAGCAGGCAGGAATGCGCCGCTGCTTGGCGGCCGGTTTCTCAGCTGGTGGGGCGGTGTCACCACATTGGCCTATCTCGGCCATTATACCATTGCCGAGGGCCTGCTCGGCCTGCCGTCCAGCGCCTTTGCCTGGATGTGGAGCGCCTACGTGGTCATAGGCTTTGGCGGTTTCAAACTGCTGCAGCGGACCTTCCCGCCCAGCAAGCCGGGCGCGGCCTCGACCGGAAACCGGGTCTCGGGCCTTGTCTGGATGGGTGCGGGCATGGTGCTCTTTGCCTATTTTGCAGGCGCCGTGCTTCGCTCATTCGTTGATGGCAGCACGAGCGCCGCCTTTATCTGGTCGGTCCCCGTCGTTCTCGCCGTCTACGGCCTGTCGCAGCTGACGTCAGGCCTCATCTCGGGCAACCGCGTCCTCACGCTGGCCGGCTGGGGTGCCATTGCCAGCGTTGCAGGCGCCGTGTTCCTGGCCAGCACGAATCTGGTCTGGCTACTTGGCGCGGCCGTTGCAGGCCTTACCGTCTTCCTGCCGGGCGTGATTCTATTGCGCAACGAGCCCTCCGAGACGGTGTGATCCTGCAATGCCCAGCGACAATCCGTTTGACCACAATGATATCGATGATGTCATCCATGGCCGCCTCCGGCTCGGCATCATGGCCTACCTCACCTCGGTCAGCCCTGCCGTCTTCGGCGAGCTCAAGGAAAAGGTCGGCGCGACGGATGGCAACCTCTCGACCCATTTGCGCAAGCTTGAGGAGGCAGGCTATGTCCGCATCGAGAAGCGCTTTGTCGGCAAGCGGCCACAGACGCGGGTTTTTCTCACGGATGAAGGCCGGGCCGGCTGGCTCGCCTGGCTCGGCCGGATGCAGTCCCTCATGCGGGCCGCTGAATAGGTTGTCCCGTCAAGGGCTGATAAGGCGAACCTGCTGTCCCGGGCGCATGGGCTTGGCATCGACCACCACCTGCCAGCCCATCTTTTCATAGGCCCGGCGCGCCGCCACGTTCTGCATGTCGACATCAAGGATCAGGGGTTTGGCCGCTTCGCTGCGGGCGATTTCAAGCAGGCCGCGTCCGACGCCGCACAGGCGCCAGTCTTCCTGCACGAACAGATGGTCAACATAGCCGTTGCGCACCTGCACGGTCAGGAATCCGACCACGCCGGCAGAAGGCTCCGCGGCCACCAATGCGCGGGAAGCCACGAAGGCGTTCTGCAGGGCAGGTAGATAGGCCTGTGTTTCGCTACGCCATGGAAAGGCCCGCAGGCAATCGCTGAAAATACGCAGGCAGGGGATGCGGTCGTTCCGTGTGAACGGCCTGATTGTCCATCCGGCTCCGGCATGCTTGTACATGTGAAGCAGGGTAAGCGGAGGCGGCGGGATCGTCCAGCCGGAAGGTGCGGCAGGCCTCAGTCTTTGGTGCACTGCTTCAGTTTGAGGCCGCCCGCGCCATTGATCGATTGCATGAGCCCCATTGAGACGAAATTGTTGAAATGGGTCTCGATCACGGTCTCCTTGGCTTGGGCAATGGCTTTTGCCTTGAGGACCGGATCCATGTTGCGCGATTCGATATCGTCCATGATGGCATTGCTCAACTGGTTGACCTGCCCAGCGCCATTGCGAGCGGACTCCTCGTCCCATTCGCCGCCATCCTCGGCCAGTACAATGTAGGGATCATCATCGGTCTCATACATCATGCTACGGAACAGCAGGATCCAGCCCACGCGGTCCGGCCTGCCGAGGCGGAATTTCTCCGCGAACATCACCTCATGGGTCATTGACCCGAACGCGCCATCGGTCACTTTCGATTTGACGAGTGCGTCGCCGGTCTTGAGTGAAAGCCCCAGCATCTCGCATGTCGCGTCACCGATCACGCTGAACCGGGTGATATCGCCAACAGCCGCCAGAAACTCCTGTTTCTCCTTGATTTGCTGGGCGGCCACGGCCTTGCCGAAGGCCTCAGTGGTCTCGATCAGCGTCTTGACTGTCGCTGCATTGCCTTCCAGTTCCGGCGGAACCGGCCGGCACGGCTTGCCGTTTGACGGGCGCTCCCGGCAGGCCAGCGCCACGGTCTTGTCGGCCAGTGTTTCCAGCGGGTTGCCAACTTCCCAATAGCCATAACCCTTGAACTCCCGGATGTGCGCGATCTCCTTGTCGAGCGCCGCGCGCTCCTCCGGCGTATAGCGGAACACCTCGCCCCAGCGCAGGCTGCCCAGCACGTCGACATGCGCTATCATGCGCCAGTACTGGTCCATCACGAACATCTTGATCTGGTGCTGTTGCGGCAGGTCCTTGCCGTCAGGCTGCTTGCAGGCAAAACCGCTGACACTGGCAGCAGACGCCGCAAGTCCGGCGTCCACCTGTTCACGCATTTCGGGCGCCACTATCGATTTCAGGTCGGCGGCCTTGATGGCCAGCATTGATTCCGCCGCGAGTACATGTAGCGGTTCGTTCCAGTTGCATTTCTTTGCTGCCGCCGTGATCTGCGCGGCGTTGGACAGGTCCGCCATGATGGCATTCGGATTTGGTGGTGCGGCTGGCGTGCTGCCCGGAGGAGGTGCCTGGGTGAAAGCTGGCGCTGTCATGAGAGACAGGCACATGGCGGCCCCAAAAAACTTCACATAACGCATCATCGAAACGCCCCCTGAATTTGCTCAGTCAGGAGTCTATTCGTGTTCCGGGCAGGGATGCGACCCCCCCAGGGGGGATGTGCCTACATCTGCATCGTCCAGCCTTCGACACCCATCGCCGCCTGGCGGACGGCTTCCGACAGGGTCGGGTGGGCGTGAGACGTGCGCGCAATGTCTTCCGAGGCGGCACCGAATTCCATGGCCACGCAGATTTCGGCGATCATCTCGCCGACGCCGACGCCGATCATGTGCGCGCCGAGAATCTTGTCCGTGCCTTTCTCGGCGAGGATCTTCACGAAACCGACCGTCTCGTGATTGGTGCGGGCGCGCGAATTGGCCATGAACGGGAACTTGCCTTTGACATACTCCACGCCAGCCGCCTTCAATTCTTCCTCATTCTTGCCGACCCAGGCGATTTCCGGGTTCGTGTAAACGACGCTCGGCACCAGGTTGTAATCGACATGACCGGCCTTGCCGGCGATCAGCTCGGCCACGGCCGTGCCGTCATCCTCGGCCTTGTGCGCCAGCATCGGCCCGGGTATACAGTCGCCGACCGCCCAGACGCCATCCGCCACCTTGAAATGGCCGTCGACAGGCTGGATCACGCCGCGCTTGTCGGGCGTGACGCCAATGTTCTCGAGGCCCAGGCCATCCGTATAGGGTTTGCGGCCGACAGCCACGATCACGACATCGGCATCCAGCGTCTCGGTCTCGCCGCCCTTGGCGGGCTCCATGCTGAGCTTCAGCTTGCTCTTCAGTTTCTCGACGCCGGTCACCTTCATGCCGAGGCGGAAATCGAGCCCCTGTTTCTTGAACACTTTCTGGGCTTCCTTGGCGACTTCCGCATCTGCGGGGGGCAGGATGCGGTCGAGATATTCGATCACGGTCACTTCCGAACCGAGCCGGGCCCAGACCGAGCCCATTTCGAGGCCGATCACGCCAGCGCCGATCAGGATCAGGCGCTTGGGAACAGAGGTTAGCGACAGGGCGCCGGTATTGGTCACGACGCGCTCTTCGTCGATCTCGATACCCGGCAGGCTGGTCGGTTCGGAACCCGCGGCGATGACAATGTTCTTCGTTTCAAGGACGGTCTTCTTGCCTTCGGCATCGGTCACTTCGACCTTGCCCTTGCCAATGATCCTGCCCTTGCCGCGAATATGATCAGCCTTGTTCTTCTTCAGCAGGAATTCGACGCCCTTGGTCAGGCCTTCCACGGCTTCGGCCTTCTGGGCCATCATCGTCGGCAGGTCGAGTTCCAGCTTGCCGACCTTGATGCCCATGCCGGCAAAGTCATTCTGGGCCGACGCATACATCTGCGACGCGTGCAGCAGGGCCTTGGACGGGATGCAGCCAATATTCAGGCAGGTGCCGCCCAGCGTGTCGCGCATCTCGATACAGGCGACTTTCAGGCCGAGTTGTCCGGCACGTATGGCGCAATTGTAGCCGCCGGGGCCGCCACCGATAATGACGACATCATAGGTCTCTGACATGGGATTTCTGCCTTGCTGAAAGGGCCTCTAGGGCGAGTGCCTGCAACCTAGGCATTTTGAGTGTGAAATCAATGCGGCGGCTGACGCCCGGTCAGGCTTTTCGCCGCTTCAGCACAAAAAGCGCAATCGTGAGGGCAACCAGCAGGGCCGAATAGACCGCTTCGTCCATCCACATCACCGGTTCCGTTCCGGCTGCAGCCATCAGGACCGGCAGGAGGAGGAACAGCAGCGTGCCAATCGTGGCGACGATCGCGCCGCCTGCGCGCTGGGCGAGGGCCAGCAATCCGCCGATGAGCACGATGGCGCTGCCGAGAAGCCGAATCATGCTTGTCGGCGGCTGCATCAGCGCGTCACCCAGCGGGCTGCCGCGTTGAGTGATCATGATGACGGCGGACAGGCCCTGCCAGAAAAGCCAGGCTGCGAGCAATGCAATCGCAGCGGCGGCGATCATTCGGATATTCATTTTTGACGTGCCTCCCATCGTCTCGCAAACAGGCTATGCCGAAGCCTGGCCATCAGCAACGGATAATCAGAACAGGCGGATGCTGCGGGTTTCATTGCGCTTGGCGTTCATCCGGCGCCCGTGAGCGGCAAAGCTGGCGCGCTGGCGGGCAATCGCTGCCGGTACGAAGACGGGTTTGGGCGGTGAGGGGCGCGGGCGGATGATGGCGACCTCGGGCGTGGGGGCAGGGGGAGGTGGCGGTGTGGCAGCGGCGGGTTCAGGCTGGGCCGTGTCCACTACGGCCTCCACACGCACCGGAGGGCGCCGGCGCAGCTCATAGACAGCGCTCATCAGCAAAAGTCCGCCAAGCGCGGCCCCGGCGACGGCGCCTTCAGCCGCGCTCGGGTCCTGCCACCAGCCCTCTTCAAAGCTGACAAGGTAGACGGTCGGAAATCCGGCACAGAGACCCATCACATACCAGAGCACGCCGCCCGGGCGACGGCCTGAAATCATCGCGGCAGAACAATAGAAGCAGAGCGCCGCCAGCAGGTAGGGCGCGCCATAGGCGATGCCGAGTGCGCGCCAGTCGACGGCGTCAAGACCGGCTGCCACATCGTCCTGCACGATCCAGCCGACCGCCATCATGATCGACGGCCAGCGCACGGCGGTCAGCGCGCCAAACGCAAAGGCGATGGCGTAAATAGTGATCAGCGAGGCAATGAGCTTGCGGAGCATCCAGAATGCCTATCACGCGCACGGTATATGCTGGCTGAACGCGGCGTTGCAAATTTGATCGATCCGGCCGGGATCAGCCCTGCGAACTGATGATCAGTGCGGGCAGGGACATTACCGCCGACTGCAGCAGGCCGGTCATGATGAATGCATCCATGTCCGATTCCAGCTGCAAGGCCAGAAATGTCAATGAATACAGGAAATAGGGCCAGGCAAAGATCAGGCCGGTCTGCACGCCCGCGCCGAACGTGAACAGCGCGAAGAAGACCAGCGCCGACGCGCCGGCCGCATGCCAGTAGGTGGGCGTCACGCGCTTTACCCCCGCCAGGACAACCCAAAGCACGAGGGTCGATACGATGGGCCAGATCACAAGCAGATCGGTGAGTGAGGGCGTTGCCGCGTTGTCTCCGGTGCCCTGCGACGCTTCGCGCGGAAGGATCAGGCTGACCAGCGTCGCCATCAGGATCGTGCCCAGCAGCGCCGCGCCGAACGCCCTGGCGAGGTAGGCGATTCGCGGCCCGTCTGTTCGCGTCATGAATTGCAGGTATTTCAACGCGCTGCGCCCCTTTGCCCCGATGCGCAGCAGCCTGCGCATTCCATCGGACACGCAGGCTACATTTGATATGACGCGATACAATCGGAAACTGCGCCGCGTCGGCTGCATCAGGCCATTTCGGGCACGGGCCACAGGTTCTCTGCAAAATAGCGGGCCTTCATGCGGTCCATATAGCCCACGAGATTTGTGTGCCCGCGCACAAGGCCGCTGAGCGGCGTGTCGAAATATTCGGTGGCGCAGCTGATCAGCACGGCTGACACGGCGGCATCAGCGACGGTTGGTGTATCGCCGAACAAATAGTCCTGCCCTGCCAGCTGGATGGCGATGGCCTGCAGGTCCCATTCGGCGAGCTGCATGTGCTCGGCCTCTGAATGCCGGCCCATGCCACGGGCCTGCTCACTGGCGGCGATACCTTCGCGGACCTCCTGCATCACGCCTTCGCGCGCCGCTTCCGGCACGTCGCTGAAGAACAGGGCGGGCCCCTTGAAGAAATTGTCGTCCTTCAGCCAGCGTTCCATCATCATGATCGTGGTGAGGTGATCCTCGGCCATGCGTTCCAGCGCCCAGCTTGTCACACTGTCTTCATCGCTGAGGCCGGCCGCCAGGTTCCGCCTCAGTTTCTTCTCGAAATGCGCCCGGATGAAATTGCTGTCCTCGATCAGCACGCCGCCATCCATGACATAGGGCGCCTTGTGCTTGGGCACCGCGTCGAGGTCCGCGATGGCGCGGTTGTACGCAAGTCCCAGCATCTGCAGCTGGATGTCGGTCTTCATCACATAGGGGCTGGGCGAGGGGCAGTCGAACATTGGGCCCCATCCGTAAAGCGTGATCATTGTCTGTCTCCGTATCAGGGTTGCGATAGGGACTTGATACGGGACGGCTGCTGACAGCATGGTGTCAGTAGAATGGCAGCAGGATCAGAAATATGAGACGCACCGAACGCCTGTTCCAGATCATCCAGGTCCTGCGCCGCCACCGTGCGCCGGTCACCGGGCAGGCATTGGCCGAAGAACTGGAAGTCTCCCTGCGCACACTCTACCGCGACATGGCCGAGCTGATCGCCCAGCGGGTGCCGATCCGCGGCGAGGCCGGGACTGGGTATGTGCTGGAGGATGGCTATGACATGCCGCCGCTTATGCTGACGGCAGACGAACTGGAGGCGGCCGTGCTCGGCGCGCAATGGGTGGCCGCGCGGGGTGACGATGCCCTTGCCCGGGGCGCGCGCGACCTGATCGCCAAGCTGACCGTCGCCGTGCCGCGCGAATTGCAGCCGGTAATCGTCGATTCCGGCCTCGTGCCTGTCAGTTACCGCCAGCGCCCCAAAGACAGGTTCGATGTCGCGCTGGTTCGCGGCGCGATCCGTGGACAGATGAAAATGGCCATCGACTATTCTGATGAGGCGGGCAATGTTACGCGCCGCGTCATCTGGCCGTTCCTGCTCGCCTATTGGGACGAGGTGCGTCTCATCGGCGGCTGGTGCGAACTGCGCCAGGATTTCCGCCACTTCCGGACAGACAGGGTACGCAAGGCCGAAACGCTCGGCCGCTTCCCCGACCGTGTCGCCACGCTGCGCCGCCGCTGGGAGGCGCAGCGGAAGGAACAGCGCGACAAGGCCTGATTTCAGTCGAACAGGCCCGGCAGCATGGGCGCGGCGCCATCGGCATCTGCCCGTTCCAGCTGCAGCATGTGCCGCTTGGTGGCCCGGCCGCCATAGGCCGAGAAGCCGCCAATCTTGCCGGAGGCAGCGAGCACGCGGTGGCACGGCACGATGAGCGGCCAGGGGTTCTTTCCCATGGCGGAGCCAATTGCCCGCGCGGCGCCAGGCTCGCCCAGCTTTTTCGCCAGCGCGCCATAGGAAGTGGTCTGGCCCCAGCCCACTTTGCGAAGTTCCGCATAGACGCGCTTCGTAAAATCATTCGCCCGGCTGAGGTCGAGCGTGATGTCGGCAAAATCGGTTTCCGCCCCGTCGAAATAGGCCCGCATGCGGGCTTCGCAATCGGATATGTCCGGTGGTAGGGCATCGCTCCATGATGCGGCGGCAATCCGACCGAGTCGGGATTCGGTTGCCGCCTCGCTCGCTTCGGGCAGCTGCACCTGGACAAGGCCTGCAGAATTCCACGCCAGGCCGCACGGCCCGATGGCCGTATCGAACAGGTGAAAACGGGCTTCTGCCCGCTCAGGATCCGCGCCCTGTGTCATGCTCGAAGGATCACTCCGAATGGCGCGCTCATCAAGCGGATTCCGGGCGGGTTCCGGAAAGAATGCGATTGGCCGCCATGTGTTTGGCCTGCTAGGGAGAAGACCGCACAAAAAATCAGGAGGAAACAGGCATGGGCAGGGTTCAGGGAAAAATGGCATTCGTCACCGGCGGCGCGCAGGGCCTCGGCGAGGCCATCGGCAAGATGCTCGCCAAGGAAGGCGCCAAGGTCACGCTGACGGATGTGAATGGTACAGGCGCAGAAAAAGTGGCCACCGAAATCAACGCGGCCCATGGCGCAGGCACGGCTTTTGCCTTCCAGCATGACGTCACGGATGAAGCGCGTTGGCAGGAAGTGCTCGCCGCTGCGCACGAGGCGATGGGCGGGCTCAACGTGCTGGTCAACAATGCCGGCATCGGCTCGCTCGGCTCGGTCGAGGACGAGAATTACGACATGTTCAAGAAGGTGCAGACGGTGGATGTCGATTCCATCTTCCTCGGCTGCAAGTATGCCATCCCCCTTATGCGCGCCCATGGCCTCGGTTCGATCATCAATATCTCGTCCATCGCGGGCATCATCGCCAGCGCCAATTACGTGTCCTACAACACCGCCAAGGCGGCCGTGCGGCACATTTCGAAATCCATTGCGCTGCATTGTGCGAAAGGCGGCCAGATCCGCTGTAACTCGGTCCACCCTGTCTTCATCAACACGCCGATCCTCGACCGCACGAAGGAAATGTTCGGCGAGGAAGAGGCGCTCGCCAAGCTTGGCCGCCAGATTCCCCTCGGCAAGGTGGGTGAGCCCGACGATATCGCCTATGCGGTGCTCTATCTCGCCTCGGACGAGAGCAAGCTGGTGACCGGCATCGAACTGAAAGTCGATGGCGGCATTTCCGCGATGTGATCTCGGGGGCCGCCGGGCGGCGGCCCCTTCAGGTCAGGCATGGTTGAGGTCGTTCCGGCGGGCCATCCGGCGCTGGTGGGCGGCGCGCATGAGCGGCGCGATCTTCCATGCGAACGGAATGGCGAGCCCGGCACTGACGACGACAACAAGCGGCAGCATGATGGCGGCCTGGTCCCTCAGCGGCGTTGCCAGGACGGCCACGGCCCCGGCACCGAACAGGACAGCCTGGACCATGCCATAGATCAGAAGAGTGATTGCCAAACGAGTGGACATGAAAGAGTTCCTTTTTGTCTGCAGCCTCCCTGAAACAAGTCCCGTGCCGCAGAGAAGTTCCGATCCGGTGTCCGCGACTCCGCCAATCGGCCGGCTTGCAGCAGAAGTATGTTCATGTTATGTTCATGCCGTCTGGCAACTGGGAGGACGACATGATCGGCTATGTGACATTTGGAACTTCTGACCTCGCCCGCGCGGCGAAATTCTATGACGCCATCGCGAAAGAGATGGGCACCGGACGGATGATGGACTTTGATACATTCATCGCCTGGGGCACGCCCGGCGGCGCGGCGGGCGTCGCAGCCACGCTGCCCTTCGACGGCAAGCCGGCCAGTGCCGGCAATGGCACGATGGTGGCGCTGCAGGCAAAGGACAAGGACCAGGTCCACCGCCTCCATGATATTGCCCTGGCCAATGGCGGAACGGATGAAGGCGCGCCGGGGCCGCGCGGCGACAGCGGCTTCTATGCCGCCTATTTCCGCGATCCGGACGGCAACAAACTGAACGCCTTCATCATGGGCTGAGCGGTTTGCGGGCCGTCACCATGAAGGCGTAGACGGCCAGGATACCTACAATCAAAGCCGATGCGACAAGCGGCAGGCTCGGCATGACGGAGTACAGCGTCGCGCCGATCAGCGGGCCGAAGATGAAGCCTGCAGGCGGGGCCGCGGCCAGAAGGGCAGCGGCCGATCCCTGCTCCTCGCGTGACACCGACAGGCTGCCAAGCGCATTGGCTGCCGGCACGGCGAGCGCGGCGCCGACACCGACGACAAGGAAGCTCAGGCACATGGCCCAGAAGGGGTGGAACGCGTCTGCGCAGATATAGCCAATCGTCACCAGGGTCAGCCCGATCGGCAGGATCCGGCGCGGGTCCGGCCTGCGCGGCGAGATATAGCCGAACTGGACGACAATCATCGAAAAGGCGAGGCAGGAGAAGATGATGCCCGTGTAGAGGACGGCCGCCTCGCCTGCGGTCCGTGCGGCCGTGTCGACAAAGCCGTAGCGGTCTTCGATGAACCAGCCCACCGTTTGCTGGATCATGCCGATGGCGATGAAATAGATCAGCAGGAACATCAGGTGCGGGCGCACGCGCGCGTCCGTGAAGGAGAGGGGTGACGGCCGGTGGCTCTCGCGCACCCGATCGCGGCTGCGGGGCAGGACCATGCCAAGGATGACCCCGACGATCAGGTTGAGAATGATCGTGCCCCAGAGCGGCACCAGCGCGCCGAACGGCGCCAGAACAGCCGCGCCGGCCGGGCCGAGGATGGATCCGACGCTCATCGCCGCGCCCAGCATGCCCAGCCCTCCTGCGCGGGTCAGCGGGGTCGTGGCATCCGTCATCGCGGCCATGGCGGCAGGTTGCAGGCCGGGTGATAGCAGGCCGAACCAGAGCCGGGTGAAGACCAGTAGCAGGAAGGTTGTCAGGCCGGTCACCACGCCCGCCAGGGCGGCGCTCAGCGCGAACAGGAAGGCCATATTGGTCAGGCCCATGGCGAAAAGCGAGAACACCATCACGCGCTTGCGGCCCACCCGGTCGGCAATCCGGCCCCAGATCGGGATCATGATCGTGTAGATCACGGTCGACAGCGTCAGGATGCCGGCGACTTCGATTTCGGTGAGCCCGGCCTTGCGGGCGAGTGGCGCCACCACGACGAAATTGATGGTCATGCCCGCGCCCATCGCCGTCATGGCGAGGGCGATCATGGCCTGCTGCATCCCGGTCAGCGGACGCAGGGGCTTTTCCAACTCCGTCATGCGCTCATCCCCTGATTCCGATCCTTTAGACCTTATCCCGCCGGCGCCCCTTGCAAACCATGTCGCAGGGTAAACCGGCAGCGCCCACCTTGCACTGGGGCGCCAACACACCCTAAGTGACATTTTGAACTCACGCTGTTTCCGGAGTATTTTCAATGCGCGCGATCCTGGACGTCATTCTGTTCCTCCTGAACATCGCCACATGGATCATTATCGTCCAGGCGGTGATGTCCTGGCTGGTGGCCTTCAACGTCCTGTCCATCACCAATCCCACCGTGCGCAGCATCTGGGGCGGGCTTGAGCGGATCACGGAGCCGGTCTACGCGCCGGTCCGCCGGATCATCCCGCCGCTCGGCGGGCTCGACCTCACGCCCATGGCCGTGCTCCTGATCATCTTCTTCCTGCAACGCCTGATCGTGCGCTACGGCTACACGGTTGCGCCCTTCTAGCGCATGCACCGGCTCACCGTTCGCGTGCAGCCGAATGCGTCCGCCGACCGGATCGAAAGCCCTGAAACGGATGCGGCCGGGCGGCACTACCTGAAAGTGCGCGTGCGCGCCGTGCCCGAGGACGGCAAGGCCAATGCCGCCGTGGAAAAACTGATCGCGAAACACCTTGGCCTGCCGAAGTCTGCCGTCAGGGTGGTGACGGGCGGCAAGAACCGGTTAAAAGGCCTCGAGATTGACGGGCCGCCAGATCTGGCGGACGCGCTGGCAGGGATGATGCGGGAATGAGTGCAAAACGGATCGATGGCACCGCGGTTGCGGCCAGTGTACGCGAGACAGTGGCGGCCGCCGTGTCACAGCTGCCCGGCCAGCCGGCCCTTGCGGTCGTCCTCGTCGGCGAGGATCCCGCCAGCCAGGTCTATGTCCGCTCCAAGGTGCGCCTCACCGAAGAGGCCGGCATGGTCTCGGTTCACCACCAGTTGCCCGCCTCCGCGACCCAGGCCGAGGTCGAAGACCTGATTGCCCGGCTCAATGCCGACCCGTCGATTGACGGTATCCTGCTGCAGCTGCCGCTGCCCAAAGGTCTCGACGAGCACAGCGCCATTGAATGCATCGACCCTGACAAGGATGTCGATGGCCTGACGGAAGTGTCCGCCGGACGCCTCACCCTCGGCAAGCCGGGCCTGCGCCCCTGTACGCCAACCGGCTGTGTCATCCTGGCCAAGAGCGCGATGGGCGGGGACCTCTCGGGCAAGCATGTCGTCGTGATCGGCCGCTCCATCCTTGTCGGCAAACCCGCCGCGCTTCTCTTCCTCGCCGAAAACTGCACCGTCACCATCGCCCACAGCCGCACGGCTGACCTGCCTGCCGTCTGCCGCACGGCCGACATTCTCGTGCCGGCGGTCGGCCGGCCGAACATGGTCAAGGCCGGCTGGATCAAGCCCGGCGCCACAATCGTGGATGTCGGCATCAACCGCATTCCCGCGCCGGAAAAGGGCGAGGGCAAGACGCGCCTCGTCGGCGACGCAGACTTTGCCGATTGCGAAACCGTTGCCGCCCACATCACGCCCGTTCCCGGCGGTGTCGGCCCGATGACCATTGCCTGCCTGCTGCGCAATACGGTTCTGGCCGCCTGCGCCCGCCGCGGATGGGCCGTGCCGGAGGGCCTGTGAGCCAGGAGTTCGCGCCACCGTCCACAAAACTGTTTCAGCGTCTCTGGCAGGCGCAGGGGGGCAAGTGCGCCCTGTGCGGCAAGCCCATGCCGTCAACCCGGTTCTCCGTCGGCCATGCCACGGTGTGGAAGAAACAGCGCCCGACCTTCGACCATATCCATGCGCTGGGTCGCGGCGGCCCTGACCACGAATCCAATCTCCAGCTCGCCCATGCCGTCTGCAACAAGCGCAAGGGGCGGGGTTAGGCTTCGGCCGCTTTCGCTGCGCCGTCGCGTTCCATCAGGTAGCGCGGGCCCGGGCCGAGGCGCGCCGCGCGGTCGTCCGGATTGTAGAGCGCACAATTTGACAGGGACAGGCACCCGCAACCGATGCAGACATCCAGCCGGTCGCGGGTCAGTTCAAGCGTCTCGATCTGCTGGTCAAGCCGCGCGCGGAAGTGGGCGCTGATTTTCGACCAGTCGGCTTTGGTCGGTGTGCGCTCTTGCGGCAGGCCGGAAAGCAGGTCGA
Source organism: Hyphomonas sp. BRH_c22 (assembly GCF_000961795.1). Classification (GTDB taxonomy): domain Bacteria; phylum Pseudomonadota; class Alphaproteobacteria; order Caulobacterales; family Hyphomonadaceae; genus Hyphomonas. The sequence goes on from NZ_LADU01000135.1 coordinate 51,182, forward strand.
CAATCTCAGAAATCGAGAAGCCCAGCTGCTGCGCAATCATCACGAAGGACAGGCGCCGCACATCCGACCGCAGGAAGCGGCGCTGGCCGCCCGCGTTCCGCATCGCGCGGATCAGGCCCTTGTCCTCGTAAAAGCGGATGGCGGAGACAGACACGCCCGTGCGCGCCGCAAGCTGTCCGATGGCAATGAGATCCGTTGTTTTCATGCGCTGGCGCATAGCAGAAAAATAGCTTGATCTCAAGTTAGGTTGAGAAATTACAAGGAAGGTCCCTCACCACAGGCAGGCTCGAATGCCCTGCCGCAGACAGGACCCGGCACATGACCACAGGAACCCTCGAACACATCAACATCACCGTCAGCGACATTGATCGCACATCAAGAATGTTGGAGCGCATCTTCGGCTGGCACGTCCGCTGGAAAGGCCCGTCCAGGGCCAATGGCACAACCGCGCATGTCGGCACAGACTCCGCCTATATCGCGCTCTATTCCCCCGGCGAGACGGATCAGCCCGAACAGGTCTCGTACAATACCCAAGGCGGCCTCAACCATGTCGGCGTGATCGTCGACGACCTTGCCGCTGCCGAACGCCGCGTGCTCGATGCCGGCTTCGTCACGCACTCCCACCAGACCTATGATCCCGGCAGCCGCTTCTATTTCCACGATTACGACAATGTCGAATACGAAGTGCTGTCCTACGCCTGATCCGGCCTCGTCAGCTCAGCCAACGGTCTCAGCGATTCTCGTCGTCCGGGCCGTCGGCAATGTCTTCGATCACTTCATTAGCTGAATCGGCCGTATCGCTTGCGGCGCGGGCGGCATCTTCAGGCAGGTCGGTCAGCACCGCATCCATGCGGGCACCAGCCGCCTCGAACGAGCCTTCCTGGATGTAGAAGAAGCCAAGCGTCACGAGGAAGACGATGCAGACGAAAGCCAAAATGGACGTGATGATTTTGCTCATGACCAGCGGCCTCCGATTGGTGTCTTAATCCTACGCCGCAGCGTCCGGCCGGTTCCGCTCGTGCGTGCGGTCTCACGCATGGCGGGCCGTGCCGGGCATGGGTCCGCTATAGCGCGCCCGGGGCCGGATCAGTGAACCGGTCTCGATCTGCTCCATGGCATGGCCGAGCCAGCCGATGCAGCGCCCGATAGCGAATATCGTGAACGCAACATCTGCCGGCAGGGCAAAGCGCTGCATCATGGCCGCAATGGCAAAGTCGACATTCGGTGCCTGCCCGGCCTCTTGCGCCGCTGCGGCCTCGACCGCCGATATCGTGCCGGTCGGCTGGAAGCGTGACATCAGTTCCTTCGCGCGCGGGTCACCGCCCGGATAGAGCGGGTGGCCAAAGCCGGGCAGGGCGCGGCCCTCGTCGAGGCGTGCCCTGACCGCCCCTTCAGCCCCCCGCGCCGCCGCCTCGACGAGGAAGGCCAGCACACCGGCCACCGCGCCGCCATGCAGCGGTCCCGACAGGGTCGATAGTCCCGCCAGCGCGCAGGCGGAAAGCGATGCGCCGGTCGAAGCAGCGACCCGTGCCGAAAAGGTCGACGCATTGAGTTCATGGTCCATCAGCAGCACCAGCGCGCGCCGCACCAAGTCTGCGCCATGGCGGTCCAGCCCCCATGCCTTGCCCAGCCGTTCGTGGATCG
>NZ_LADU01000062.1 GCF_000961795.1 Hyphomonas sp. BRH_c22
CGATCCACAGATAGGGCCACTCGCCCTCTATCGGGCGGTTCAGGAAAGCCTGTACCCGCCCATCTATTTCTTCGCATAACCGGCTGACCTGGCTCTTGGAGATGCCTGTGCCGCCCATCGCCTTGACCAGGTCATCGACGGCGCGTGTGGAGATGCCCTTGATGTAGGCCTCCTGTATAACAGCCGTCAGCGCTTTCTCGGCCGTCCGTCGCGGCTCCAGGAACGACGGGAAGTACGTTCCCTTGCGCAGCTTCGGGATGTCGAGATCAATCCGCCCGGCACGGGTTTCCCAAGCCCGTTCGCGGTAACCATTCCTGTAAGTCTTGCGATCCGCGGAGCGGGCACCGGGAGCCGCGCCCGTATGCGACTCCACCTCCATCTCCATCAAGCGCCCGGCCGCAAAAGCCAGCATGTCGCGCACCAGATCGTTGTCTGCGCTCTGGTCAATCAGCTCGAATAAAGCCAATCTGTCTTCGGTCATCGTGTGAGGTCCTTCTGGTTGAGTTTCGCAACCACAACCTCGACGGATTCGCGCACGATGACCTTCCTCAGGTCGAATTTACACCAAGCCCCGGGACGCTACCGTTAAACTCGACATGTGGGAGATTCGAGCGTGTGGCGTATTTCAGGCGGCGACCACCAGCCTGTTCAAACAAAAAGTCAAAGTTTGTGGTAATTAGCCTGAGTTCGCCTGTTTGCAGCGTAGCTAACTTAAGCACTGTTCTGTGAGCGGAGAAATCAACCGGTTCTATAGGCCTTAACGAATTCGCTACGGCCTCTCCGATCAGGTCATCTGTAAAATCTCGCCTCAGCTGGCCGAAGACGCGGTCTGATGTAGTCAGACCCTTGATACCATAGTCGGTCTCGATTTTCCCGGAGGCTGTATGAAATAGGCGCGCTTTATTGTCAGGTGGTGCACCGAGGTGATCCAGGACCTCCTCAGTCAATTGTGCGAAATCGGGCAAGCCCGCCTTGGCTCGTGAAACACCGGCCCCGCAAAAAAACACGGTCCTGCCTTCGTCATGCGCCCGCAATAATTCATCGGGAAAATCGATACCATCTGCCAAAAAACGCATTTTTCCCCCGCATCTACGATTCCGTAGTGTACCTGTTTCGTTCCATGTGTCACGGGAAAATACTAGGTGGAAAAGCAATGTTGGAATTTGCTTGGATGTATCGGCTCAGCATGTCGATGAGCCGGGTGCCCAAGGAGAGAATTGATCGGTTAGGCCCGACCACTGATAATACTGTGTTAAGTTGTTAATCGCGCTTTGGGGTTAAGTCTGCATTGTCGTCAGACCAATTTCCGCTTTTCGGGTAAGAACGAGTTAAACGGCAAGATTTGGTATTGGCATTAATCCACCATCCCGATTCCGCGCCCTAACGTCCACGAAATTTTTCCCCCACGCACAACTCCAGACACCGCCATCCCGCGCCGCTGTTCCAGCACCTGTCGCCAGGGCACAATCGTAAAATCCCGCTGCCGCTCAATGAGCGCAAACTTCCCACTGACTCGGCTCACCGGCTCGCGGTAAATGCCCTCAACATGTCCCCGCTCCGGGGCTGGCGAATAAGGCTTCCTGATCTCCTCAGCCAGCGTCCGTCCGGCTTGCGCCAAGTCACGCTTCAGCAGGTCCGTCTTCTGCGCCGCGGTAAGTCCGATACCGGCCTCCACCTTCATTCCAATGCCAGCCAGAAATGCGCGCCGGTTTGCCTGCGCCTCAGCCACCTCCTGCCCAAATCCCATCGGCACTCCGGAAGATGGAGGCGCGTCGTCTAGCCAGGTCATTCCGAGCGCCGTTTCCTGCTCTTTCAGACCCAGTTCGGATCGAACAAGAACCTGCGCCGCGCGGTACCGGGCCTGGGTCCGCTCGTATACTTTCGTGCGGTCCAGAAAGTCCCGTGGAATCTTCCAGTCCGTATCGGCCGACCGCTCAACATGCCCAGCGCGCCGAAGGGCCTCAAGTCGCCGCACATGCGCTGCGACATACTCCGGACTTGATCGCGGATCGTCCGCCTGGTGCAGACCCGCCGAGTACACCCCTCCATTCGCCCGCGCGATACGATTGATCGTGATATCCGACGGCTTCGGTTCGAGGTTCGGCTGAGACACCGTTACAATCGCTCCGAGCTTCTGTTCCTCGACGTCTCCCGCGACACCCAACTCCACAAACACTGCACGCCCATCCATCCCGTCGATAATAGCGTAGGCGCGATCATGCGCTTCCCCCGTGAGCCCCGTCTGCAGCACCGCGCCCGTCACGCTTCGCCCGTCCGGGTCCGACTTGTCAAAGATCGCATCCGAGTCCAACCGCCGGCCACCGTGTCCTACGAGCGCGCGGTTCATCGTCTTGATGATGTCGTGCCGCTCGGAAAGCCCGCGCAAAACGTCGCGAAAATTCTCCCGCATCTGCCAGCGCCCAGCTCCGAGCTTCCGGGCGAGTCCAAGCCGCTCCAGAGTCCGAAGCCGCGCGGCATGTAGAGTGCGATACTGTGAGGGACTATCCATCAACCGGAACTCATGTTCAGGACTGACCTTCCGCGCGATGAAGTGATCAATCCGCGTCACGCGCTCGGCAGCGATATCCGATTGAAGTTTCCGCTCCTGCTCGAGCCGGGTTTCAGGCCCGAGTTCAAGTATCACCAGGTCCTCGGCGCGTTCCCGAATGCCATGCGAAATATACGCCCGCGGCATAACAAGATCAGAGCCATCTTCGCGCCGTCCCCGGATGACCAGATGCGCATGCGGTCGGCCCGTATCATGGTGCACCGCGCCCACCCATTCGAGCCGCGTCCCCAGATCAGTTTCCATCTGAGAAACCAGGTCGCGAACGAAGGGCTTGAGGTCTGCCATTTCGGCGCCGTCTTCGGGCGAAACAATGAACCGGAAATGGTGCCGGTCGTCAGTAATGGATTTGACGAGATCGGACGCATTCGCGTCCTCACTCATCGCATCGAAGAGTTTCCCGCGATCCTTCTCCTCAAGGGCCGCGTCCCGCCGGATATATCCGATATGTGCAGCGAGAGCCGTCACACTCGACGCGGACATCCGGACGATACGTGCCTTGACGATCACGCGCCGCCGTCCGCCGCGCAGCGCGGCTCGTGGCCGGGCGGGCAGGGCAGTCCTGCGGACCCCGCCTGCGGAGGACAGCGCCTTCGTCATCCGCGTGAGGTAGGTCTTCGCGCGTCCCCCTGATCCGGCCGAACGAATCCTGCCAGGTCTGGGCGTGAAAGGATTGTCCGGCGGCGTGCTCATTCGGGCCGATCCGGGGGAAAACGGGCCTCATTATGGGTATGGAACCATGCCAATCTGTTGTCGCCATTGGGAATCGCATCTGACCGCAGAGCTGCATCCTGAGGCGTGGAACCATAAAAATCGATGTGCAGACAAGGGACTAGACCCTCTTTGGCTCCATGAGCTTTTATCTTGCAGTCAAATTCGCCATCAAACTGCTCTCGGTCACCAATTTCCGCAGCCAAATCAAGGTCCTTTAGGAGGATCGCCCTACCCAGAATGTCCGCCTTCAAAACAGTTCCGAAATACCGTCCATCAAAAGAGTCCGGAGTGCGGTCGGACAGGAGCAGGACTTCATCCGTTTGAAGCTTCCGACAGGCCGTCCAGGGAGACGGTAGAGTGCGTCCCATACTATCTGCGGAGAGCAGGCTGACAGCTGGCGTCCCGTTGATGAGCAACACCCCGTTGACCGCACAAATCGTATCCCCTTCGAGCGCCTGGACGGTCTTGATGACGGGGATACCAGACGGCAAATAATCCCGCCCCGCAGCGAGCCTCGAAGCCGATTCCGGAAGGTGCGAAACAACTAGATCACCCCTAGAAATTACCTCCAAAGACTTGACGCGATACCAACCCAGCGGCGCGCTTTGGCTCGGATTGTAGAGTAGAAACGGCGGCAAAATCCCGGTCGCGGGAAGGCCTGTCAATGCCACTCCGATCACAGAAATACCGCTCCAGAATGCTGCACGGAGGCTCATGAATTGCCCCTCCATTTGCCAGGATGCAGCGCTCGATGTCTTATCGAAAGTGCCGCTAAATCCGCCTTGGCGGTCGTAGTTTCACGAGCCATTTCCTGATCCTCGCGCGCGATTCCACACCGTCGAATACTTATTCAGGTCATCGACATGATAGACGACGGTGCCGCCATGTTTCCGGTATTGCGGTCCATTGTTCGACCAGCGCCAGTTTTCCATCGTACGGACCGTGATGCGCAGATAGGCAGCCGCTTCTTTCGTCGTCAGGAAAGGACTTGGCCGTCCTTTTGCCTCGTTCATTCCCCGTCCCCCGTCTTGCCGGGCACAGATCAACGTGGCGGCTTCAACACGACCGAGAAAGCAAAAGAAAATTCTAATTGGAAGTCACGAAGATATACGGTGTCGCGGCGACACCTCACTTAACCATGCGCAGCGCATATGGCTTCGTGTGGTTATAGATACCCTTCTATCGAGCGATGTAAACACGTCTAAAGCCGCCCCGGAATGATCTCCGGAGCGGCCAGTTTGGCGATGTGTGTGGGGCTTAGTCCCTGGGGTTCCAGAGGATCACGTGGCGGCCTTTCTTGCCCTTGACCGGTGCAAGGTTCGCGTAGATGCGGCGCGGGCCGATCTGCGGATCTGCGAGGGTCAGGGAGACGTATTCGCGTCCCGAGGACTTTGCCTTGCGCATCCAGCCGCCGCCGATTTCGGTGGAGGTCTCACCGGCGAAGATGCGGTAGTCCGGCTGGGCCGCTTCGGCTTTTTCCGCATTCTTCTCGATACGGATGGCGGCTGAGAGGTTCATCATTGCGAGGGCGCCTTCGAAGCCGGTCTTGGTTTCGCTGACATATCCGAGTGCGTTTGCCATGGGGGTCTCCTTTTCGTTTCCGTGGCTGTCTCCGAGGGACACCTTGTCCCCGTCGACGCCGGACCGCCCGGACGGCGCGGAGCGGGCCTGAACCTGTAAGGGCGCAGCAAAGCGAAGCACCGGACAGGAACGCGAATTTGTCTCGCGAGGAGCCGTAAAGCGGCGGGGAAATTCGTGGGACTGGCCGGTTTCAGGAGCGTTTCGCGTCGTCCAGGTCACACGGCAGCAGACGGGGACAAGGTGTCTTTCGGAGGTAAGCGGAAGTGCGGAACAGGCCGCTTTGACAATCGCACCCGGAGGCCATACGAAACTCACAGACGGACGATTTTCCGGAGGCGCATCTGCCGTGATCTGAACCGCGCGCGTGCCGGGCCATCTGGTAAAAGCATGCGGAAAAGCCGCCCGACATACTGCCGGACGGCTTGCACTTCTATCGACAACAGAACCGCAATCCGTCAGGCGGCGTCCTGCGCTGCGGCAGGCTGGTCTTGGAGAGAAAATTCGCCGTCATCGGACGTGAACAGGCGGGCGATCCGGGCCCATGCGTCTGCTGGCGGCGACCCCGCAGCCTCGACGAGGCGCGTCGGCGGCACCTGCATCCAACCGGGACGCCAGCCCGGATTGGCCTCACACCCTTCGCCTGCGATCCGGTTCCAGATCAGGTCCTTCTGGGCTTTGCCCGTGTCGGTTAGCGCCGCTTTCGCCGTGGAGGGTGATGCGATGTCTGCCACCATGGCATTGATGGCGCGCTTGTCGCGGACGAGATCAAGGAAGACAGGTTCCGGCATCCAGTAGGCAGCCATGTCGGTTTCGGTCGCGACAGCGACGGCTTCAACGATTGCACCGCCCGCTTCCAGCGTGTCAGCCATCACAAAGGCGAGGACGCTCAGGGCCTCTGTGTCGTCCATTCCGAGCAGCGCTGTAAAGACCTCGCTGAGGTGATAGTCATCGCCATTCGCGCGCAGGGATGCCAGCCCATGGGCTTCGAACAGGCTGCGGACATGATCTCCGGCCGCGTTCATCTCAGCTGCGGCGCGGGAGCCATCCACGCTCGCCTGAATGTCTTCCTTTCTGGCGAGGAAGTCGTGCCGCCTGACGGTCCACAGAGAGGACCCGACCATGGCGTGAGCGACCATCAGCCGGAGAGCGATTCCAGGGTGACCCAGTAATGTGGCGCGCGCTGCGCCATGGCGGTGCAGGCCGATATATTGGGCGAGCGGTCCTGACATTTCAGGCTTGGTGTGGGCGGCTTCCGCATCGCCACCCGGCCTTGCGCTCTTGTCCTGCTTCCGGGCTTCGGCCTGCGTGATGTAGCCCTCATGGAAGGTCACCGTGCCATCATGGCGGACTTCGACAATGACCTTGCCGCCCTTGGTGCGCGGGCGCTTCACATGCTCCCAGCTGGCAAAATACTTGCCGCGTTCGAGAACCTGCACGTCGGGCCATCCGGCGGCGATATAGGTCTCGAATCTCGCCGCAAGTGCTGCCGATTGGGCTTTCCAGAACGTGTCGGCATCGGCGAACACACCTGTCTCACCGAAGAGGTCCGCCGCCACTTTGCCCTCATAGGCCGACAGGTCAAACAGCGCCTTGCCTGTAGTGATGGTGGTTCCGCCCGTGATCCATGCCCTGCAGGCGCGGCCCATGGGCGCGCGTTCGGTTTCGCTCCGGTACAGGGCGAGCCAGTCGGCCTGCTGGTCCTTCGTGGCGAGCGTGAGCGCGCGGATCGTCTCCGGGTCGATCTCGTCCTTGGCATAGAGGGCGCGGATCGGGCCGGAGAGATTGGCAAGCGCGAGGATGCGGCGGACTTTCAGCTCCGTGACCCCGAAATGCCCGGCAATCTCGTCCACGGTCCGGCCTGACTGGGCCAGTTTCCCGAACGCGTTGTACTGCTCCATTTCCGTGGCAGGCAGCCGCGCGACATTTTCGATGAGTGAGGCCTCGACGGCAGCTGCATCGTCATCGGCTTCCATGATCGCGCACGGTACCATCACGGGCTTGCCGGTCTCGGCCGCGATGACCTGCAAGGCATGGAAGCGTCGGCGTCCCGCGACTACTCCAAAGCCATCGCCTTCGGGCCGCACCAGCAGCGTCTGACGGATACCTTTCTCGCGAATTGAGGGGAGGATATCGGAGACATCCGGGGCCTTGCGTCCATGCCGCATGTTGAGCTTGCTGATATGGAGCTGTTCGATGGGGATCGTTTTCAGTGCGGGCTGTGCCATGGGATTGTCCTCCTGTTCTGGCGGGTAAAGCGAAAGGCCGAGCGTCCATGCCGGGCCTTTCCAGTTGATCGGGGTGAAGGGGAAACCTTCTGCGTCGCGCATCGCGTCGGAATCGGTTTCGCCCCAGTCATAGTCTTGCAGGGCGATCAGCGGCGCGCGGCCATCAACCCAGATTTCAACGACGCGGGATTCCTCCACGACGAGTGTCATTTGCGGGCGCGGGCCAAGCAAATAATCAAGCGCTTTCATCCGCGTGACGCCTGTGCAGGTGCAGACGCCATCAGCCGCGTCAGGGCTGTGCGGCCTGCCGCCAAGGCGTCCGGGAGCAATTCGCCCGCGACTTCACTCAGATAGGCATTGTCCGACCCCGGATAATTAGCCTCGATACCCCAGAGGCTGGCTTGTGTTGAGTCCAGTTCCACGCCTTCGCATTCAATCGCGAGCACGATCCCGCAATAGAACCACTCATCCCTGCGCCACGCTTCCATGACGGCTTCGGCCTCGGCTTGTGCCTTCGCCAGCCGCTCGCGAAAATTGTTTCCCGGGCCAATGAAACCCGGATCATTGATGTAGAGCGACGGCCAAAATCCGTCCTGGCGCTGGTCGGGTGCGTCCATGCAATCGTCACGGACAATCCGCGCGGTGACGCGAAAGCCGTCAATCTCGCAGGCAATGCTGTCACCTTCGCAGACATAGCAGTCAAATCTCTCCCGGAAGGCCATGGTCAGCGGCTCCAGAAAATGTGGACTTCATCAAAGCCCGTCTGGAACACCATGATCTCGCCATTCAGCGCCATGTCGCGGGCGAGCGCGGTCCAGTCGATATAATAGTCGAGTGCAGCCGGAATCTCCGTGCCGCTGTCGCGGATCAGTTCCTCGGCAAAGTCTGCGGCGCTGTGATATGAACCCGCATAATCCTCGAACGCGGCTTCGGCTTGTGTAATGTCGTCGCCGAAGTTGCGGTAGAGTTTCGCGCCAAGCGCGCCATGCTCGGCGATGAAGGCCGCCAGAGCGCACACAGTCTCGAACGAGGCATATTCCGAGAGGCGCGCCCCTTCGAACCCTTCATAATCATGGATGGCCCATTCATCCCCGTCTGGCTCCGGCGACGCCGCCAGCATGGCGCGGATCTTGTCTCTGACCTCATCCGGCGAGGTCGCCTCGATCCAAGCCCCATGCAGATGCCCATTATTGTAGGCGGCAAGACAGGCGACATAGATGCGTTGTGTCTCCCGCAAATCCGGTCCGTCCGCTGTTCCAAGGGGTGCAGGTGTCTCAGGTGAAAGGGTCATGTCAGCCTCGCAAAAATGAATCCTCGCCCGCGCACCTTTCCCGGCAGGCGGGAGGGGGCGGACGAAAGGTGCGGGCGCCCGGGCGTATGAGGACCGGGGGCAAGGCGGGAAGGTAGGAGGCATGGACCGACGCGGGCGGCTCCAGGTCACCGGCGCCTTGCGCACGGGCCGCGC
>NZ_LADU01000099.1 GCF_000961795.1 Hyphomonas sp. BRH_c22
ACGCATTGGGCGCGGTCACCGAACGCCTCGAACAGGAAGCGTTCCGTGCCGGTGAGCCAGGCCTGCCCGCCAAGGGCGCACAGCTCGTCATAGAGGGCTGCGCGGCGGTCGGGGTCGAGGTGCGCGGCGGCTTCATCGAGCAGTAGCAAGGGCGCCGGACCATCGCCGTCGGCCCTCAGCGCGCCAGCCGAGGCAAGTATCAGGCCGATGAGGAGCGCCTTCTGCTGCCCGGTCGAGGCATCGCGGGCTGGGGCGCCGGTGGGACGGTGAATGACCATGAGGTCAGAGCGGTGCGGGCCGTCAATCGTGCGCCCGGCGGCAATGTCGCGGCGGCGTGTCGTGCGGAAGGTTTCGGCCAGCGCCTCGAAAATCGACTTGAAATCGTCACCGCGCAGGGCCGCCTGTTCGGCATCGCCGTCCAGCGTCAGGTCTGCCTTGGGAAAATGGCCCTCGGGCCGGGCTTCGATGGCGACTTGCAGGGATTCCAGTACATGGGCGCGATTGATGGCAATCTCGGCGCCGGCCTCGGCCATGCGCGCCTCGATTGCGTCGGCCCATGCCGGATCGACATGCCCGCGTTCGAGGAGGGCATTGCGCTCGCGCATCGCCTGTTCGTACCGGCTGGCGGCGCGGCCATGGGTCGGCACATGCGACATGACCTGGCGGTCAAGGAAGCGCCGGCGGTCGGACGCCCCGCCCCGGAACACGCTGTCCATGGAAGGGGTCAGCCAGACGATGCGGATCAGGTCTGCGAGGTCTGATGCGGTGGCGGAGGCGCCATCGACGCGGACATTGCGCTTGGCGCCGGAGCCGCTTTCGAGCGCCACACCGATCTTCTGGTCATTGGCGAGCGTGGCTGCGACTGTCCAGCCGCCCGCGGCATCCTTGCGGACCATTTCCGGCAGGGTGGCAGACCGCAGCCCGCGCCCGGGGCCGAGCTGGCTGACGGCTTCGAGCAGGTTGGTCTTGCCCGCGCCATTCGCGCCGAACAGGCAGACGTGGCGACCGTCGAGATGCAGGGAGAGCGCCGCGTAGTTGCGGAAGTCCGTCAGCGAAAGGCGGGTGAGCGCGGTCATGACATGCCGGGGGGCCGGGAAATCATGTCGCCGTCAGGCCGTGGCCGCCGACGGGTGCGGTCTCGGCGACCTGCTGCATGCCGGCGATCAGGGGGCGGCCTTCCTGGATGGCGGCCTGGACAGACGGCAGCAATAGGCTGGCCTTGTGGCTGTCGGCATTGTCCCAGACCTCGGTGATCCACAGCGCATTGGGATCGCCTGGATCATTGGCGACGATATAGCTGAGGCAGCCGGGCATGTCGCGCAGGCCCTTCAGCAAGATGGCCGCCAGCCGGTCACGGTCGCCGTCCGTGGAAGTGAATTTGCCGATCAGTCCATACATCGTGTTGGTCTGCGTCCCTGGTGATGCACATGCGCCGAAGCTGGCCGTTGCAGCCGCGCCGATCAGAAACCGGCGGCGGTGCAGGGCCAGGATCATGACATTACACCCGAAGCGGCATCAGCACATAGCGCGCGCTGTCGTCCGACGGGTCGAGCACGAGCGCGGGGGAGGCCGGATCGTTGAACATGAACTCGGCGGTCTCAGCCTCGATCTGGCCAGCGATGTCGAGGAGGTATTTGGCGTTGAAGCCGATCTCCATCGGGTCAGAGCCGTATTCGGCTTCAAGCTCTTCATTGCCGGCGCCAGTTTCGGCATGGTTGACCGCAAGGGTCAGCTTGCCTTCGGACAGTGACATCTTGACCGAACGCGAGCGCTCTGCCGAAACGGTCGAGACGCGGTCGACAGCGGCCTCGAAGGCCTTGTTGTCGACGACGAGTTTCTTGTCATTGCCCTTGGGAATGACGCGCGAATAGTCGGGGAAGGATCCGTCGATCAGTTTCGATGTCAGCACAGCGCGGCCCGCGCGCACCACGATCTTGGTGTCGGACACTTCAATCTCGATATCGCCGTCAATCGCATCGACGAGGCGGCGCGCTTCGGCGACAGCCTTGCGCGGGACGATCACGCCTTCGAGATTTTCAGATCCCTTCGGCGCAGGAATTTCGGCGAGGGCCAGACGGTGACCGTCAGTGGCGACCGTGCGCAGGACCGGGGTGCCATCGTCTGACTTGACGCCGTGAAGATAGACGCCGTTGAGATAGTAGCGGGTCTCTTCGGTCGAGATCGCAAAGCGCGTCTTGTCGATCAGGCGGGCGAAATCCTTCGCGTCGACCGAGAAGCTGGTCGCGCCGTCATCGCTGCTCATCGTCTGGAAATCGGAGGCGGGCAGGGTGGGCAGTTCGAAGTGCGAACGGCCTGCGCGGATCGTGAGGCGCTGGTTGTCGGGCTGGGTTTCGAGTTCAACCTCTGCGCCGGCGGGCAGCTTGCGGATCACGTCGAACAAGGTCCCGGCGGGCGCAGTGATCGCCCCTTCCGCCGTGACTTTCGCGTCGGCGCTGTCGACGGCCTCGATGTCGAGATCCGTCGCGGTGAGCTTCAACTGGCCCTTGCTGGCCTGCAGCAGGACGTTCGACAGGATCGGAATCGTATTGCGGCGCTCAACGACGTTCTGCACATGCGAGAGGGCATTGAGGAGATCGCTGCGTTCAATGGTTAGCTTCATCTGTTTGTCCGTCCCTCACCGGCGCCCGGTGCGCCTGTCTGCCTGGTCATATTCGATTGGACTGGTTCGTGCCGAACGGGCTGGAGGCCCCTGGCAGAATCAGCCCGCTCTCTGGTGGAGAGCGGGCTAAGAACCCTTAAACAATCGGGCGGAAAAGCCAAGCGCCGATCCGGCGATGCCCAAGGGATACCTGGCGGTTCTAGTTTGCGCCTGCCGCCTGGAGCTCGAAAATCGCCTCGGACACACGGGCAATGTCGCCCGCCAGTTCCGGGTCGGTTGCGATATTCTTCGTCACCTTCCGGTGGGCGTAGAGGATGGTCGTGTGATCGCGCTTGCCGAAACTGTGACCGATCTGTGGAAGCGACTTGCCGGTCTTTTCGCGGCAGAGATACATGGCCACCTGACGCGGATAGACGACTGCACGGGCCTTGCAAGGGCTTTCCAGATCGCTCTTGGAGATGTTGAACACCTTCATTGTCGCACGCTTGACGAGTTCGATCGTGGGCACTTTGATTTCTCCCTGATGGCGCCGGATCACGCGGTCCAGCATGTCCATGGTCGGGGCCCGGTCACCGAAGCCGGCTTCGGTGTAAAGGCTCCAGATCGCACCGGTCAGCTCGCGGCCGGGGCCACGGATGCCCGCATTGATGCGCGTGATCATTTCGTCGGTCAGGACAAAGTCTGGATGCCCCGCTTCTATGTGGGCTGCAAGGCGCACAAGGATTTCGCGGCGCATGTCAGCGTCGGGAAGCCCCACTTCGACAGCGATCGAGCCCTTCAGCTCGGCCCGCATGCGGGGGCCGAAGCCTGTGACATCGCCAGGGGCTTCATCGCCTGCCAGAACCACCTGACCGCCATTGCCGGTGACTTCGCGGATGTTCTGGTAGAGCTCGGTCTCGGTGCCCGGTTTGCCGGCGATACGGTGCAGGTCGTCGATCAGCAGGAGCGTCGCCGACCGAAGACGCCTTTTCAGCCCGCTCGTGTCCTTGGCCTTCACGCCGTCATGATAGGCCGACATGAATTCCTCGGCCGTGAGATAGACGACGACCCGCTCGGAATCGCTGGCTTCAACCCGGTTCTTCAGCGCCACCAGCAAATGCGTCTTGCCGGTGCCCTGACGGCCATAGATCAGCGTTGTCGATGTTCCGACGGTCTGGCCTGCCGCAATCCGCTGCGCAAGCTGTACGGCTATCTCGTTCGACTGGCCGACGACCAGCGTCTCGAATGTCATCTCGGGCGCGCCGTTTGCACTGGAGGCACCTGTCGGCTTCTCGCCATCGCCAGAACCTGCGATCGCGGGCTCCGGTTGGGGCGCAGCCGCCATGTCGGCCCAGGGATCGGACACGAGATCGCGAATTTCAGCGCGCGCATTGCGCCAGCATTCGAGCCGGATGCCGCGCCGGGCAGGATCGAGTTCACGCCATGTGCGCTGGATCAGCCGCTTGTGCTCAGCCACGACGCGGTCATAGGCAAGGGGATCACGGGCCGCGATCACCATTTCACCATCGACTTCCGCAATCAGGCGCAGGTCTTCGATCCAACGGTCATAATCCGTTGCGTTCAACACGGTTGCCAGCTTTTCCCGAACTTGTGTCCAGATCGCCTGGCCTGGGAGATTATTGACTTTTTCCGTGCCCGAAAACTCTACGCCATGCTCAGAATCAAAAAGTGTATTTCGGTCCATCGCCGAGCCCCATTTTCTTGTTATGTTTAGTCCTGATCAGCAGGCACGCAACTCTCCCTCCAGATATCTATCTGGGCCCCGTAAATACTCCGTGCAGGGAGAGTTAAAAGCTGATATCCACAAGGTACCGTCAGGCCGAATTGGTGGCAAGTGTATCTTTTTGATGACGACGGGAATTGGCTGGTTGACTCTTGCGCCATGTCTTCAAAATCGCATCAAAATCAGCCGCTTATCAGGTGCATTTTTTTTGTGAGTGAGTCATCCGGCGCAATCGTTCGCGTCTGTTCTGTCAACACCCCTGATGGAAAATTGGCTGTGAAATTCCGGTCAAAATCTGCTTCTTTTTGATCCGCGTATTCAAGCCGCCCGATCCTGCATCTCTGGCCTGTCAAACTGCGCAAAAATGCTGCAACGGACCAGAATATTTTGTCGAATAAAGTAGACCATATTCCGGGCGGGCTGACGAGAAACCGATCATTAATTCGGCGCAAGAAAAAGCCCGCCAGGGATGAGCCGGGCGGGCTTTGATTTTGTGTATCGGACAGTGCCCGAAAAGGCCTCAGCCCATCGCGTTGACGCGGGCCGAGAGACGCGAAACTTTGCGCGAAGATGTGTTCTTGTGCATCACGCCCTTGGTGACGGCGCGCATCAGCTCAGGCTGTGCGACGCGCAGGGCGTCCTGTGCAGCGGATTTGTCGCCTGCGGCGATGGCTTCCTCGACCTTGCGGACATATGTGCGCACACGCGAGCGGCGCGCCTTATTGACCTCGGTGCGAGCCGCAATCTTGCGGACCATCTTCTTGGCGGAACGGGTATTTGCCATGTCTAACTCCTGAAGCCCGAAGGAGACCTCCCTCAAGCTGAAGGCGGGGGCATACATAAACGGTGCGAATGCGTCAACTGGGGGGCTGACAGAAAACTGCTGTCCCTGGCCGTCCCTACTCAGTTTCCGGTGCGTCTTCAGTCTCCGAAGCCATTGCCTGAAGCCTCTCGGTCAGGGCGGCGTTGCCTTCCAGTCCCAGCTCCTTTGCCGAAAAGACAACGAGTCCGCCTGATTTCGCCAGCATGGACACGATATTCTGGCGCGTCTGCATCTCCATCAGGCTCAGCAGCGCAGAAATCTGCTCGGGGCTGCGATCACGGAACTGGTCCAGCAATTTGTCGAGTTCCGTGCCGAGGAACTGCATGGCGCCCGGCGTCTCCGTGCCGCGCGATCCCAAATCCACCGGCTCAGCGGCGGGCGCCAGTGCCAGGCGCCGGGGCTCGGTCGCGGCACCTGTTCCATCCGTGGAGGCGCCAGCCTCGTCCGACATCAACGAGCGTGATGCGACCATGACCTCACTGGGAAGGGTGGAGCCGTCGCGATAGCTGAAGCGGGCCTCGAAGACGGACACGCCAAGCGGTACGCCAAGGTCACCGCTGCCGGTTTCCATGCCGGCGAGTTCCTCGGTGACTTCGCGCTCAATTTCATGATGGCTTTCGCGCAGCTGCTCGTCCTTGCGCCGGCCGATGGCCCCGGAAAAGGCAGACCGGATGCGCCGCTCGAACTGATCACCGAAATCGCCGAGACGAGCGAGGTCCGTCACACGGTCGCGATTGACGCAGAAGCTGACCGATGAGGTGACAGTCACCTCATGCCCGTCATTCGTGACAGCTGTGAAGGGGAACGGCGTGGTCGTGTGAATACGCAGCGATATGGCGCCGGATTCGGTGACGAGATGGTCGTGTGCAAGCGAATTGAAGCGCGGATCGTAGACGGGGAACCGCAAGTGCTGGCGGCGCTGGAACTGGACGATGCGCGGATCGCCAAACCTGATCTTCATGTCAGAGGCCAGAGCCTGGATCCGTCCATCAGGGTTGCGAACGAGATAGGTTTCATCGTCGCCGGATAGAATGAATGGCCCGCGAGACCTGTGAATCAAGGCTGCTACTGCGACGCCGATCACGAATAATGCCACAAGTACGCTGACAAACAGGCCGGCCGAAACCGCGCTTACCTCACCCATTACTGTCCCTTCCGCCAAGTCGCCCCCGCCCTGTAGACTGGCTGAGGCTAACACAGACTTGTTCGTAAGGAGAATAGGGACTGTGCGGGGCGTCTAGCGGTCCTTGAAGTGCGCCGAGCGCTTCTCGACATAGGCCGACATGCCTTCTTTCTGGTCTTCGGTCGCGAACAGAGACTGGAACAGGCGCCGCTCGAACCGGATGCCCTGGGACATGGGCGTTTCATAGGCGGCGTTGATGGCTTCCTTTGTCATCATCGCTGCAGCGCGTGGCATGGACGCAATCGTGCGCGCCATTTCACGGACGACATCCATCAGGTCGTCGGCCGGAACGACCCGCGCGACCAGGCCGCAGCGTTCCGCTTCGGCGGCTTCCATCATGCGGCCGGTCAGGCAGAGTTCCATGGCTTTCGACTTGCCGATGAAGCGGGCCAGCCGCTGCGTGCCGCCGGCGCCCGGCATGACGCCGAGACGGATTTCGGGCTGGCCGAACCGGGCTGAGTCTGCTGCAATCACGATGTCGCACATCATGGCCAGTTCGCACCCGCCCCCGACCGCATAGCCGCTGACGGCAGCGATCATGGGTTTGCGGGCGCTGGCGGCGCGTTCCCAATTACGGGTGATGAGGTCTTCATAATAGGCTGCCGGATAGTCCTGATCCATGATCTCGCGGATATCGGCGCCACCTGAAAAGGCCTTGCGCGAGCCTGTCAGCACGATGCAGCCGATTTCCTTGTCGGCCTCGAAGCGGTCGATGGCGTGCGTCAGTTCCGTCATCATCGCGTCGTTCAGTGCGTTGAGGTGATCGGGACGGTTCAACGTGATGATGGCGACGCCGGTGTCGGCATCAGACTCGGTCAACAACGTATTGTATGACATGGGGCGACGGGTCCTTCTTGCGGCCGATGGTTCGGCCTGGGGCGCTGGCGTTCTGCTCGCAGCTGCCGGATTGGTTGATTTTTGGGGGATAATATCATGCCGGATATCTTGGTCCGGTGGAGGATGAGGCGGTTAACGACTCTCCGGTTACGACCGCGATGAGGGGCGGACGCGGGCGCTATAGCCTGAAAAAGGGGCGCTTGTCACCCTTTTGCCTCATTTGTCGATACTGAAGGTTAATCCGGCATTCGCCTGGAGGCGGGCGACAAGCGTGAGTCCCATGGCTGATGCGGGCGTATAGATGCCGCCTGCGAGGTCGGTGCAGTCCTTGACGAGGCAGATGGCTGACTCGGCGATCATTTTGGACGTGGAACCATAGCCGGGATCCTTGTCGCCTTTGACCGTGGCCCGGATTCTGTCGCCATTTTTCGTGATGCCGAGCAGCGCGAAATCGTAGTGACCGGCTTCACGTTCGGCCTTTGACGGGCCTTCGCCAGGCTTGGGCGCGTCATCCCCGCCCATCGGATCGCTTTTGGCCACCATTTCGGCCGCCGCCTTTCCGGCTTCGCCCGGACCTGTCAGCATCATTTCGTCATAGACAAAGTCGCGCCCGTAGGGGTGGCCCATCAGCGCATTCGAACGGTGGATGTTCTTGGTGTTGATCGTGGCCATGATGAAAGGGGCGGCCCAGGATCCGAAATCCTCGTCTTCCTGAACGGACATGCCGTGCGGCTGTTCGGGGCCTTCAAACCCGCCGGCGAGCGAAAAGGGGTTGCGCAGGACAGCCATCACAGCGGGCTCGCGCATGGCGCGGGCCATGGTTTCGCGGCCTGACGCAGCCGTGCCGCCGGAGAACGTGCCGGCCATCGCACGCATGCGCCCTTTGACCCGAACCGCCGGTGTGGAGAACTGGCGCATCATTTCGTTCTGAAGGAACAGTACGCCGAGATCGAACGGTATCGAGTCGAAGCCGCACGAGAAGACGATGCGCGCACCGCTTTTCTTTGCCTTGGTTTCATAGGCGGCGATCATGTCGTGCATCCATGCGACTTCGCCGCAGAGGTCGACATAGTCGGTGCCGTGGGTGGCGCAGGCCTCGACGAGAGGTGTGCCGTAAAGCTGGTAAGGGCCGACCGTCGTCAGGACGCAACGTGCGGACTTGACCATGGCTTCCAGAGACGCCGGGTCTGACGCGTCAGCCACGATGAGGTCGACCGACTTCGCGATCCCCATTTCGTCGCGCACGGCTTTCAGCTTGTCGAGGGACCGCCCGGCCATGGCCCAGTTGACGTCCTTGCCGACGCCGTAGGTGTTATTCATGTATTCGGCGACGAGCCGCCCGGTGAAACCTGTGGCCCCATAGATGACGACATCAAATTCGGCAGACGAGTTCATGGGGCAGCCTCCAGCATTCTGAGCGCCCAGACTTGCCTCACTCGAAGGGGTGCCGCAACCATCGGGGCGGTCTTTTTGCAAATGCCACCCCTGCCTTTCGGCTGGAAACAGCCTATATCGCCCCTATGACAGATATCCCTGACGTGCCCGATCCGGAACGCAACCGACTGACCGGACGGATCGCTCGTACGGCCCGTGTGGGCGCAAACCTGTCTGGCGCCGGTATCAGCTTTGCGGCCAATTCCCTGTTCGGTGGCGACCAGGGCGACGAACGGATCGCCAAGGCTCTGGCGGCCGCCCTTGGCAGGTCCAAGGGGCCGCTGATGAAAGTGGCGCAGATGGTATCGACCATCCCGGACTTCCTGCCAGCCGAATATGCGGCCGAACTCGGCCAGTTGCAGGCGCAGGCGCCCGCGATGGGCTGGCCGTTCGTCAAGCGCCGGATGCGGGCCGAGCTTGGCCCGGACTGGCTGTCGAAGTTCGACGCCTTCCAGAAGGAGGCATCGCATGCGGCGTCGCTCGGGCAGGTGCATGACGCGCGGATGCATGATGGCCGCCGGGTAGCGTGCAAGCTGCAATATCCCGACATGTCGAGCGCGGTGGAATCCGATGTGGGCCAGCTGAAGGCCATGCTCGGCCTGTTCAAGCGCATGGATGGTTCGATCGACCTGACCGAGATGGTGAGCGAAGTGACCGACCGTTTGCGGGAGGAGCTCGATTATGAGCGCGAGGCCAGGCATATGGCGCTTTACCGGAACATGCTGGCCGACAAGGATTTCGTGCAGGTGCCGGAACCCGTTGCGGAACTGTCGACGGAACGCCTGTTGACCATGACGTGGCTGGACGGTGAGCGCCTCGACGCGTTCGAGAATGCCCCCCAGGAGACGCGCAATCATATCGCCGAGATGCTGTTCTGGACCTGGTGGGGCCCATTCAATGGCCACGCCGTGATCCACGGCGATCCGCATCTGGGCAATTACCAGGTGACGGGCGGAGGCACCGGCATCAACCTGCTCGATTTCGGCTGTATCCGGGTCTTTCCGCCCACCTTCGTGGAAGGCGTGGTCGACCTCTACCGCGCCATGCTGCGCGACGATTTCGATGGGGCCTATGCGGCCTATGAAAAATGGGGATTCCAGAACCTGTCGCGGGAACTGGTCGAAGTGCTGAACATCTGGGCGCGTTTCATCTATGGGCCGTTGCTGGACGACCGCGTGCGCAGCGTCGCTGATGGCGTGTCAGCGGGCGAGTATGGCCGCAAGGAAGCCTTCCAGGTGCGCAAGCTGCTGAAGGAAAAGGGGCCGGTGAAGATCCCGCGCGAGTTCGTGTTCATGGACCGCGCCGCCATCGGCCTTGGCGCCGCCTATCTGCGCCTCAAGGCTGAAGTAAACTATCACCGCCTGTTCGAGGAAAGCCTCGAAGGCTTCGATGTGAAGGTCGTCGCCGAACGCCAGGCCGGCGCGCTCAAGGCGGCCGGCCTGGACTGAGGCCTATGTCATCTTGAACTTGATCGGGATCGATTTCGGACCGCTGACAAAGTTCGCCTGTACGCGCGTGGGCTTGCCGTTGAGTTCCACGGATTCGAGGCGCGGCAGCAATTCTTCCCAGAGGATGCGCATTTCCATACGGGCCAGGTGCTGGCCCAGGCACACGTGTGCGCCATAGCCGAAGGCGACATGCTTGTTGGGTGAGCGGTCGACCTTGAACGTGTAGGGGGCGTCGAATACATCCTCGTCACGATTGCCGGACGGATAGGCCAGGAACAGCCAGTCGAACTTCTTGATCTTCCGGCCTGCGATTTCCGTGTCGGCGGTCGCCGTGCGCATGAAGTGTTTCACCGGCGTTTCCCACCGGATCGATTCTTCGACCATGGACGGAATGAGCGACAGGTCGCCCTTGAGCTTGCGGAACTGGTCCTGATTTTCGGCCAGGGCCCAGAGCGCGCCGCCTGTCGTGTTGGATGTCGTATCGTGTCCCGCTGTGGCGGCGATGATGTAATAGCTCATGGCTTCGAGGTGGCCGAGCGGCTGGTCATAGACCGCGCCATTGGCAATCACGCTGGCAAGATCCTCGCGCGGATTTTTCCGGCGGTCTTCCGTCATGGCCACGAAGTACTCGAAGAAATCGGCGACCGTGGCCTGGATGTTGGCGAGGCCCGCATCCGTGCTCTCGACTGCTGCGCCCGAGCGGTTCACTTCCGGGTCTTGCGCCCCAAAAAGTTCCTGCGTCAGCTTCAGCATGCGCGGCTCGTCGATCTCCGGCACGCCGAGAACTTCCATGATGACGTGCAGCGGGTAGAGAAAAGCGACATCGCGGGCGAAGTCGCATTCAGTGCCCTTGTCGGCCATCTTGTCGATGAAGCCGCGCGCGATCTCGCGGATGCGATCTTCAAGCTTGCGCAGGTTCTGCGGCATGAACCAGGCCTGTGTGAGGCGGCGATACTGCATATGGTCCGGATTATCCATCTGGACCAGCGAGCGCAGGAGGTTGGGCGAACCGCCCATCATTTCCCGGACCTTCCGGTCGGCTTCGATCGTGGTCAGCGTGGCTGAGCGGTCTTCATTATGGAACAGGTCGTTCTGGCGCTCGATATTGAGAATGTCGGCATGGCGGGAGACCACCCAGAAGGGATCGAAACCCTCGATCTCGGCCACATCCAGCGGCGCGTTCTTGCGCAACCAGGCAAAAGCCTCATGCGACCGGTCCCAGTCGGCATAGGCTTTCGGATCAACGATATCTGCCGCGATCTGGCTCGGGATGGCCATGGTGTCTTCCTCCTCTTCCCGCGCCGTCGGCGGGTTCATGCGATGTGTCTATCACATACTTGCTATATGGCCAACAAATATGTTAAGTGTCAGTATGAGCGAAACGTCCGGCATCCTTGCATCCGATACTGAGCGCCTGACGCAGGCGGAGCGCCGCGACCGGTCCGAAAGGGAGCTGCTGGAAGCCACGATCCGTGTCGTGTCGGAGAATGGCGTCTCGGCTGCCACGTTCGACATGATCGGCCGGGAGGCCGGATTTTCGCGCGGCCTGATCACCCAGCGCTTCGGCTCGAAGGACGGCCTGATCCGCGCCCTGATCGACCATCTGCACAGCTGGCAGGGCGAAGCCCTCGACCGGGAACGGGTGGCGGACATGGACGGCCTGTCGGCGCTGTGCGCTTTCGTCGACCTGCATTGCCAGACACTCGAAGGCCAAGACGAGGCCAAGGCGTATTTCATGCTGCTCTCCGCTGCCGTTGCCGACCAGCTCGACTTCCGGTCCGCCTTCGCCGACTCGCATGCGATCGAGCGGGTCCTTATCCGGGCGATGATCGAACGAGGGCAGGCGGATGGCGGCATTCGCGCCGATGTGGATGCGGATGCGCAGGCGCTGCTGACCGGGTGTGCCCTGCTGGGCCTGAGGATGCAGTGCCTGATCGACCCCGCGACGCAGATCGCACCAGTGCGGGATGAATTGCTGGCCTCCTTGCGGGCCCGTCTCGCGCCGGCCAGCCGGGAGGCGGATCAATGAGCGAACCCTACAAGATCTGGCAGTGCCGCACGTGCGGCTACATTTACGAAGAAGCTTTGGGTGACCCGAATGAGGGGCTCGCGCCGGGCACACGCTGGGCGGATATACCGGATGACTGGATCTGCCCGCTGTGCGGAACGCCGAAGTCGGACTTCGACATGATCGAACTTTAGCAGGCGGTGCGCGATTTGGCGCGCAAGGGGCTGGTCTTGCCGGCGCACCAGCGCTAATCCGCTGTCCATGACCGATGATTTTACCAGAAGCCAGACGTTCGACATTCCGGCAGGCTATAATGAACTGCCATGGCATCGCGGCTTTGGCCGCCAGGTTGGCCCGCTGTTCGAAAAGCGCGACGAAACCGGCCTGACACGGGCGTTTCGCGTCGAGGAGCATCATACCAATGGCATGATGAACGCACATGGCGGCATGCTCATGACCTTCGCAGACATGGCCTGGGGCGGGGCCGTCGAGAAGGATGATGACACTTGGTGGGTCACCATCCGCCTGATGTGCGATTTCCTGTCAGGGGCGACGCTTGGCAGCTTTGTCGAAGGCAAGGGCGAAGTGGTCGGGGTGGCGGATGATGTCATCACGGTCGAGGGCCGCATCTGGACGGGCGACAAGCTGCTGATGCGCGGAACGGGCATTTTCAAACTGATTGCCCGGCGGGACGGCGCCGAAAAGCCCTTCACGCGGCCCGGCAAGGACGCCTGAACAGGGCAGGTCTCCGGCTTGACTTTCTCCGGGCGGCTGCTTATCCGCCTGCGCAATGAACACAATGCTGCACCACCATCATCACCACGCGTGACGCGCCGACGAGGCGCGAACCGGTTCGGCTGCGCCTCCTGCAAGTGTTCATCTCCCAGAACCAGACCAGATGAGGCGAGCCGCGGCAGGGACGCGCTTCTGCGTTGTGTTGCCTTTCCATCCGGACCGTCTGCGTCTATGCGGGGCGCGTCGGCAAACAGGACCTGAATGACATGAGCGACAAGGACACCCAGCCCCTCACCGGCAAGGATCTCGCCCGCAAGCCGCGGGGTTTCCCCGACAAACGCGAAGCGCTGATCCATGCGCAGGCCGAACTGGTCGAAAAGGTTACGGCCGTTTACCGCCAGTGGGGCTTCGAGGCGCTGGAGACTGGCGCGTTCGAGTACGCCGATGCGCTCGGCAAATTCCTGCCGGATGATGACCGGCCGAATGCGGGTGTCTTCGCCATTCAGGATGATGACGAGCAGTGGATGTCGCTGCGCTATGACCTGACCGCCCCCCTTGCCCGGTTCATCGCGGAGGCGGGCCAGACCGTTGGCAGGCCGTTTCGCAGGTATGCTGCGGGGCCGGTCTGGCGCAACGAGAAAGCGGGGCCCGGCCGGTTCCGCGAATTCTGGCAGTGCGATGCCGACACGGTGGGCGCGCCGGGCTTCCACGCAGACGCCGAAATGATTGCCATGGGGGCCGAAGCGATGCGCGCGGTCGGCATGGAGACCGGCGAGTTTGTCATTCGGGTGAACACGCGGCGCCTGCTGAACGGTGTGCTGGACGGTGTCGGGGCGACGTCGGAGGGCTCGCGCCTCGCAATCCTTCGTGCCCTGGACAAGCTTGACCGTCTGGGTTCCGGCGGTGTGGCCGACCTGCTCGGCAAGGGGCGTCTCGATGAGAGCGGCGACTTCACCAAGGGCGCAGGCCTCGGTGACGCGGAAGTCAAAGCCGTGATGGCCTTCGCCGAAGCAGGCGCAAAGACCCGGGCCGAGACGCTCGCCAACCTCTCGCAGGCCGCAGGCAACAGCGAGGAAGGCAAGGCGGGGCTCGCGGAGCTTGAGGCGATTGCCGTGGCGCTCGAAGCGCTTGGCGCGCCCGAGGGTGATGTCGTGATTGATCCGTCCGTTGTGCGCGGGCTCGAATATTATACCGGGCCTGTCTACGAGGCTGAATTGCTGCGGGAGGTCACCGGCGAGGACGGCAAGTCCTACCGCATCGGATCCATCGGTGGCGGCGGACGCTATGATGACCTGGTTGCGCGGTTTACCGGTGAGACGGTTCCGGCAACGGGATTCTCCGTCGGCATCTCGCGGCTGGCTGCGGCGCTCGCCATCATGGGCGAGACGAGCAAGCTCGACGGCCCGGTCGTGGTGCTGAACCTCGACAAGGAAAACCCGGCGATCGCACTCGAAGTGGCGACTGAGCTGCGCCGGGCGGGTCTGCGCGCGGAGGCCTATATGGGCGCCTCGGGCATGCGGCCGCAGATGAAATATGCCGACCGCCGCGGCGCGCCTGCCGTGGTGATGGTTGGCAGTGATGAACTCGCCAAAGGGACCGTCACGATCAAGGACCTCGAAATGGGCGCTCTGAAAGCGAAAGCGATCCAGTCCAACGAGGAATACCGCGAAGCACGGCCCGGGCAGATCGAAGTGCCGCGCGCCGAAATGGTGGAGGCTGTGCGCCGCATTGTCGAGGCACAGGGATGACGCCGGAGCAGATTGCCGAAGCCGCGAGCGCCGTTTTTGCGCGCACGGGCGCACGCCCGGTTGACCCTGCCTATGTGCTGGCGTCAGATATTCCGCTCGAACTGTCCGGCGAGGCGGTGCGGGCGCGGCTTTGCGTGTTCACGGACCATCGCGGCAATGAAATGGTGATGCGGCCAGACCTGACATTGCCGGTTGCCGGACTGGAAGCGGATCGCCTTTCTTCCGGGAAGAACGGCCCTGAAGCCTACACTTATGCGGCGCGTGCCTTCCGCCTGCCGGCCTCGCCGGATGATTCGATGGAATTTACGCAGGTAGGCTTTGAACGCTTCGGCCGCGCGTCCAGCCCGGACGAGGATGCTGACGCTTTCGCGCTGGTCCATTCGGCGGTTGCGGCATGCGGCATTGAAGACTGGCGCATGGTGATGGGTGACCTTGCTGTGTTTCCTGCCTTTGTCGACGCGCTCGGTCTGGCCCGCGTGACGACCGACCTGCTGAAGCGGGCGTTCCGACAGGAGGGCGGCGTGGCCGAATTGCTGGCAGGGGCGCCGTCAGCACCGGAAGTCGACCTTGCCCATGCGCTTTCTGAGGCTGCTCCGGACGTAGCAAACGAACTGTTTCTCGATGCGCTGCGCGACAGGTCCATTCCGATGATCGGGACGCGCTCGGTTGGCGAGATCATTGAGGGCCTGGTGGCAAAGGCGGCTGCGGCCGATGCAGGCGGGGTGCCTGAGGATGCGCGCCGGGCGCTCGGCGCGCTTGCAAGCGTGAACTGCGCCGCGCCCGAAACAGCGTCAGAACTGTCAGGCATTGCAAATGAGCACGGGCTTGCAGCGATGGGCCCGGTGATCGAGCGTGTCGCCAGGCGGGTCGATGCGATCATTGCCGCGGTGCCGCAGCTCGGCGAGCGTGGCCGGTTCCGGTCCGGATTCGGCCGGCGCTTTACCTACTATGACGGCTTCGTTTTCGAGACCTTTGCCGGGGCGCTGACCGAGCGCCAGCCGATTGCCGCCGGGGGACGCTATGACGGTTTGATTGCGGGTCTGTCGGGCGGACGGGCCAAGGCGACCGGTATTGGCGGGGTCGTTCGTCCTGACAGGGTCGTCCGTGCACGGGGGAGCATGTCATGAGCAAGCTATCATTCGCGATCCCGTCCAAGGGACGTCTCAAGGAACAGACGGAACAATGGCTCGCGGGTCTCGGGTTCCCGGTCAGCCAGATCGGCGGAGACCGCGGCTACCAGGCCGAGATTGCCGGACTGGGCGATGTCGAGATGCGCCTGCTGTCAGCGCGGGAGATTGCCCAGGGGCTGATTGAAGGCAGCCTGCATATCGGCGTGACGGGCGAAGACCTGCTTCACGACCTGGCCCCTGAAGGACCAGGTGACTTCCGGGTTGTGCGCCAGCTTGGCTTTGGCGCTGCGGATGTAATTGTTGCAGTGCCGCAGGCGTGGCTGGACGTGGATACGATGTCGGACCTTGAAGCGGCGGGTGCGGCGTTCCGCAAGCTGCACCACCGGCGTCTGCGTGTGGCGACCAAATACATGCGCCTGACACGGCGCTTCTTCGCGGCGAAATCGGTCGGCGAGTATCGTCTTGTCGAGAGCGCGGGCGCGACTGAAGCGGCGCCGACAACCGGCGCGGCGGATGTCATTGTGGACATCACATCGACGGGGGCGACGCTCCGCGCGAATGGCTTGAAGATCTTGTCCGACGGTGTCATTCTTAAAAGCGAAGCCTCCTTCGCATTGTCTCCGACTGCGGACTGGAGTGAAGCCGCACAGGCGTCTTGCTCGAAGCTTCTTGGAAGGCTGGCTCCGGGTTCAACAACCGATGCGAAAAAATTATTGAACACATTCTTGACACAAGTGTGAAACTGGTCACCTATGAACAGGCAAGTTTCTGGGAGGAAACGCTGCAAACGGTGGAGAGGCGCCAGACCCGGTTTCAGGTCTGGCGCCTCTTTCTGTTTGGAGGTGTATCAGGTCTTTTCGGTACGCTTCATGCCAGGGGAAACATCAAGCAGGTTGAAGGCCGAGACGAACCGTAACAACGGCTCAGGTGAGGTAGGGGGCGTTTTGAACATTGCGTCCGATCCGCCTCGGCTTCCCGATTAACAATATGCACTTATCGATAATCGTCAAGTATTTTTATCGTTTTTCAATTAATTTTCTGTAATCGCCGAACTGGGCCCCTTTGGTGGGGCCGGACGTGCGGGGCGAGTTACTCGCATCCCGTGACGTCGAATACAGTCGGGATTTCGCAAGTTCGAATGATCGTTCGTAAACAGAATGGTGTTCAACTCTGAAATCCAGAACCTGTTTGCTCCGCAGGGATGAAAGTCATTTCCATTTCTGCTCGACGCCTGGCTCATAATGCGAATGATTCGCTTGCGGAGGACCGGACCGCAAGGTGTCATTGCGATCATTTGCCGGTTCGAAGCATGTCCGCAGGATGGCCGGACGTTGGCCATGGAGGCCGTGTGAGCCTTCGGCAATTCACCGGGATCAGCGGCGCATGAGTTGACTTCCCGAAGGCGTCTCGCCAAGCGTAGCGTCAACACATTACGCTTGCGCACCGCAGGGAGCATTCATGACCGATCCACGCCAGCACATCATGCCCGTCTACCGGCCACCCGAAGAAGTCTTCGTCGAAGGCAAGGGAGCCTATCTTTTCACCGAGGATGGCACTCGCTATCTCGATTTCATTGCGGGTATTGCCGTGACCGCGCTAGGCCATGCCCACCCGGCCCTGGTGGATGCGCTGCGCGACCAGGCCGGGAAGCTGTGGCACACGTCGAACATGTTCCGCGTGCCGGCCGCCGAACAATTGGCTGACAAGATTTGCCGCGACACGTTTGCAGACCGCGTCTTTTTCACAAACTCCGGCACCGAGGCGATCGAATGCGCGATCAAGTCGGCCCGGAAGTATCACTGGGCCAATGGCCGTGAAGAACGCATCGACATCATCACGTTTACCGGCGCCTTCCATGGCCGTTCCATCGGCGCCATCAATGCCGGCGGGAACCCGAAATATCTTGAAGGTTTCGGCCCGGCGCTGCCCGGCTTCGTGCATCTCGAATGGGGTGACCATGACGCGCTGAAGGAAGCGGCCGCCCGCCCGACGGCGGCAGCGGTCCTCGTCGAGCCTGTTCAGGGTGAAGGCGGCGTGCGCGCCATGCCGGACCAGTGCCTCGTCGGGCTGCGCGAGCTATGCGACGAGCACGGGATCCTGCTGATCTATGATGAAGTCCAGTGCGGCATGGGCCGCACGGGCAAACTGTTCGCCCATAACTGGGTTGACGGCGCCGAGCCGGACATTCTCTGCGCCGCGAAGGGCATCGGCGGCGGCTTTCCGTTCGGCGCCTGCCTGACGACCGAAGCCTGCGCCGAGCACATGCAGCCTGGCAGCCACGGCTCGACCTATGGCGGCAACCCGCTGGCCATGGCGGTTGGCAATGTTGTCTGGGACATGATCGCGAACGAGGATTTCCTCGCCGAGGTGCGCCGTGTTTCCGGTACGCTGGCGCAGGGGCTGAAAAGCCTCGCCGACAGCCATCCCGACAAGGTGGAAGGCGTGACGGGCAAAGGCCTGCTGACCGGCCTGAAGATGAAAGCCGATCCGAAAGGCCTGCAGGGCGCGTGCCGCGAAAACAACCTGCTGGTCGGTGTCGCCGGGGCCAATGTGCTGCGTCTTGCACCGCCGCTGATCATCACGGACGCACATGTGCGCGAAGCGACGGGGATCCTTGATGCGGCACTGACGGACTGGCAGCCGGCCTAGTGAAGCAGGGCTAGGAGTTTCGGTGAATAGGCGGCCTTGTTTTCCTGCAGCCTGCGTCTGGAAATCGGGCTGCGCTCAAGCGACTGGCCCGCAAACTTGATCCATGCCGTGCCGTCTGTTCCGGCAAAATGGCTTTTCTGTACCGACAGGTGTTCCAGGTAGTTCAGGAAGAGCTCGGATAGTGTGGCCGCCCTTTCATAGTCCGGATGGCCGGTTTCGATGTCTGCGCCGTCGAAGAAATACTTCCTGAGCTCCGGATAGGTCATCAAATGGGTGCGGAAATCTGCGGCCTGCGAATAGATGGCCGCATGGGCCGTCGTGCGGATCGACTGGCCAAGGCGCCTGATCTGCATGATCACAAAGATAAACCCGGCCAGCGTGATCGCCAGCCCCGATATGTCCACCGCCACGCGAATTGTTTCCGGATCCATTCCCGACATCAGCCTCTCCCCATCTGGTCCATGTCGCAGACTGGCGGGAGAGAGGCTGTTACGTCAAGGCTGGCCAGGCTATCGCTTGGCGCAAGACACGCTAGGATGGCGCCATGAGCAAGATGCGTGCAGCCTGTATCCAGATGCGTTCCGGTGTGGACGTGGCACCGAATATTTCCATGGCGGACGGACTGGTCCGTGAGGCGGTCGGGCAGGGCGCGAAATTCATTGCCACCCCGGAAATGACTAATCTGCTGGACATCCGCCCCGGCATGGCGCGGCCAAAGATCGTTCAGGAGGCGGATGACCGGACATTGGCCGCCATGCGCGCGCTTGCGGCGGAACTCGGTGTCTGGCTGCTGCTTGGTTCAATCGCCGTGACGGTGGACGGCGAAGACCGGTTCGCAAACCGGTCTTTCCTTATCGCGCCGGACGGGACCATTCGCGCACGCTACGACAAGATTCACATGTTCGATGTCGAAGTGGGCGACGGGCAAAGCTATCGCGAATCCCGCGCCTACCGGCCCGGCGAGACTGCCGCGCTGGCCGAGACGGATTTCGGCAAGGTCGGCATGACCATCTGCTATGACGTCCGTTTCCCGCATCTCTATCGCCAGCTGGCGCAGGCCGGCGCATCGATCCTGACGGTGCCTGCCGCCTTTACGCGCGTGACGGGCGAGGCGCATTGGCATGTCCTGCTGCGGGCGCGGGCCATCGAGACGGGCTGTTTCGTGGTCGCGCCTGCACAGGGCGGCAAGCATGAGGACGGACGCGAGACGTTCGGGCACTCGCTGATCATCTCGCCGTGGGGCGAAATCCTGGCCGAGGCCGATCATGCCGAGCCGGGCATCATATGGGCTGATATTGACATTGAGGAGGTCGAGACGGCACGGAGGCGCATTCCGTCCCTTCGCAACGATCAGGACTTTGGCTTGAACGCTTCCGGAAAAGCCTAACGCCCCAGCCGGCGGCGGAATTCCTCATAGCCGAAATTGGAGATCGGCTCGACCGTGCCGTCTTCCCAGCGCACGGCGAGGTTTGCCAGCGGAGTGCCGTTGAACGTGTTCGTCTTGACGAAACTGTAGTGCATCTGGTCGGTGAAGATCAGCTGCTGGCCGGGCACTAGCGGTGCGGAAAAGGAATAGTCGCCGAGCACATCACCGGTCATGCAGGTCTTGCCGCCGAGGCGGTAGGTGTGCGCGAGTTCGCCCGGGTCGCCCGCACCGACAATGTCCGGCCGGTAGGGCACTTCCAGAACGTCGGGCATATGCGTCGAGGCGGAGGCATCGAGGATCGCAAGGTTGAGTTCGTTCCTGTGCAGGGCGAGGACTGTGGCATAGAGCTCGCCGGTATTCACGACGAGGCCCGCGCCGGGCTCCAGCACGACCTCCACGTTGAACTTCGCCTTGAAGGCCCTGATCGCGGCGATCAGCGCATCCACGTCATAGCCGGGCTTGTTGAGGAAATGCCCGCCGCCGAAATTCACGGCCGAGACCTGCTCAATGTATTTGCCGAAATTCTCGGCCACGAATTCGATCAGGCCGACCGAGCCTTCGTGCAGGCTCTCGCAGAGGGCGTGCACATGGAAGATATCGACGCCGGACCAGTCGACGCTGTCCAGCATGTCCGGCACCTCGCCAAAGCGGCTGCCGGGGGCGGTGGGGTTGTAGAGGTCACCGCCGAGCGTGGCATTGGAATAGCCGGGGTTCACCCGCAGGCCGACCTTGCAGCCTGCCTCGCGCGTGATGGCGCCGAAGCGGGAAAGCTGTTCGGCCGAATTGAAATAGATGTGCTGGGCGATCTCGGTGAGGCGTCGCACCTCATCCTCGGTATAGGCGGGCGAATAGACGTGCACTTCCTTGCCGAATTCCTTGTGCCCCATGATGGCTTCGTGCTCGCCGCTGGCTGTCGTGCCATCGAGATAGTCGCGCATCATCGGGAAGACGGCGGGCATTGCGAAGGCCTTGGTGGCGAGCAGGACCTTGCAATCGGCTTCCTCGCGCACACGCGTGGCTGTCTCCAGGTTTGTCCGGAGACGGGCAACGTCGAGGACGAACACGGGCGTGGGGATGCTCTCAGGAATCGATACGGAATTCATGTTCTCGGACTCTTGCAAAATGAGCGCTCATCCTGAGCGAAGTCGAAGGGCGGGCGCGGGCAGAATGATAGCGTACGTAGCCCGGGGCTCGTCCTTCGACTTCGCTCAGGATGAGCCCCACGTTGAAAATCAGGTCTTCACCGCGAAGAGTTCGTCCTGCGCGCCGGGCTCGAGGTCCACGATCGTCGTGGGCAGGCCGCGCCTGGCGACATCATCGAGGAAGGGCTTGGCCGGGAACTGCTCGACGTTGAAGACGCCCTTGCCGCTCCAGATGCCCTTGAAGAACATGGCTGCGCCGGAAACGGGCGGCACGCCGGTCGTGTAGGACACGGCCTGCGCGCTGACTTCCCGGTTCGTCTCGGCATGGTCGGACACGTTGTAGAGCATCTTGGTCAAAGGCTTGCCATCCTTCTTGCCACGGATGATCACGCCGATGCTGGTCTTGCCGGTATAGCCCTCGGCGAGGGACGAGGGCACGGGCAGCAGGTCGCGCAGGAATTCCATCGGAATGATGTCCATGCCCTTGTGCTTGATGGGCTCCAGGCCGATCAGGCCGATGGATTTGAACACTTCAAGGTGCTTGATATAGGCCTCGCCGAACGTCATCCAGAAGCGGATCTGCTTCAGGCCCTTGATGTTCCTGACCAGGCTTTCCTCTTCCTCGTGATAGATGAGGTAGGAGGCGCGGGGGCCGACTTCGGGATAGTCGATATCGCACTTGATGGAGAGGGCGGGGATTTCGATCCACTCGCCGTCTTTCCAGTATTTCCCGTCCTGCGTCACTTCGCGGATGTTGATTTCCGGGTTGAAGTTCGTCGCGAATGTCTTGCCATGGTCGCCGGCATTGCAGTCGACAATGTCGATATACTCGATCTCGTCGAACAGTTCCTGCTGGGCATAGGCGCACCAGATGTTCGACACGCCGGGATCAAAACCGCAGCCGAGAATGGCGGTGATGCCTTTCTCGACAAACCTGTCGTGATAGGCCCACTGCCAGCTATATTCGAACTTGGCGACGTCACGCGGCTCATAGTTCGCAGTGTCCATATAGTTGGTGCCGGTCTCGACGCAGGCATCCATGATCGGCAGGTCCTGATAAGGCAGGGCCATGTTGATCAACAGGTCCGGTTTCACCTTGTTGATGAGCGCGACGACCTCGGCGACATTGTCGGCATCGACCTGCGCGATCTCGATCGGTGTCTTGCAGAGTTTTGCCACTTTCTCGCAGCTTTCGATGCGGCGCGAGGCAAGCGTGATGTGCTTGAACGTGTCGCGGTCCATGGCGCATTTCTGCGCGACGACAGACCCGGCAGCGCCGGCGCCTATGATGAGTACGGTGTCCATTAGTCCTGTCTCTCCTGAAACTAGAGGGGCCGGTGGGCTTGCCCGTCACATAGGGCAAACCGGAGGGCTTCGCCAGTGGAGAGATGTGGGCGGATGGCGCGGGGCAGCCGCGCCATCCGGATTGCCGCAACGCTGGAAATGGCGTTTGGGAGGAAACGCGCGTATCCGCCTCCGGCGCTGCGGCAAAGGTTTGGCTCAGGCCGCGCGGAGGGGCGGGTCGAGCCGGGAAATTTCATCGGTCAGCCACGCATAGTGGCGTTCCAGGCGGGTCACCATGGCGATTTCAATCTCGGACCGGCAGGCGAGTTCCTCGCGCCACGCCTCCAGCACGCGCACCTGCTGCTTTAGCCAGCAAAGCATCGCGCTATCGTCTATGGGCATGCACATTGTCAGGGTCTCCAATCTGATATTTGCGACTCATTCTCAATTAAATTTTGCATAGCGCGCCTCTGTTTGCAACTCATTCTCAAAAAATGACGCATTCGTAACGGAAAGCTGAGCTGAACTTGCGGTTTACTGGCGCTTGGCCATGAAACGCGCTATGCCCCGCGCTTCGTTTTCAACGGGAGCGCTCGCGCATGCATTCAGATTCAGCCCCTCGCCACTTCCTCGACATCTGGCACCTCGATTCGGCTGAGCTGCGCGCCATTCTGGATGAGGCCCATCGGGCAAAGAAGGCGCGGGCCGGCTGGCCAAAAGGCCGGGTGGATACGGGCGCGCCGCTGGAAGGCCACACACTGGCCATGATCTTCGAGAAATCGTCCACGCGGACGCGCTTTTCGTTTGATATGGCGATGCGCCAGTTGGGTGGGTCTTCGATTACGGCAACCAGCAACGACATGCAGCTTGGCCGCGGGGAGACAATCGAAGACACGGCGCGCGTGCTCAGCCGGTATGTCGATGCCGTGATGATCCGCGCGAACGATCACACCGATGTCGAGACATTTGCCGAATTTTCCAGCGTGCCCGTCATCAACGGGCTGACAGACCGCTCGCACCCTTGCCAGATCATGGCCGATCTTCAGACGCTGGAAGAGAGCGGCCTGACCCTGCGCGGATCGCGCATCGCCTGGGTTGGCGACGGCAACAATGTCTGCGCGAGCTTCCTGCACGCGGCTGGGAAGTTCGGTTTCTCGCTGGCCGTGGGCACGCCGCAACGGTTTGCGCCGGATGACGAGGATGTCGAGATCGCCCGCGAGATGCAGGCGCGGATCGACCTCTATGAAACAGCCGAGGAAGCGGTCGCGGGGGCTGATGTCGTCATCGCCGATACCTTTGTTTCGATGGGCGACCAGGACGCCGAGCGGCGCCTCGAAATACTCGAACCCTACGCCGTGACCGAAGACCTGATGGAACTGGCGGCCGGCGGTGTAAAATTCCTGCATTGCCTGCCAGCCCACAGGGGCGAGGAAGTTGACGCGGAAGTGATCGACGGACCGAGCTCGCTCGTCTGGGACGAGGCTGAAAACCGTCTGCATGCCCAGAAGGCCATCCTGCGCTGGTGCCTCGACAAATAGGCTTCAATCCTGCGACCGCGCGTCTCCGAGGCCTGGCGTGGCTGGCAGCGGAATAATCACGAATGCGCGAACCCGCTGGCGTGAATCATGTGCCTGTGGCTACACAGGGCGCATGGCTGACACGATCTTTCCGCGCGCGAAATTCTCCGATCCCTTCACCACGGCGAAGGGCGAGACCCGTGCCAGTGTCGACTGGCGGGGGCTGAAGACGCTATGGCTGAACACCGGCACGCTTTGTAATATCGAATGCGCAAACTGCTACATCCTGAGTTCGCCGACCAATGACCGTCTCGTCTACCTGAGAGAGGCGGACGTGACGCCGTTCCTGGATGAAATCGAAACGCTCGGAGAGGGTCCAAAGGAAATCGGCATCACCGGCGGCGAGCCGTTCATGTGCCCGGAAATACTGCAGATCATGGAGGCCGTCCTCACGCGCGGGCATCGGTTGTTGCTTCTGACCAATGCCATGCGGCCGATGATGCGGCCACGTATCCAGGCGGGCCTTCAGGACCTGCAGGCGCGTTTCGGTGACCAGATGACCCTGCGTGTCTCGCTCGATTCCCATAGTGAGGCAGCCCACGATGCCGAGCGGGGAGAGGGGGCGTTTGCGGAGGCGTGCAGAGGGGTGGCATGGCTGGGTGAGCAGGGGGTAAGGGTGGCCCTGGCGGGGCGGCAGGCCCTGACCGAGGATGAAAACTACGCCCGCGAGGCTTATGGCCAACTGGCACGGCATCTCGGCCTTTCACTCGATCCGTCCGATCAAACGCAGCTCGTGCTGTTCCCGGAGATGATTGCGCGCGATGATCCGCCGGAGATCACGACGGCCTGCTGGCAGATCCTGTCCAAGGACCCGGCCGACATCATGTGCGCCACCCAGCGCATGGTCATTCGCCGCAAGGGAGCCGACCGGGCGACGGTCACGGCGTGCACCCTGCTCGTCGATGATCCGGCCTTCGAACTCGGTGCGTCACTGGCCGAGGCGACGGCAGAGCCCGTGCGCCTGAACCATGCCTGGTGCGCCAGCTTTTGCGTCCTCGGTGGCGGCAGCTGCTCAGCCTGACAGGCCTCCCCCTTGCCGCACCGCCCCGGCGCTGCCACATGGGGGCCTTCACCCGCCCCGCCGGAAAGCGACCCCATGCCCGATACTGCCCGTCCTGACAGCGATTTTGTCGTCAACTTCCAGATCGACCAGCGCCCCGTGCGCGGCCGCGCCGTCCGCATGGGCGCCGAAAGCCTGTCACCCATCCTGCATCGCCACGACTATCCGCCCCATCTGGCCCGCATCCTGGGCGAGGCTGTCACTCTGGCCGCAATGGTCGGCGCGTCGCTGAAATTCGAAGGCCGGATCCTGGTCCAGGCCGAAGGCGATGGTCCGGTGTCCATGCTGGTCGGCGAATATCGCACCGACGGAGGCGTGCGCGGCTATGCCAAGTTTGACGCCGATCGCTGGGCCCACCTTGAGAAGGTCAACAAGGGCGCAGCCCCGCACATGCCACAGCTGTTCGGACCCACCGGGCGCCTTGCGCTGATCCTGATCCAGAACGATCCATCGGTTGCGCCCTATCAGGGCATTGTGCCGCTGGAAAAAGGTACGCTGTCGGAATGCGCCGAAGACTATTTCGCTCAGTCCGAGCAGGTGCCCAGCCGGATCAAGCTGACCATTGCGGAACTCGACCGGAAAGGCGAAGCGCCGATCTGGGTGTCGGGTGGCATGCTGGTGCAGCGCATCGCAAGTGACGAGGCGCGTGGCGACACGTCAGAGGTGTGGCGCGAAGCCGAGGCCCTGTTCGGCACGCTCAGCGACGCTGAACTTGTCGACCCGGACCTGGCCATGCCGGACCTCCTGTTCCGCCTGTTCCATGAACAGGGTGTGCGGATGGAAGACCGGGTCGGCCTTGTCGACAGTTGCACCTGCAACGAGGAACGCCTCATCGGCACGCTGCAATCCATGCCGGATGACGCACTGCGCGAAATGGTCGAGCCCGACGGCACGCTGGCCATCGACTGCCAGTTCTGTTCGCGTCACTATGTGGTGCCGATCGGGCAAGTCACCGGCAAGGTCAGCTGATCACCCTGGCAGGATTCCTGCGGGTTGCTGGCGCGCCCGGACTATTCGTCCGGGCCGTCCATGCCGAGGATGATCTGCGCATAGCCCTTTGACAGCCGGCCCATGTTCTCGACCGAGATGCGTTCATTCGTGCCATGAAATCCGGTCAGATCGGCTGGCGTCATGATGGCAGGGGCGAAACGGTAGATACTGCTGGAAATGGCGGCGGCGTAGCGGGAGTCGGTTGCGCCAAGCACCAGGCCTGGGGCCACGGGCGCGCCATTGCCCGTAACCTCGGCGACGCTTGCCAGCACGGCGTAGGCGCGGTTGTCGGTCGGGGAGACGGGGGATGCGGGGCTGTTGATGCCTTCGCCACCCGTCTCGACATCGATCCCGTCAATTCCGGAGGTGACATCCTTCACGTGCTGGATCACGTCATCCGGCGTATCGTTTGGATGCACGCGGAAGTTCACCGTCGCGACGGCGCGCTGCGGCAGGACGTTTTCCTTTGCCGAGCCGCGCAACATGGTTGGTGCGGTCGTGGTCCTGACCATGGCGTTACCGGCGGAATTCTTCGCGAGGGAGGATTCGACCATTCCCTGGAACAGCCAGAGGTTTGCCATGGCCATGCGCTGGGCAAAGGGCATGTCCTTTCCGGCGGCGCGGAAAAGGTCCGATACAGGCGGTTTGGAAAAATCGGCCGGCATCTGGTTCTCTTCGAGCGCCAGAATGGCTCTTGCGAGGTTGACGTTTGCGGAGTTGCGGGGCGGCGTGGACGAGTGCCCCCCTTGCGCAACGGCCGTCACATTGACGGTCACATAGCCTTTCTCGGCGATCCCGATAATGCCCATCGGCTTGCCGGACAGGGGCGACGGATCGATGATCATGAAGCCCTCGTCGAGTACCATTTCAGGTTCCACGCCGCGGGATTTGAGCAGGGCGACGCCCGCCTCCGCACCTGAGCCGGATACTTCCTCGTCATGTCCGAACATGAAGAGAACGGTGCGCTTCGGTTTGAAGCCGGAGACCGCGAGCGCTTCTGCCGCTTCCATGAGGCCGACTAGGTTGCCCTTGTCGTCGATTGCACCGCGGCCATAGACAAAGCCGTCAATGATCTCGCCAGCAAAGGGGGCGCCGGTCCAGTCGGACTCCGTGCCCATATTGACCGGAACGACGTCCTGGTGCGCCATCAGCAGGATAGGTTTCAGCGACGGATCGCTTCCCTGCCATGTGTAGAGGAGGGTCAGCGTGCCGGGCACGATTTCGCGGGTCATGGCGGCATGCGCGGCAGGATAGGTTTCAGACAGCCAGTCGTGCAACGCCAGCCATTCGCCCTCCTGGCCAGGACGCGGATCCCCGCCCGCCAGGGTGACCGTCTTGAACTGGATGATTTCGGACAAGTGCCGGGCAGCTGATTCTGCTGAAACTGCGGGTGCGTCTGGCAACTCCACCCGCTGGCCGACCGGTTCGCCGCCATAGGAGAACGTCCGGACGAGAATGATTCCGACGATAAGCACGATCAGTGCCGCCGTCCCCAAGATCAGTTTTTTCAGCATGTCCAGTCCACCCTTGTCGATTTTGACCCGGACGGTTGCGGCTCCCGCGACGTCCGTCAAGGCTTCGCAGGGCAAAAAAATGACTTGGCCGTCACGAATTACGTGGGCAATTTGGCGGGATGACCCAGACGACACCACAACGCCTGTCTCTTCCCCGCGTGCTCGCCTTTTCCAGCCTCAGTATTCCACTCGCCGGAGTGGGGCTGCCGCTCGCCGTGTACCTGTCACCGCTCTATGCCAATGAGGTGGGCCTCGGGCTGGAAATGACCGGCCTCCTGTTCATGCTCTTGCGGTTCTGGGACATCTTCACCGATCCGGTCATGGGCTATCTGGTGGATCGCTATCGCAGCCCGCTGGGGCGCGTACGCCACTGGATACTGCTGAGCATTCCGCTGCTCGCGGTCGCGACCTTCTTTATCTACATGCCGCCGCGCACGGGGGTTGGTCCCGCTTACTTCATTGGGTGGATGGCGCTGTTCTATGTCGGCTTCACCCTGCTGCAGACATCTCGCTCAGCCTGGGTGCCGGCGATTGCGACGACCTATGACGAACGCTCCCGCCTGTTCCTGTGGCCGGAGATAATCAGCACATTGTCGATGCTGACACTGCTCGCGCTGCCGGCGCTGTTGCCCTTGTTCGGATTTGAACTGGACCGTTTTGCACAGGTCGCGGTGATGGGCGGTGTTTTGCTCGTGTCCCTGCCTGTGGCGGGCGCCCTGTCCTTCTTCTTCGTGCCGGACCGGCCCGTGCCGGGCGATCAGGGACATGCGAT
Source organism: Hyphomonas sp. BRH_c22 (assembly GCF_000961795.1). Lineage (GTDB taxonomy): Bacteria > Pseudomonadota > Alphaproteobacteria > Caulobacterales > Hyphomonadaceae > Hyphomonas. Next base: position 28,104 of record NZ_LADU01000099.1, read on the forward strand.
GAAGTTCGAGCTGAAACCGCTCCTCGGCGCGCTGAAGAACCAGATGTTCGGCCGCCTGCTTGCGATGGAACTGCTGGCCGGGACGGCCATTGCCGTCACGGCCGCGAACTACCTGTTTGTCGCCGAATACGTGTTCGGGCTGAGCGATGGCCAGTCCAGCCTGATCCTGATGATCTTCTTCATCACGGCGGTTGCGGCCATGCCGCTATGGTTGTTGCTGGCCAAACGGACGGAAAAGAATGTCGCTTTCCGCGCAGCGACTATGATGTCGGCGCTCAGCTACATCCTCTACTATTTGTTTGGTCAGGTTGGCGGGTTCGGGCCTCTGCTTGTTGGCGCCATTATCAACGGCGCTGCGTTCAGCGCACCGATCATCCTGACGCGATCCATGACCGCAGATGTCGTGGAATGGCATGCCTCCCGGACCGGGGAGAACCGCGCCGGGATCTATTATTCGATCCTGACCAGCGCCTACAAGACAGGCTCCAGCCTTGCGTTTGGTGTCGGTTACCTGATGGTAGGCCAGTTGGCGGGGTTCCATCCGGGCCAGCCGAACACGCCTGAAGCCATCAACGGATTGCTGATGATCTTCTGCCTGCTGCCCGGCGTGCTGTATCTAGGCGCGTCGATTGCGTCCTGGACCTATCCGCTGTCGCGCGCGATGCAGCAGGATGTGGCCAAGAGCCTCGATCCGCGCGGGCCTCAGATGCTCGACTAGAAGCCGCTCCCGGGCTTCGCGAGATACGCGGCTTCCTGGGCTGTGGTTTCCCGCGCCAGTGTCTCGTTTCGATGCGGAAACCGGTCAAATTGCTCAATCACAGCCTTGTGGGCATAGGCATACTCGAGTGTCGTCTCGGCGAGTTGCCTGAAATCGCTGCGCGCATCCTTTACCAGCGCGGAAAACATCTCGACCGCGCGGGTCTGGTCGCCGATATCCTCGGAGTGTTCGAGCGGGAGATAGAAAAAGATACGTTCGACCTCACTGAGCGAGAGGTCCTCGCGAAGGGACAGGCCTTCCTTGCAGAGGCGAAGCGCCAGCGCGTCTTGTGAAAAGGCGCGGGGGCTGCCGCGAAACATGTTCCGGCTGAACTGATCCAGCACGATGATCGCAGCGAGTCGCTCGCTCGCACCGCGCACGGCCCAGTCGTCAGCCAGGGCCCCGGCAGCCAGGGTTTCGAGGAGAGGAAGGAATCTGACGCGGATATCGGCGTCTATTTCCTCGGATTTGCCAAACCACATCTTGTTCTTGATGCCCGCCTCTTCAGCGGACGATGCAGCGTCGCCGATCCAGAAAGCGATCACGTCGGACGGGGAAGGCAGGTTTGTCATGTGGCGGGCCTCTTTGCGACGACCATGAAGTTGACCGATGCGTCCGATGTCAGCTTCCACGAACCAGACAGGGGACGGTAGGAGACGCCGATGGCGGGTTCAGGCTGCATTCCGGCGGCAAGGAGGGCGGCGCGGACCTCGTCGGGCGTAACAAACTTCGACCAGTCATGCGTCCCGCGCGGCAGCCATCCGAGTACATACTCTGCGCCGATGACGGCCGTGGCGAGGGCCTTGGCGGTACGGTTCAGGGTTGCAACGATCATCAGGCCGCCCGGGCGGACGAGCGAGGCGGTATCCTTGAGGAAGTCGTGTGCATCGGCGACATGTTCGACCACTTCCAGGTTCAGCACGATGTCGAACGGCGGCTCGCCTGAATCGATCAGTCCTTCTGCCGTGCCGGCGCGGTAATCAATGGCCAGACCCTGTTCCTGTGCGTGCGTCAGGGCCGTCTTGATGTTCGCCTCGGAGGCATCGACACCCGTCACGGCCGCGCCGAGGCGCGACATGGGCTCGCAGACCAATCCTCCGCCGCAGCCTATATCCAGCAGGCGCAGACCTTCCAGCGGCTTCGTCTGGCCGCCCGGAATCGCAAAATGCGCCTCGGCTGTTTCGCGGATGAATCTCAGCCGTACCGGGTTAAACTGATGTAGTGGCTTGAATTTTCCGGTCGGGTTCCACCAATCGGCAGCCATGGCAGAGAACTTGGCAACTTCAGTTGCGTCGATGCTCGGCGTGCTTGGCGCGGCGCGAGAGCCTTCAATTGTTTTTACCATCCTGTGGCGTTCCCGTTTGATCCGAGATGAACTTAACCCTATGAGGGCGCAGATAAAGGGCAATCCCTACAGTGCACAGGATATGGGGCGAAATGGCGCGTACGGTTCTGAAATTTGGCGGTACTTCGGTCGGGGATCTCGACCGCATTGCGAACGTGGCTGACATTGTCGCTGACCGTGCAGCGCGTGGCGAGCATATGGCGGTGGTCGTTTCGGCCATGGCGGGCGAGACAAACAAGCTGGTGGCCTTTGCCGAAGGAGCTGCCGGACCTGACCTGCCGCGCGAGGACTTCCACGACGAGTATGACGTGATCGTTGCCTCTGGCGAGCAGGTCACCGCCGGTCTTCTCGCGCTGGCCCTCCGGCGCCGCGGGCTCAAGGCGCGCAGCTGGCTCGGCTGGCAGTTGCGACTCAAGACTGACGAAGACCATGGCCGCGCCCGTATTCTCGGTTTCGAGAATAGCGGCCTGCCGGAATCGATCGACCGGGGCGAAATTGCCGTGGTTGCCGGATTCCAGGGCGTGACGGATGACGACCGTGTGGCAACGCTTGGCCGGGGCGGTTCCGATACGAGCGCGGTGGCCGTGGCCGCGGCCCTGAATGCCAAGGTGTGTGACATCTACACGGATGTGGACGGCGTCTACACGACCGATCCGCGCATGGTGCCGAAGGCCCAGCGGATCCCCAAAATATCTTACGAAGAGATGCTCGAAATGGCGTCGCTCGGCGCGAAGGTTCTGCAGACCCGGTCTGTGGAACTCGCCATGAACCATAATGTACCGGTACGGGTTCTATCCAGCTTCCTGAAGCCAGGTGAGCCCAATCCCGGAACCCTTGTCTGCTCAGAGGATGAAATCGTGGAAAAACAGGTTGTTAGCGGTGTTGCCTATTCACGCGACGAAGCGAAGGTCACACTGTACGGGGTGGCCGACAAGCCCGGCGTTTCGGCCAAGATCTTCTCGGCGCTCGCGCGTGCCGGCGTCAATGTCGACATGATCGTCCAGGCCAATGCGCGCGGCCCGGAACGGGCCAACATGGTGTTCACCTGTACGGACCGTGACAGTCCGATCGCCAAGGAAACGCTTGAGAAGATGGCGGACGACATAGGCTATGAACAGCTTGAAGTGACGCGGGACGTCTCCAAGATATCCATTATCGGTGTCGGCATGAAGAGTCATACGGGCGTCGCAGAGACCATGTTCACGGCCTTGTACGAGAAGGGCATCAATATTGATGTCATTTCGACCTCGGAGATCAAAATTTCGGTATTGATTGCTGCACCTTACACCGAATTGGCCGTTCGGGCCCTTCATACGGCCTTCGGGCTTGACGCGGTGTAAACCGGACTGCGACACTTGGGAGAACCATGCCCTATAACCTGCCGGCCACGCGTCTCCTGATGAATCGCCTCCGCCAGGTGATGGCGGAAGATGGTGATACGCGATTTCGGCTGGACCAGGTCGTCAGGCTGATCGCCTCGACAATGGTCGCGGACGTTTGTTCGATTTACCTGCGCCTCCCGGGCGGCGAATTGCTGCTGATCGCGACCGAGGGCCTGAAGCCTGAGGCGGTATCGACCACGCGTCTCGCTCCGAATGAGGGCCTGGTAGGCCTCGTTGCCAGGCGTGCTGAGGCCATGGCCATCCAGGATGCGCCGCGTCACCCGTCATTCTCCTACCGGCCGGAAACAGGCGAAGATCCCTTCCACGCCTTTCTTGGCATGCCCATCCTGCGGGGCGGGCGCGTCCTTGGCGTCCTGACGGTCCAGAACCGCACCGAGCGGGCCTATGGTGACGATGAGATCGATACATTGCAGACCATCGCGATGGTGCTGGCGGAAATCGTCGACCGGATGGACCCGGAGCACATGTCGAATGGCGACATGTCCAAACGCGAGCGCAAACTGGCGTCGCTCACCGGGCGGGTGCTTTGCGAAGGCCTGGGATATGGCCGCGCCGTGCTGCATGATCCCGTCGTCCCGGCTGCGAAGTTTTTTGCCGCCGATCAGAACCTGGAAGCCTTGCGGCTGACCGAAGCCCTGAAGGGACTGAAAGAGGCGATCGACCAGATGATGGCGCTGGATGGCGCCGCCTTGGGCGACGATCCGCGGGACGTGATGGAAACCTATCGCCTGCTGGCACACGACCCGTCCTGGGCCGAAAAGCTCCGCGAGGGCGTCAGGTCGGGGCTTTCGGCCGAAGCATCCGTCGACCGGGCGCGCCGCGAGCACCGCGCGCGCCTGCAGAGCGCCCGCGATCCGTACCTGCGTGAGCGCCTGAATGACCTTGAGGACCTCGACAACCGCCTGCTTAGGGTTCTGGCAGGCGATGATGGCAAGCCGCAGATCAACGAAGAGCGCAGCGTGCTGGTCGCCCGGCGCCTCGGTCCCGCCGAACTGCTTGACTATGCCAATGCCGGTTTGCGCGCGATCCTGATGGAAGAGGCGGCGGTGTCGTCTCATGCTGCCATCGTGGCCCGTGCCCTTGGCATCCCGACTCTTGGCGGGATCGAGGGCCTCACCACCCGCATTGACCAGGGCGACTGGGTGATCGTGGACGCCGAGAAGGGCACGCTGCACATCCGTCCCGATGACTCGCTCTACGATGCTTACAAGGGCCGGGTTGCGTTGCGCTCCGAGCGTCAGGCGACCTATGCTGCGCTGCGCGGACTGCCGTCCAAGACGAAGGACGGCACCCAGGTTTCGCTATACCTGAATGCGGGCCTCGATCTCGACATGGACATGCTCGATCAGGTCGGCGCCGATGGGGTCGGGCTGTTCAGGACGGAATTCCAGTTTCTCGTGTCCGAGACGCTGCCGCGGCTGGATGACCAGGTGGCGCTGTACCGGCGTGTGCTGGACCGCGCTGCGGGCAAGCGGGTCATTTTCCGCACGGTGGATCTTGGCGGCGACAAGGTCTTGCCGGCGCTCAATACGACCCGGGAGGAGAATCCGGCGCTCGGATGGCGCTCCATCCGTTTCGCTCTGGACCACAAGGGCCTGTTCCGGCGCCAGTTGCGGGCGCTCGTCAGGGCAGCCGGGACCGGACCGCTCACGGTCATGTTCCCGATGGTGACCGTGCCGAGCGAGTTTTTCGAGGCGCGTGACTTGCTGATGAAGGAAGTAGAATGGACCGAGGCACGGTCAGGCAAGCGCCCCTCCGTGCTTGAAATCGGTGTCATGCTGGAGACACCTGCGCTGGCATTCAGCCTGTCCGAACTCGCCGGCGAAGTCGACTTCCTGTCCGTCGGCACGAATGACCTGATGCAGTTTTTCTTTGCGGCCGATCGGATGACGCCGACAGTCTCCGACCGGTACGATCTGGTCAGTCCTGCGGGCATGCGGTTTCTCAAGCAGGTTTCCGAAGACTGCGCCACGCATTCGATCCGCATGTCGGCGTGTGGCGAAGCGACGGCCTCTCCCCTGTCGGCGCTCTGTTTCCTGGCGCTTGGATTTCATGCGCTTTCGATGCCTGCCGCCGCTATTGGTCCGGTCAAGCGTATGGTAAGATCTGTTCATCTTGGGGCATTCCGGCGGGATTTCCTTGAGGTGCTGGACACGCCAGACGGTGCGTTCCGTAACCAAGTATTAGCTTTGGCGGCGGATCATCGGGTGGAATTGTCCGACGGTTGAGGCTGTCTGGTCCTAAATTTACCATGTTTCTGGACCAGGAATTGCTCGTCTAACAGGCGAATACACTGACTGGCGGCTGGATTGGAAGAATATGGGACACGAAGAAACCCCCAACGCGCACGATTCCGAAATGCACGCTCCCTCACGTGCGATTGCAAGTGGAACGGGCCGTACGTCAGAGGATCCGCGCGCGCCAGCGCCGCAAGCGCAGCCAGCTGAACCCGTGGACATGCGTGCCGTAGCGCTCGAGATATTCAAGACCCGGAAATTTGAAGGCGAAAGCCTGCGTATGGGCCAGGTCCTCCGCCGTGTTCGCGAAACGCTTGGCCTCAACATTGCCGATGTTTCCCGCAAGTCGCTATTGCGTCAGGATTTCCTGATGTGGATCGAGCGGATGGAAATCGGCCAGATTCCCAAGGGTTACCTGACGCCTTACCTGCGGGCCTATTGTGCCGAACTCGGTTTGCCTGACAGCGAAGTTATCGCGCAATACACGCACGAATGCGGTGCGGTGTCGGAAGTCAGGAATTCCGCCCCGGTTCCGAAAATTGGCGATATCGCACCGCCAAAGCCCAAATGGCCGCTGATGGCGGCCACCGCTGCCGTGCTTACACTGCTGGCGGGTGGTGCGATTGGCCTGACGCAAGTGATCAAGCCGGCGCCTGAACTCGCACCCGCTCCGGCGATTGTCGCGGTCAATGGTGCCCGCCACAGCCTGTTCGACGATGCAAACGATGCCAGCCGGCCATTGCCGACGCATCTCCCGCTTGAGCTTGTTGCCGCTCGCCCGGCATGGGTTGAAGTGCGCGGCGCGGACGGCACGATATTCAGAAGCCGTGTGATGGCGGCGGGCGAGACCTATTTCCCGCGCCTCGATGCAGGCTGGACGGTGTCGGCCAAGGATGGCGGCGCGTTCCAGTGGCGTCTCGGCGATGCGGTGATCGGTCCATTGGGTCCGGACGCGACGCCGGTCTTCTCGGTCAGTGTTGACCAGAAGCTTGCCGAAGCCGCCGATACGGCTGCGCCGACCGTGGCATCGAACGGTGCAAACAAGGCAACCCGCTAGTCTGCGACGCAGTCGGGGCTTTACCTTGACCGCCCGGCACGCCACATCAAGGGCAGCAGCGACCCGCAGGGAGACTCACGTCCGATGACCCACAATCCGATCCGGCCTTGGCGCAATATTGACCGGCGCATCTCACGCAAGATCCGCGTTGGCTCGGTGGAAGTCGGCGGGGACGCGCCGATTGCGGTCCAGTCGATGACCAATACGCCGACACACGACGCTGCGGCGACGATTGGCCAGATCCTGCGCATGGAAGATGCAGGCGTCGATATCGTCCGCGTGTCGTGCCCTGACCAGGAGTCGACGGCGGCCCTGAACGAGATCGTCCGCAATGTCGGCGTGCCGATCGTGGCGGACATCCATTTCCACTACAAGCGCGGTATCGAGGCGGCTGATGCAGGCGCAGCGTGTCTCCGCATCAATCCGGGCAATATCGGCTCGGTTGAGCGGGTCCGTGAAGTGGTGGCCGCAGCGCGGGCAAACGGGTGTTCGATGCGGATCGGGGTCAATGGCGGGTCGCTTGAGCGCCATTTGCTTGAAAAATACGGCGAGCCTTGCCCTGAAGCGATGGTCGAGAGCGCATTGGATCATGCCCGGATCCTCGATGATCTCGGCTTTCATGAATACAAGATCAGCGTCAAGGCGTCGGACATGTTCCTGACCGTCGCGGCTTACCAGCAGCTGGCGGAGGCAACGGATGCACCGCTTCATCTGGGTATCACCGAAGCGGGCGGCCTGCGGACCGGCACAGTGAAGTCATCGATCGGCATGGGCAGCCTGCTCTGGGCGGGGATTGGCGACACGATACGCGTATCGCTTTCGGCTGACCCGGTCGAAGAGGTGAAGGTCGGCTACGAGATGCTGAAATCGCTCGGCCTTCGGACGCGGGGGGTCAACATTATCGCCTGTCCATCATGTGCACGGCAGGGTTTCGACGTGATTTCGACTGTCGAGACGCTGGAAAAGCGTCTCGCGCATATTTCCGAACCAATTTCGCTGTCGATCATCGGCTGCGTCGTCAACGGACCGGGAGAGGCCGCGATGACAGATCTTGGCTTTACCGGCGGCGGGGCCGAATCCGGCATGATGTATGCGGCGGGCAAGCCGGACCGGAAAGTCGGCAATGCGACCATGGTCGAGGAAATCGTTCAGGCCGTTGAAGAGAAAGCCAGAAAGCTGCGCGAAGCGCGCGAGGCCGCAGCCATCGCGGCTGAATAAAAACGTTTTCGTGAAGGGACTGCCCTTTCCGTCGAAGGACGATAAGAATTCGGCCAATGCTTCAGCTGGCTTAAGGGCGATTTCCGAATGATCTGGTTTCTCAAGCGGATTCCGCTTCTCCTCCTGATCGGCCTGATGGCCCTGATCATGTCCAACTGCACCATGCTTGGCCTGAACTATGCGAGCCTGGAGACCGGCAACAAACCCGTGCCCCAGCCGCCGCTGAGGGCGACTGCGTTCGCGGAGAACTCTGCCCCGCGAGAGGCGCTGAAGCGGGCCTTCGAAGACACGCTATATGGGCCATGGCCCGAAGGCATGCCTGTGTCGCATGGTGCCTGGCGCGTGGTGGATGCTGACTATCTTGATGGGCGCGGCATGCTGGAAGAGATCGAGATCACAGTCGGGTCAGGGCCTGGCGCGCGGTCCTTTCATCTCGTGACAGCCTTCCCGAATGCCGTTCAGGCTGGCCCACTCGTGATCAGTCAGACGTTTTCGGGCAATTGCGATGTATTTCCCGGCAGTCCGGTCACCGCATCCGATGGCGTGATCTGCGACGGGCCTGAAATGACAGGGATCGTCGGATTCCTGGCGACCCAGGTTTTTGGCACCTATATCGCGGAAGCGCCCGTGTCCCGGTATTTCGACGCGGGGCTTGCATATGCGAGCTTTTATGCCAGCGAACTCGTGCCCGACCGCAACGGGGAAGCCCAATCGGTGATGGCCGGCATGGGTGGTCCCGTGAACCCGACCAGTGCGCTGATGGCGTGGGCCTACGGTTTTTCGGCGGCCCTCGATGTGCTTGAGGCCGATCCTCGGATTGATGCCCGCCGCACCGCCCTGATGGGCCACTCGCGGCATGGGAAATCGGCACTGATCGCTGGCGTGTGGGACAGGCGCGTGGATGCCGTGATTGCCCACCAGTCCGGATTCGCCGGAGCGTCATTGTCGCGCTCGGAAACGGGAGAAGGTCTCGTTCGCATGGCAAAGAGTTATCCGCACTGGCTGGCGCCGACGGTACAGCTCTATCTGGATGACCTTTCCAGCCTGCCGGTCGAGCAGCACGAATTGCTGGCGCTTCTCGGGCCCACGCCCGTTCTGCTGGGCAATGGCCGGCGTGACGTGTGGTCGGATCCGAACTCGTCCTATCGCGCGGCGCAGGCGGCCTCCGATGTCTACGAGATGGGAGGCGCGAAGGGTTTGACAGCCAATGGCATGCGGTCATTCGATCCCGATGCGGGCCTCGCATTCTGGATGCGCCCGGGCGGACATAGCGTCGTGTCCGAAGACATCGACGCGTTCACCGCCTTTCTGGCAGCGCATCTCGGCCAGCCTGTGATCCGCGAAACAGCTGTTCAAACTGCAGATTGCCCCGTAGCTTCCTCAATTATAACAAATGTGGGAGGGGCAAAATGTCCGTAACTGTTGAACTGCTGAAACCCGTTCTGGCGCTGGTTTGCTGGACGCTTGTGATGTGGCTGTGGATGTACGCCACGCGGATTCCGGCCATGCAAAAGGCCAATATCGATCCGGATTTGGCTCGCCACCCTGGCACATATGGTGACAAGCTGCCAGCGAATGTCCGGTCGGTTGCCGATAATTACAACCATCTGCATGAACAGCCGACGATCTTCTATGCCCTCATGTTCTTTGCCGCGCTGACGGGCGGCGAAGGGCATTTCATGGTGCTGGCGGCATGGATTTACGTCGGCCTGCGCGTGCTGCATTCCTTTGTCCAGATCCTGCAGCCGAAAGTGGTCCTGCGCTTCGCCGTGTTCGCGCTGGCGTCCATCACGCTGATTGTAATGGCCGTGCGCGAAGTGCTCCGAATCTTCGTCTAGGTGCAATATGTGGCAGCGAGGGCGCTTCACGCGCCCTCAAAACCGCTCTAAAGGGCGGCCATGGCCACTATTTCCCCTTCCAGACTGCAACAAGTCATCGACCGGTTCGAACAGGTCGAAGCCCGCATGGGCGCGGCAACCGAGACAGCGGAAATAATTTCCCTGTCGAAGGAGCACGCTGAACTCAAACCCGTTGTCGACAAGGCCCGCGAGCTGATGTCGGCCCGTCGGGAACTGCGTGAAGCTGAAGCCCTCATTTCAAGCGGTGATGCCGACATGGTCGAGCTCGCCCGCGCCGAAGTCGAGGACCTCAAGGACCGCCTGCCGGCGCTGGAACAGGAAGTCCAGGTTTTGCTCCTGCCCAAGGATGTCGATGACAAGGCTGACATCGTGATGGAATTGCGGGCCGGGACGGGCGGTGACGAAGCGGCGCTATTCGCGGGCGACCTGTTCCGGATGTATTCCCGGTATTTCCAGATCATGGGCTGGAAAGTGGATATCGTCGACGCCTCTGAGGGCGACGCTGGCGGCTACAAGGAATTGATCGTCAATGTGTCCGGCGACGGCGTGTTCGGGCATATGAAATGGGAGAGCGGTGTGCACCGTGTCCAGCGCGTGCCGGCGACCGAAACGCAGGGACGCATACACACGTCTGCCGCTACCGTGGCTGTTCTGCCGGCGCCGGAAAATGTCGAGATTGACGTGCGTCCCGAAGACATCCGTATTGATACAATGCGCTCGTCAGGCGCAGGTGGACAGCACGTCAACACGACCGACTCCGCGGTGCGCATCACGCACTTGCCGACGGGTATCGTAGCGACAAGCTCCGAGAAGTCGCAGCACGTGAACCGCGAAAAGGCGATGGAGCAGCTCAAGATCCGCCTCTATGAACGCGAACGCTCTGCCAAGGACGCTGAGCGCGCCGAAGCACGCGCGAACCAGATCGGATCAGGCGACCGAAGCCAGAAAGTGCGGACGTATAATTTCCCCGAAAACCGCCTCACAGACCACCGCATCGGGCTGACACTGTATTCACTGGACCGGATCATTTCCGGCGATAAGTTGCCGGATGTGATCGAGGCGCTGATAACCGAGGATCAAGCCAGGAAACTCGCTGCGATGGATGCGCAATAGGGCATCGGGAGACAGGAAAAGCGGCATGAAGACGATGGTTAGCTTTTTGCTTGGTGCGCTGGCCCTGACGGCCTGCATGTCCCGGCCACCAGAGGAAATTCGTGTCAGTGGCAATCGGATCTTCATGCCCATCAGCATAAACGGCGAACCCGCCGAGGCATTGATGGATTCCGGAGCGGAAATGACGCTGGTGGACGCCGCCTTCGCAGACCGCCTTGACCTTGCTGGGGCGGGCACGGACCAGGCGAAAGGAACGGGCGCCACTGAGGTCGAGGTCCAGTTCGCGCAAGGCGTCAGCCTTGAGGCGGCCGGTAACAGGATGGACGATCAGGCGATTGCGATTCTCGACCTCGAAGACATTGCCAACCGCGTGGTCGGTGAGCCTGTGACCGTCATCATGGGCCGGGAATTATTCGATGCCGGACGGTATTATCTCGACATCGAAGCTGGCCGGTTCCACCAGGTGCCAGATGATTTCCAGCCGCGGGGAATGCTTGTCAACTTGTCCGATGCCAATGGCATCAAGCAGATGCCGGTCAGCTTCAATGGCGCAGCGCCGGTGCAGGCGGACTTCGATCTTGGCAATGGCAGTGAAATCCTGCTGAGCGAAGAATTTGCACGGGCGGCGGGCCTGCTGACGGCAGACCGCATCCTCGGCATTAAACAAGGCGGCGGCCTGGGAGGGCCAGTGGAGCGCACATTGGTGCGGATCGACAGCCTGTCGATTGCAGGCGTCGAAGTACACGACCTCATCGCGGCCGTCGCGCCATCCGCGGATGGCGCTGACGCCAATGTCGGCGTGTCGGTCCTGCGTGACTTCATCATGGTGATCGACTTTCCGGGCAATCGGCTCTGGCTTGAGCCAAGGCCGTGAACGCGGGAGTCCGATACGGCGATATCGTCAGAACGGGCGCGCGGCATCTGGCCGAAGCCGGCATTGATGACGCATACTTTGAAGCAAGGCTGCTGATGCGGGTCATTACCGGGATGAGCGCCGCCCGCTGGATCATGTCGGAACAGGACGCTGCACCGCCTGTCATTGCTGAGCGCTATGAGCGGATGATCCGTGAGCGCATGACCCGCCGCCCGCTGCAGCATATTCTCGGCACGACTGAGTTCTACGGGCTCGAATTCCTGTCAGACGCGCGCGCGCTCATTCCCAGGTCTGACAGCGAGACGGTCGTCGAAGCAGCGCTTGACTTGCTAACGCCTGATCGTCCTGTGCTGGTCGCTGATCTCGGCATGGGTTCGGGATGCCTGCTTGCCGCGATTCTTGCCAATCGAGTCGAGGCACGAGGCGTCGGGGTGGAGGCGAGCCCTGACGCGGCCAGCCTCGCACGGGAAAACCTCTGCCGTCTCGGCCTTGATGTCCGCGCCACTGTGTTTGAAGGGTCGTGGGTAGACTGGACGGGCTGGGGGCAGGCGGATCTCGTCATCTCGAACCCCCCCTATATTTGCAGCGCCCTTATCGAAACCCTGGAGCCCGAGGTGCGCCATCATGATCCGATCGCCGCGCTGGATGGTGGAACGGATGGGCTCGACGCCTATCGTGAATTGACCGTGCTTGCGCGGCGGAAACTCAAGCCGGGCACGCCGCTGGTGCTGGAGATTGGATTCGACCAGAAAGAGGATGTGCAGGAGATATTGTCCGGTGCCGGGATGGTTAACATCGGCAGTTGCCCGGATCTGAGCGGCAATGACCGTGTTGTCTGGGCGATTCAGCCGCGCTCCTGACACGCACATTTCCGCTTGGCGGAGCGCATATTACAGGCTAGAACCTATGCGTGAGGTGTTGGAAGCCGCTTAAGGCAAGTCTGCTCCACCCTCGTCAGACTCGCGCAAATACGGGGCTCGGCCAGAAATCCTTAGGCCATTGCGTTGGGAATTGCCTGCAAGACACGCAGGCGCATGAAACGGGATACACATTCATGAAACGCTCACGCGGGCGCAATCGTCGCTCAGGCGGTACTAGCAGTAACAACAATCACAACAATCCGAACCGGCACTATGAAAGTGTCGGTCCGGACGTAAAGATCCGTGGGTCCGCCCAGCAGGTTCTTGAAAAATATCAGCAATATGCCAGGGACGCCCATACCAGCGGCGACCGCGTATTGTCTGAAGCGTATTTCCAGTTTGCAGAACACTATCAGCGGATCGTGGCCAAGCAGCTGGAAGCCAAGGACAAGCAGCAGCAACCACAGCCGCGCAGCGGCCGTGATGACCGGGACAACCGGCGCGATGATCGTGATAACCGCAATGATGGCTCTGATGACGATTCCGATTCGGACAATCGCCAGGAACGGGAAGAAGCTTCGGTTGAAGTCACCTCACGGTCGAATCGCAATGACGAGGCCGATGAGGCTGAGGCAACGTCCGATACGCCAGATTCCTTCAAGGTGATTGATGGTGATGAGGCGAATGCATCTGATGCCGCTTCCGAACGGAAGCCCAAACCAGTTTCTGATCGTCCGAAATCGCGTCGTAAGCCCTATCGCGCCAAGGAAGCCTCCGATGAGCCAGAAGCGGTGACTGATGGGGTCATGAAGACCTTGTCACGTGGTCGCCGCAAGACTGCGCCTGATGCTTCGGAAGACGTGTCTCGCGCTGACGACGCCGCCGAGACCACTGCAGACTAGGCTCGCGCGAAGTGCCAGGCGTGCGTCAGGACTTAGTGATACGGCGCGCCGTACTCGAAGATGCAGAGCCGCTGCAGGCGCTTGGCATCGAATCATTCGTGGCAGCGTTCGGTCACCTGTATTCGCGATACGATCTCGATGCCTTTCTCGGTGACAACTATGGCCTGGAGAGCTGGCAACGCCAGGTGTCGCGACCGGACCGGCCGATCTGGATTGCCGAATCGGCCGATCACTCGCTCGCAGGCTATGCTCAGGCGAGCCCCTGTGACCTTCCGGTGGACCCCATGCCGAAGGGCGCACTCCAGCTGCGACGGCTATATGTGCGCCCGGATATCCTGTCACTTGGTGTCGGCGCCGCGCTGATGGAGCCGGTACTCGATTGGGTTGAGGAGGCGGGCCGTCCGCCCCTGTTCCTCGGAGTCTGGTCCGAAAACCTGAAAGCCCAGAAATTCTATAGCCGCTACGGCTTCACCAAGGTCGGCGAATACGATTTTCACGTTGGCGCCCAGGTTGACCGCGAGTTCATTCTCCGGCGCGATTGAAGTTGTCGCAGGCTGCATGCCTTGCAGAGTTCCCTGTCCCTCCCCAAATCGAAACCATAGTCAGAGGCCGCCGCTGAGCGGGGTCTTCTTTCCAGTGATCAAGTCTGCCTTTGGAAGGGGATAACCATGAATATTGACCAATACACAGAACGCGCACGCGCCATTGTGCAGGGCGCCCAGACGGCGGCGCTCGCCAGCGGCCATCAGACACTGACGCCTGCCCACATGCTCAAGACCATGCTTGAGGATCGCGACCAACTGGCCGTGAACCTTATCCGCGCATCTGGCGGGCGACCGGAACTGGTTGTTCAGGGCGTCGATGCCGCACTCGCAAAACTGCCCAAGGTGACCGGCGCCAATACAGGTCTGCGCCTTGAGCAAGCATCGGCAAAGCTGTTCCAGGATGCGGAAGACAGCGCGAAGAAAGCAGGCGATTCGTTCGTCACCACCGAACGCCTGTTGCTGGCAATCGCAGGCCTCTCCGGTGATCCGGCCGCCGAAGCGCTGAAAAGTGCCGGCGTGACGCCCAAGTCGCTGGAAGCGGCGATCAGCGAGCTCCGCCAGGGCCGCACGGCTGACAGTGCCAATGCCGAAGAAGGCTATGAGGCCCTCAAGAAATATTCCCGCGACCTGACCCAGGATGCGCGTGACGGCAAGCTTGATCCGGTCATTGGCCGCGACGAGGAAATCCGCCGCACGATGCAGGTCCTGTCGCGCCGCTCGAAAAACAATCCGGTGCTGATCGGCGAACCCGGCGTGGGCAAGACGGCGATTGCCGAAGGTCTCGCACTGCGCATCATCAATGGCGATGTGCCTGAAAGCCTGAAGGGCAAGCGCCTGCTTGCGCTCGACATGGGCGCGCTGATTGCCGGTGCGAAATTCCGCGGTGAATTTGAAGAGCGACTCAAGGCGGTACTGAACGAGGTGCAGCAGGCGGCTGGCGGTGTGATCCTCTTCATCGACGAAATGCACACGCTCGTTGGCGCGGGTAAAGGCGATGGCGCGATGGATGCGTCCAACCTGCTCAAGCCTGCGCTCGCACGCGGTGAGCTGCATTGTATCGGTGCAACGACACTCGATGAGTATCGCAAGCATGTTGAAGGTGATCCGGCACTCGCCCGGCGCTTCATGGCGGTGTTCGTGGATGAGCCATCGGTCGAGGACACGATCTCCATTCTCCGTGGGCTGAAAGCGCGGTACGAGGCGCACCATGGCGTGCGCGTGTCGGATGCTGCGATTGTTTCGGCAGCCACCCTGTCCAACCGTTATATAACCGACCGCTTCCTGCCGGACAAGGCAATCGACCTGATGGATGAGGCGTCGTCGCGCCTTCGCATGCAGGTGGATTCCAAGCCAGAGGAGCTCGACGAGATTGACCGTCGTCTCCTGCAGCTGAAGATCGAGGCGGAGGCGCTCAAGAAGGAAAAGGATGCGGCATCTAAGGACCGGCTGAAAACCATCGAGACCGACATTGCCGACCTGCAGTCGAAATCCGACGAACTGACCTCCGCCTGGTCGGCCGAAAAGAACAAGCTCAAGGGCACGGCCAATGCGAAAGACCAGTTGGACCGCGCCTATGCCGATATGGCCGAAGCGCAGCGGACGGGCGATCTTGCAAGGGCGTCCGAGCTGAAATTCTCGACCATTCCGGCGCTGGAAAAGCAGATCAAGGATGTCGAAGGATCGGAAGACGAAGACGACGGCCTCGTATCCGAGGTTGTACGGCCTGAGCACATTGCGGCCGTTGTTTCCAAGTGGACCGGCATTCCGGTCGACAAGATGCTCGAAGGCGAACGGGAAAAACTGTTGCAGATGGAAGATGCGCTTCGGGCACGTGTTGTCGGGCAGGATGCGGCGCTGGAAGCGGTGTCCAATGCCGTGCGGCGCGCAAGGGCGGGCTTGCAGGATCCCAACCGGCCCATCGGTTCGTTCCTGTTTGTCGGTCCGACCGGTGTCGGCAAGACAGAGCTGACAAAGGCGCTCGCCGAATTCATGTTCGAGGACGATACGGCGATCCTGCGGCTCGACATGTCGGAATATTCCGAGAAGCACTCGGTTGCCCGCCTGATTGGCGCGCCTCCCGGCTATGTCGGCTATGATGAAGGCGGCGCTTTGACCGAAGCCGTACGCCGTCGCCCCTATCAGGTGATCCTGTTCGACGAGGTTGAGAAGGCTCACCCGGATCTCTTCAACACGCTGCTGCAGGTGCTCGATGACGGGCGTCTGACCGATGGACAGGGCCGGACCGTGGACTTCAAGAACACGATCATCATCATGACCTCGAACCTCGGGGCTGACGCCCTGGCGAGCGGTGAAGAGGGCGAGGTGTCAGAGGCGGCACGCGAAAGCGTGATGAGCGCAATCCGGATGCATTTCCGTCCGGAATTTATCAACCGCATCGACGAGATCGTCTTCTTCAAGCGTCTCGGACGGGGTGAGATCGATCATATTGTCGATATCCAGATGGGCCGCCTTGAGCACCTGCTGGCATCTCGCAAGATGAAGCTCGACCTTAGCCTCGATGCCCGCAACTGGCTGGCCGCGCGTGGTTACGATCCCGTCTACGGGGCCCGACCACTGAAGCGTGTCATTCAGAAAGAGCTGCAGGACCCGCTTGCGCGCCTGCTGCTTGAAGGCCGCATTGCGGACGGTGAAACCATCCATGTCGGTGTCGAAGGCGATATGCTTTCCATCAACGGCGTACCGAATGATTTCACCAAGGGACGTGTGGCGCTTAACTAGAGAGACAACTTCTGCCGCGCCTTTGCTTTCCGCAGGTGCGGCAGATCGCTCTTCCCGTCACGGACTGCTGGTGTGCACCACGGGCAGCAAGGTGGCTGCCATGAGGCTGTCGGGAACTGTCGCGCCACGGAGGGCGTCTATCGTCGCCTTCTGCTTCAGGAAGGCCGCATATTCCTCCGGTTCGCTCGCCAGGTTGCGCCCGGACGGGAGTTCGAGCGTCATCGGGTTCACGTAGCGGCCATTGCGGCGGATTTCGTAATGGAGGTGCGCGCCGGTTGCTGAGCCGGTGTCGCCGACATAGCCGATGATGTCGCCTGCGTTCACAGTGTCGCCTGCGGCGAGGCCGGCAGATTTCGACATGTGCGCATACAGGGTCTCGAAGCCGCGCTTGTGACGGATGCGGACATGCCGTCCATAGCCATCACTAAAGCCGACGAATTCGATCACGCCGTCTCCGGCTGCCTGTATCGGTGTGCCGGCCGGGGCGCGATAATCGACGCCTGTGTGCAGGTGCAGGTACCCCGTGAGCGGATGATAGCGCTGGCCAAATCCTGAATTGATCGGAACGCGCCCGATGGGGAAGCGCGTGAGGAAGGGCTGAGCGGCCACACCGTTCGCATCAAAGAACTCCGTACGGCCGGAGTCTCCGGGTGTGTAGAGATACCAGCTGCCATGGCTGGTCGTGCCATTGAAGGCGGCAAAGACTAGATCGCCATTCTCGATGAAATTCCCGCGCTCGTCTTCTGCAACTTCGAAGACGGCATCGAAGCGGTCTCCGCGGACGCCGCCAGCGGCCAGCGCCGGATCATCGGGGAACAGGGAAGCGAGGGCTGTTGCATGTCCCGGCGTGCCTCCGCCCTCGGCCAGCGCGGCGGCCAGCGTGGTTTCGATCTCGCCAGCGACGCGTCTGTGCGAGGTCATCAGGCGTGCGGTCAGAACGCTCACGAAAAAACGGTCATCGGCCTGGCGGGTGGCGAGCAGGGTATTCCTGGCGTCAGGTTTGATCGATACGGCAATCAGGCGGCTCGTGTCGTCCTGCAGCGCGCTTTCGTCGAAGTAGGCCGTCAGGGCCGTGCCGGGGCGCATGCGCTTGCGGTCAACTAGGCCCGTCTGACGCAGGGCATCCACAGCGGCTTCCGCGTCCTCGGCGCTGGCTCCCAGCACTTCCAGCACGTCGGCTGCGGCTGCGCCGGCCGTCACCTGCCCAATTCTGCTGGCGGTGGAGGCCATCGGAAGGTTCTCGCGGAAATCCAGCATAGCCTGCGCCGCATCGGCGCTGGTGAGTTCGGCGGGCTGCTGCGGGCGCACGAAGACGAAAAGCGCCAGCATGCCGAACAGCACGAAGGCGCCCATGGCCCATTCCAGCGCACGATCCGGCCGGAATGTGCGGTCGACCTTTGCCGGTCCCAGACGTCGTTTTGTCATACCTGATGTCCCTGGCAGGGCCCGATAGGGCCACGCTGAGTGATTCAGGACATCACGAGCAAGAAATACGCCACAAACGCGAATTTCGGGTCAATTTGAGGGATTCAGCTCGGTTCAGGGCTGGTCGGTGGTTGCCGACACCAGGAGCGCCTGTTCGAAATCAGCGCCTTGATCCGCGCGGATCTGGTCGATCTCGGCCTTTCGGGCAGCAAATTCAGCGAGGATTTCCGGCGTCTCGGCGAGCTTGCGCCCGGTCGGGAGTTTCAGGCCCATCGCATTGACCGGCGTGCCCTTGATGTAGACCTCATAATGGAGATGAGGCCCGGTCGAGGCACCGGTCGAACCGACATAT
Organism: Hyphomonas sp. BRH_c22; assembly: GCF_000961795.1. Classification (GTDB taxonomy): domain Bacteria; phylum Pseudomonadota; class Alphaproteobacteria; order Caulobacterales; family Hyphomonadaceae; genus Hyphomonas. Next base: position 46,790 of record NZ_LADU01000099.1, read on the forward strand.
CCGATGATATCACCCTGACGGACGCGCTTGCCGGATTTCATGCCCCGGCCATAGCGCGAGAGGTGCGCATAGGCCGTCTCATACCCGTTGGCGTGCTTGATCTTCACATAGTTGCCATAGCCGCCATACCGGCTCGCGCGGGCCACCGTGCCGTGTCCGGCTGCATAGACGGGCGTTCCCGTGGGGGCTGCGAAATCCGTACCCTTGTGCAGGCGGGTATAGCCCGAAATGGGATGGCGCCGCTTGCCGAATGACGAGGACAGCCGGGCCCCGTTGATGGGCGTTTTCATCAGGAATTTGGTGGCGCTTTCGCCCTTGCTGTCGAAATAGTCAGCGACCTGGTCGTCGCTGGGTGCGAAGCGGTAAAAGTCGCGGCTGAGGGCGCGGCCGTCCAGCGATGCGAACACGACCTCGCCAGACTTCACGGGCTTTCCGCGTTCGTCGACATAAGTTTCGTAAACGATTTCGAACGCATCGCCGGGATGTATTTCGCGTTGGAAATCAACGTCATATGCAAAGGCGTTGGCAAAATCGACAACCTGCTGGTCGCCTGCGCCAAGGCTGCGGGCCGTGTCATAGATCGAGGTGTCTATGGATGCGGCAATGCGGTGGTAGGAGGGAGTCAGACGGGCGTTGAGGGCGGTGGCTTCCCAGGTACCATTCTGCGTGCGCGTGATCAGGAGGCTGCGATCGGCTTCCGCACGGATCGACAGGGCCTTGAGCTGGTCGTCCTCCATATAGGCTTCTGCCAAGAGGCCCGGACGCAGGCGGCGCGCGTCGAGCAGATCGCCGGAATAGAGCGTGTGAAGCGCGCTATTGGCGTCCTGATGGTTGGCGCCGAGACTGACGACGAGGTCTGTCAGGGTCTGGCGTGACTTGAGGGTGCCGGTATTGCGGGCGAGCACGGCCGGATCGTTCAGGTCGGTGGCGCTGAGCAGAGTGACGGCGAGCGGGAGCGGTGTCGCTGCATCGGCCGTACCGTGTGTGGGCTGGCCCGACGGATCGACCATGAACAGCCCGGCCACGGCAGAGGCCGTTCCCAGAACAACAAGGACCGCCAGGCTTTTGAGGCCCTGTGACACATTGCGGTTCGGCGCGTGTGTCTCTTTCGGTTCGGTTTCGGTGATTTCTTCCACGCGCAACTTCCCGTATTACTCATGAACATCAGCACCCAAGCAACAGGTGAGGATGAACAAGCGTTCATAATGACATAAGCACGTTGCGTTAAAGAATACAGAACGCGCTAAATTTGGCCTTCTTGCCTTAATAGAACTCTAGGATCCCAGTCTAGCAAGATGCAAGCCGGATGGCACAGTGAATACGACAGATGACGAAAATTTAGGCTTTTCGGACGCCGATACGCTCGTGCGACCGATCCGCTGGGTGCGCTGGACCGCGCTTGCAGTCGCCATCCTCCTGATCGGGCTGCTGGCAACAGGCTGGTTCCTGCGCAAGACGGTTGCCGAGCGCGCGCTTGCGGGCTGGTGCGCCGAACGGGCGCTCACCTGTGAGGGGAAATTCGTCCGCATTGGTTCGGATGGTGCCACAATTCGCGGGCTCAAAGTCAGCGCTGGCGCGCATGTACCGCTCGAGGCCACCGAGGCCATCGTCCGCCTGAACTGGCCGCGTTTGCTGACCCCGGAACTGACCGGTGTTTCAGTCGATAAGCCTGTGGTGCGTGGAACGCTCGACGATGAAGGCGTCCGCTTCTATGGGCTGGAAAAGCTTGGTGGCCAGTCGGGTTCTTCCGCACCGCTGCAATTGCCGGCGATAGATATCACGGACGGCCGCATATTCTTCGCGACGGACGCGGGTGAACTCTCAGCTACGATCTCGATGCAAGGGACATTTCCGGCAAAGGGCACCCTGGATCTCGTACTCGACCCGGCAGACCTTCAGGGCCCTGACAGCCAGTTCAAATGGTCCGAGGGCATCGTGTCCCTCCAGGCAGACAAGGGCCGCATTTCCGGCGAAGCCAGCCTCATGCTGGAACGGGCGGAGCTGAAATCCGTGTCTGTGTCGAATGCGTCATTCGATGCGACAGTGGACGCCGCCGATGTGGGCGATGGCCCCATGAAGCTGAGCTGGCGGGGCGAGATTGCGGAAGGCTCCTTTCCGGGCGGCAAGCTGAGCGCAGCGCTAACCGAAGGCGAGGCGAGCTTTACCGAGCTGCCGAGCCTGTCGGCAAGCGATGTTATGTCTGTACTCACCAAGGCGGCGTTCAGGCTGGAGACGTCGGCGGTATCGCGCGACGGGTATGGCGCCGACGCCATGACCCTTGAGGCCCAGCTGACGGGTGATGCCGGCAATATAGGCGGTCCGGTCAGCCTGAACGCCGTCAACGCCGTGGCACCGCAGGGCAAGGCCGAGCGCCTCGCGTCGCAAGGCATGTTCAGCCGGTCGGCGGAAGGCACGCTTCTGTATGCCGGCAATGCGTCGGCCTCCGGCGCGGAGGTGACGCCAGGACTGCGCAAGGATCTGACCGCGCCCGTTGTGCTTCCCGGAATGCTCTCGGATCATGGTGCCAGCCTGCGGTCGGCCATTGATCGCGCGCTTGCCGATTTCGATCTGGACATGGAGCTGAGTGCCGGTTCGCGGGACGGCGTATTTTCCTTCTCGAGCCGCGAGAAAACCGTGCTTGAAGCCGCGTCCGGACTGCGTCTGGTCATCGCGCCGCCGGAGGTGGGACCATGGCTGGCCATTCGCGGGGCTGAACGCAAGGTCAGCGGCAATATTTCCCTGTCGGGCGGTGCCGCACCGACTTTGACGCTATCGCTCGATCAGTTCCAGCAAGGCGAGGCTGGGCTCGAAATAACGTCGCACGCCCTCAGGCTGAGCCCGTGGACTGCGGGTGCAAAGGTTTTCTCTGCCGACCTTGATACCTTCAACCTGTCGAGCGCGCCTGAGACATTCGACCTGCTTAGCCGCGGCCGTCTGTCCGTGTCCGGGCCCGTGTCCGGTATCAACCTAAAAATGACGAATATTGCGGGCGGTTTCCACGTCACGCGCGACGATGCCGGCTGGCAGGTCGTGCCGGACGGGACGAAATGCGTCGGCGTCAAAAGCCAGGGATTTGTTTTCGGCAGCATACAGGCCGAGCCGGTGAATCTGAATGTTTGCCCTTCCGGCGGCGGCTTCATTCGCAAGGGGGGCAAATCCCCGAGCGGGGCCGTCACGCTGGGTAGCGTCGAGCTGCCCTTCTCAACCGGCTCCACGTCCGGTGCGCTTAAGCTCTCGAAGGCGTCGGTCGACTGGTCGTCGAATGGCGGCCTGGCGATGACGGTGCTGGCGAGCCATATGGATCTGCCGCTGACGATCGGATCGCGCACCTTGACGCTTTCCGGCGAAGCACCCCGCATGGGGATCGCCACCGGACGTGGTGCACCAAAGCTGTCCGCACGCCTCGGTGAAACCGTCTTTGGCGGCACACTGATACCGGCAAGAGTATCAGCGCACAGTTTCCGGTTCGACGGCACCAGCGGGAAGGGCGGCCTTTCCGGCAATCTCGGCGCAAATGGCGTGCTGATACAGGACTACAGGGACGACCCGATTTACCAGCCGCTGATCTCTGACATGACAGCGACGCTGACCAATGGGCAGATGGCGATGACTGGCCCGCTTCGCCTGCAAGCAAGTGACAGGATTGTGGCCGACACGACGCTGGACCTCGATGTCGCGAAACTGACGGGCCAGGCGGCGATCCGGTCCCGTCCACTCGCCTTTCACACGGGCGGTCTGCAGCCCGTCATGCTGTCCGAGAAGCTGCGCGGTGTCTTCACCAATGCCGACGGTGATGCGTCGGCCAAGGCGGATGTCGATATCGTCTCGGGCAGTATGACAGCGACGGGAGAGGTCACGATTGAACAATTCGGTTTCCAGACAACAAGGCTGGGCCGGGTCGAAGGCGTCAACGGGACTGTCCGGTTCAGTGACCTGCTTGCCCTTACAACCGATCGCCGTCAGGTCGTCACCGTCGGCGCGATGAACATCGGCGTTCCGCTGACGGACGGTCGTATCGAATTTCATCTCGACAAGGGCAAGGTCGTCGGCGTCGAGACGGCCGGGTTCCCGTTCGCGGGCGGCCGGCTCGCACTTGCGCCGCTTGAGTGGACGCTTGGCGGCAAGGACCAGCGCGTTGAAGTGACCGCCGACGCGATCGAACTCAGCCAGCTGGTCGCGGTTCTGAAGATGCCGGATGTCCAGGCAACAGGCACGGTGAGCGGCACTTTCCCGGTCGATTTCGTCGGCAGCGAAGTCCAGGTGCGTGACGCGCGACTTGCGGCTGACGCAAGCGGCGGGCGGATTGCCTATACGGGCGATGCGGTCGATTCGGCTGCCAATAGTGACCCGAACGCCAAGCTGGCATTCGATGCGCTGAAAGACCTGCAATTCTCCGTACTGGAAATAGGGCTGACCGGCGACCTGATGGACCGGACCGTTGCGAGCGTGCATCTGATCGGCCGCAATACGCAGCCCCTCGCGTTCGGAAAGAAACTCACCATGCCCAAAGGGCAGGCGTTCGAGTTCAATCTTTCGCTCGATTCCAACCTGACTGATCTGTTCAAGAGCGGGTCCTATGCCTCCCAACAGGACAAGTTCGTCAAAATCCTCGTCGACATGGCTAATGACAAGGAGAACCAGCAAGGTGAATGAGAGACAACCATGCGGTCGATTGACGTTAAGCTGAACCGTGTCATGCTCGTGCTCAAGTAAAAGGAGTCATAAATTGACGACCCCGCAGAAAACCATCTTTCTGGCCGGATGCATCGCTCTCACAGCGGCGTGCACGCCGACCATTCGCATCGAGCCGTCCGACAAGCCCATCACGATCAATCTGAACGTGAAGATCGATCAGGAAGTGCGCATCAAGCTCGACAAGGAAGTCGAAGACCTGATTTCCAGCAACCCCGATCTGTTTCCTCAATAGCGATGACAGGATATAAGTCATGAACATGATCAGGAATATCTTTCTCGCTTTCGCCGTCGCGTCGCTTGCCATCGTGAGCGCGCCAGCCGCACATGCTGGCGACCCCCAGCTGGAGGCCGCGATTTCGGCCGGTGAAGTCGGCGAGCGTATTGACGGCTATCTCGGCGTTGTCGGTTCGGCAGACCCTGCAATTGTCCGCAAGGTGCAGGAGATCAACAACAAGCGCCGCGCACTCTACGAGCAGCTGTCGGAGCAAACCGGCACAACAGTGGCCCAGGTCGCCCGCGTTACGGGTGAAAAGCAGATCGCCCGCGCCGGAGCTGGCCAGTATTACATGGACGAAACCGGCGCCTGGAAGCAGAAATAGCCTTCTGGTTTCCGCACGGAACCACCCCTTCTTTTGACAGCCCTCGCCGCAACGCTGCGAGGGCTGTTGCGTGCCCGCTCACCAATCGGCGCCACAGGTCCCGTCGCAAGACTTTCATACCCGATTGATTGACACGAAGCGCGGCTCACTCGATTCTGCGCGAAATCTGAGTTCAAAAAGGGGCTGGACCTTCCATGATCGATCCTGCACGGCTTTCAGCCTTTATCTCCTCGCGTATCTGCCATGACCTTGTTTCACCCGTATCGGGCGTCACAAGCGCGCTCGAAATGCTCGACGAGCCCGGCGATTCCGAAATGGACCAGCAATTCGAGGAATTGCTGCGCTCGAGCGCCCGCAAGGCGGCCGCCACGATCCAGTTCCTGCGCTACGCCTACGGATCGCTTGGCCTGCAGGCGGGCACGGCGGACATGCACGAATTCAAGAAGATCACAGAAAATTACCTGCTTGGTCTCAAGCCCAGTATCGAATGGGATATCACGACGGACCATCTCAGCTATTCCCATGCGCGCCTGTTGATGAACCTGATCATGATGGCGGTGGATACGCTGCCGCGCGGCGGCGTTATCCATGCGCGCGTGCGCAATGAGGCCGCAGGCATGACGCTGACGGTCTCATCCCGGGGAGAGCGGGTGAAGCTGAAGGATGAAGCGGCCAGGTCGGTCCAGGGGATCGAGCCCGAGGAAGGCTGGAAGCCTGAAAATATTCAGCCCCTGTTCGCGAAGATGATCTGCGACAGCCTGGAAGGCGAAATCACCGCCAAGCAGGGCGACGATGTTGCCATCATCATGGCCACACGTATTCGCGCAGAGGGTTGAACCGGGGCTGGCCGGTTTATTTGAGTCCGGCAGCGAATTCTTAACGCTCGTCGGGCACCAGTTAACCCGGCTGACGAGTCTGCTCTTGGAGACGGAACATGAAAACCTGCCTGATTGTCGACGATTCCCGCGTCGTCCGCAAAGTTGCGGCGCGAATTATCCAGGATCTCAAGTTCAACGTGACCGAAGCCGGCGACGGCGCCGAGGCACTGAAAGCCTGCCGTGAAAGCATGCCGGATGCCGTACTGCTGGACTGGAACATGCCGGTGATGAACGGCCTCGATTTCCTACGGGCGCTTCGGCGGGAAGATGGCGGGAAGAAACCGCTTGTGGTATTCTGCTCCATCGAAAACGACGCAGAGCATATCAATGAGGCCCTCCGATCGGGGGCAGACGAGTTCATTATGAAGCCGTTTGATGCTGACATTCTTGAGAGCAAATTCGCAGAAGTCGGCCTTGTTTGAAGCATTTCTTAATAAAAGCCCCGATATTGGTAACGATTAGGGTTTGAATCACCCGGGACCGGAGCGGGATATGCAGGATGAGGTGTTCAGTGAATTGGCGGATCTGGCCCTGAAAGGGTCGGGCCAGTCGATTCCGAAATCCAAGGCGTATCTTATTGAGGCGCGACTTTCCCCGATCGCGCGGCGCGAAGGCTTCGGCTCGATGGCGGACCTTGTCCACTGCCTGAAATCGCGGGCAAATCCGGCCCTGATCGCAGAAGTCGCTGCAGCGCTCGTGTCAAAGGATACGAGCTTTTTCCGTGACCGCGATACGCTGAAGCGGGTTCTGGAAGAGGTACTGCCAGCGCGGCTCAAGGCGGGCAATACCGGGCGCCTGAAAGTCTGGTTCGCGGGTGGCTCGACCGGACAGGAGGCCTATTCGCTCGCCATCCTGCTTGAAGACGAATTACCGCCCGCCCTGCGCGGCGCGAAGATCGAAATCCTATCGACCGACATCTGCAAGGCGGCGACCGAGCAGGCCCGGCTGGGCCGCTACGGCCATTACGACGTGCAGAAGGGCCTGTCGATCCACCGGCTGACCAAGCATTTCAACCGGCTCGAAACCGGCCAGTGGGAAGCGAGCGAAGCCCTGCGCGGCCGTGTCAGCTTCCGCCAGCACAACCTGCTTGAAAGCGCGGCAGGCCTTGGCAAGTTTGACGTCATTTTCTGCCGCAATGTGCTTCCGGGCATGGCCCGTTCAGCGCGGATCAGCGTGGTCGAGAGCCTGTCGGGTCAATTGGTTCCCGGCGGCATGATCGTGCTCGGCCAGGGCGAAGGCCTTATCGGCCTGACCGACAAGCTGGAACCTGCGCGTGATTTCCGCGGCGCCTGGGTCGCGGCCGGAACGGCCAATGCCGAGGCGTCTGCCGCCTGACATTTGCCGGTGCTCACCGCGCCATGCGGCCGGCCAAATGCAGTAAGCCGGTCTCCTCCCTGCCGTGAGTGCCGTATGTTCTGGCTGGATAACCCCGAAGTGATCGGTTTTATGTGCCGTTGATGCTTCGTTGTGGGCAACGGTTCCGCTAGAACCACGGCACAGATCATTTTCCAGCATGCAGGATCAACGATGTTTAACCGGCGCCATTTTCTCCAGTATGCAGCGGGCAGCGTAATTGCGACTGCCGGCAGCCTCCCGGCATGGGCACGCTCGGCAAGCGAGGGCAATCTCGGCATCCCTGTACTGCAGGGCAAGGAATTCGACCTGGCCGTCCACGAGTTCCCGATCCGCATTGATGGCCGCGCTGCCAGGGCGATTGGCATCAACGGATCGGCGCCAGCGCCATTGCTGCGTTTCCGGGAGGGTGATGATGTGACGCTGAATGTCACCAACACGCTGAGCGCGGAAACCTCCATCCACTGGCACGGCCTGCTCGTGCCTTTCCACATGGACGGTGTGCCGGGCGTTTCCTTTCCGGGCATCCAACCGGGAGAAACGTTCACCTACAAGTACCGCGTGCCTCAGAACGGCACCTATTGGTATCATTCCCATTCCGGGCTGCAGGAGCAGGTCGGCCATTATGGCCCGATCATTATCGACCCGAAGGGCGCGGACCCGGTTGCCTATGACCGGGAATACATCCTTGTTCTCGGCGACTGGACCTTTGGCGACCCGCACCGCCTGTTTGCGAAACTGAAGAAGCATTCCGACAGCCAGAACTTCCAGCAGCGCACCGTTGGCGACTTCCTGAAGGATGCGTCTGACAAGGGCCTCGGTGCCGCGCTGGATGACCGGGCCATGTGGGGGGCGATGCGCATGTCGCCGCGCGATATCGCAGATGTTGGCGCGCCGACCTATACTTATGTCGTCAATGGGCGGTCGACGGCAGACAATTTCAACATGGTGTTCACACCGGGAGAGCGCGTGCGCCTCAGGATCATCAATGCTGCGGCGATGACGCTTTTTAATGTGCGCATGCCCGGCCTGCCAATGACGATCGTGCAGGCCGATGGCCTGAACGTGCAGCCACTGGAAGTCGACGAGTTCCAGATCGGCGTGGCGGAGACCTATGATGTCATCGTGACGCCACAGGTGGCGGAGGCTTTTGCCTTTGTCGCCGAGTCGATTGACCGGTCCGGCCAGGCTGTCGCCACTCTGGGTCCGCGGCCCGGGATGCGGGCCGAAGTGCCCGCGTTGCGGCCTGTGCCGACACTGACCATGAAGGACATGGGGATGGATCATGCGGCCATGGGCCATGGCGCGATGGAGATGGATACAGAGGCGCCCGAAGCCATGGACCACGCGGCGATGGGGCATGTGATGCCTGATCCGCAGGGCCCTGCCGTGCAGATGGTTTCGATGGAGGCCGCCATCGCGAAAGGCCCCGGTATTGCCAATATCGCAGCCATGCCGGTAAGCCGCCTGGACGAGCCGGGCATTGGCCTGGCCGATGTGGGCCACCGTACGCTGACCTATAGCCAGCTGCGCAGCCTTGACCCGAACCCGGATACCCGCGCGCCGGGCCGAGAAATTGTCGTGCACCTCACGAGCAATATGGAACGCTACATGTGGTCGTTCGATGGTGTGAAATTCTCCGAGGTCACAGAGTCCATCAAGTTCCATGAGGGTGAGCGTGTCCGCCTGACCCTCATCAATGATACGATGATGCCGCATCCGATCCACCTGCATGGCATGTTCTTTGATCTCGTTATTCCCGGCGCAGAGGCGAGCGGCCATCTGCCGCGCAAGCATACGGTGATCGTCAAGCCGGCGGAGAGGCTGTCTGTCGATATTTCTGCGGAACATGTCGGCGACTGGGCCTTTCACTGCCACCTGCTTTACCACATGGCCGCGGGCATGATGCAGGTTGTCTCGGTGCTGCCGGCAGATGCGGCACCGATGGAGGACCATCAAGGCCATGAGAACATGGATCATTCGACGATGGATCACTCAGTCATGGGTGACGAAGAGATGGACCATTCCACGATGAACCATGAGGACATGAAGCGATGAACCGTTCGGCGGCACTTTTTGCCCTGGCCGGCATGCTGGCAATGCCTGTCCTCGCCGAGGAGGCCTCGCCGCCCTGGTCCATGGCCGATGCCTATTACGACGCCGATGAAATGGCCGAAGCGCGCCACCATGTGCTGAGCCATCATGGTGATACGCGCCAGTTTTACGTGATGGCTGACCGGCTTGAATGGCAGTCATCGGACGAAGGCGATGCGCTCGTCTGGGATGGCGATGCCTGGTATGGCGGCGATGTGAACAAGCTCTGGATCAAGTCAGAAGGTGAGTATTCGCTGGAGACGGACGAACTCGACGATGCGGAAGTCCAGGCGCTCTGGTCGCATGCCATCTCGCCCTATTTCGACCTGCAAGGCGGCGTGCGGTATGACCTTGAGCCGAAGGGCCGCACGCATGCGGTGCTCGGCATTCAGGGCCTCGCGCCCTACTGGTTCGAAGTCGACGCGGCCGCTTTCCTCAGCAGCGAGGGCGACCTGACGGCGCGTATCGAAACCGAATATGAGTTCCGCCTCACCCAGCGCCTCATCCTGCAGCCGCGTATGGAAGCGGAACTCTCGGCGCAGGACATTCCGGAACTGGAAACCGGCTCCGGTCTCACCAGCCTGAATGCAGGCCTGCGCCTGCGGTATGAGATCATCCGCGAGTTCGCGCCCTATATCGGCGTTGAGTGGCAGGACCATTTTGGCGGGACGGCTGATTACCTTGACGCCGCTGGCGAGGATACAGGCCGCACGGTTTTCGTGGCGGGCGTCCGGGCCTGGTTCTGAGGCCGGGGCTCGCAATTTCTCCCGTCCCGCGCTATATGCGCCGCTCCTGAAGCTGCTCCGGGCCTTGAACCCGGTGGGAGTATGAGATGACAGACACACAAGCCGCTGCCTGGACGGGCGGCGTGAATTCCCTCGGATTTGCTAAATCGCCTGCCGATACGCGGGTTGTCGCCGCCATGTCGGGCGGGGTCGACAGCTCCGTCGTGGCCGCGATGCTGAAGGCCGAGGGCTATGACGTGATCGGCATCACGCTGCAGCTTTACGATCATGGCGCGGCCATCGAGAAGAAGGGCGCCTGCTGCGCCGGGCAGGACATCCACGATGCCCGCAATGTCGCCGACCAGATCGGCATTCCGCATTATGTGCTCGATTATGAAAGCCGATTCCGCGAGCAGGTGATGGAGGATTTCGCCGACACCTATCTGGCCGGATCGACGCCGATCCCGTGCATCCGCTGCAACCAGACGGTCAAGTTCTCGGACCTGCTTCGCACCGCGAAGGAGCTGGGCGCCGATTGCCTGGCGACGGGGCATTATATCCGCCGGACGGATGGCGAAGACGGGCCGGAACTGCACCGGGCTGCGGACGCGAGCCGCGACCAGTCCTATTTCCTGTTCGCCACGACGCGGGAGCAGCTGGACTATATCCGCTTTCCGCTGGGCGGCCTGCCGAAGACCGAAGTGCGCGAACTGGCTGACTGGTTCAACCTGCCGGTTGCGGCAAAGCCGGACAGCCAGGATATTTGTTTCGTGCCGGAAGGCTCCTACGCGAAAGTGGTGGAAAAGCTGCGCCCCGGGTCCGGGCGCGGAGGCGATATCGTGCACCTTGATGGCAGGGTACTCGGGAGCCATGAGGGCGTAATCCATTACACGATCGGCCAGCGGCGCGGGCTGAACGTGGCCGTGGGCGAGCCCTTGTTCGTGGTCAAGATCGACGCGCCGAACCGGCGGGTGATCGTCGGGCCGCGCGAAGCCCTGATGACGTCCGGCCTGTTACTGGAAGAGCTGAACTGGCTCGGCGCGGGCAGCCTTGAAGCGGCGGCGGATGCAGGCGCGGCGGTGCTGGTACGGGTGCGTTCGACGCGGCCGCCAGTGCCGGGAAGGCTCGGCTGGCAGGGCGATATTCCGGTGATCTGGTTCGATAAACCCGAAGAAGGCGTGGCGCGCGGCCAGGCAGCGGTGCTTTACGATGCGACCGGCGGCACGCGAATCCTGGGCGGCGGTTTTATCCTGCGGGCGATCCCGGCGGACGAACGGGTCGTGGCGGCCTAGGTTTGCCTGCACATGCGGCGCCTGTGAAGGCGCTTGGGAGGGGGGGGCTCTGATTTTCGGGAGGGGATTCCGGGTCAGGTGTCTGGCAGCGGCATCAGCTGCGCAGGGGACACGGAGCTTTGGTTTCGGGGCTTAGGGCAAGCCTGGCCGCCCACGGAACACACCATGAAAACTGTAACCCATCTGCCCGGTCTGAAACGTTACCTATGTTCCCGGTTGCACATGTTCGGCGCGCCTCCCTCTCCCAAGGGAGTGGGGGAGTTTTCCTGTCACCCCATCCAGTCGGGTGGGGCGACGGTGGTTGGGCTGGCGGGCATGGCGGGTTGGGGGTAGCGTTCGAGGAGTTTGGCGACGATGGCGTCGGCAACCCGGTCGGCCTCCCGCAGGGGCGGGTAGGTCCAGGTTTCCAGCGTGCCGCCGAACCAGCGTGCCGCGCCATGATCGATCAGGCTGTCATGCAGGCGGTCGAACTTGTCGTGGCGCCCTTCGAGGCGGGCAATGTGCACCGGTAGGCCATGCCAGGCCGCGTCTGACAGCATGTTGGCGCTGTCCTCGGTGACAATGGCGACATCGGAAAAGGCGAGCCAGGCAAGATAGGGGTTCTGGCCGTCTTCCGGGCCTGACCAGAAACGGGCGCCGACCTGATCGGCGAAATTGCGGAAGCGTGCGACCCCGGCCAGCGGCGTGCGGCGGGACGTGGTGATGCGCAGGCGCCAGCCAAGGCCGGCAAGCTGGCGCAACTGGCCTTCAATGCGTTCGGCGGCAGCTTCGGAAAACGTGTGCGTTTTGGAATCACCGCCGATGATGACCACGGCGCTTTTCGCGCGCTCGTCAGCCAGGTCAGCAAAGGCCTGACCGGCATCCTCGATCTGGTCCGGTGCGAAATAGGAGGGCGAGCCGATTGTCTCGATCACGTTCGGGCCGGACACGCCGTCATGCGAGGGCACGACCAGCATGTCGAAATTGTCCGGTTCGATATTCGGGTCGAGGATCTGCACGGTCATGGTCTTGCCGCCGGAGAGGTGGCGCACCGCCCGTGTGAACGGCGCCGAGCGGCGGCCGGCCGCAATCCAGACGGTGGGCCAGGGCCCTTCGAGCACGCTGCGCTGATCGGCGGGCAGGGAATATTTCAGCAGGGGCCATTTGTCGGCCGGCAGCCATGTCCACGGCGCGCGGGGGCTGAGCGTGACCGGTTCGTTGCGATGTGCCGCGCCGTCAATATGGGCGATCTTCATCCAGCGGCGTGTCTCGCCCAATGCCTGCAGGATGGCACGCACCTGGGACGCGTTGCCCGCGCGGCCATCTGACACCGCCCAGACGGAAGGTCCGAGCGGGCCGCCCCCGCTCATTTATTTGTACTCGACCTTGGCGATCTCATAGGCGCGCGCCCCGGACGGGGCGGCCACTTCGGCCTCGTCGCCTTCTTCCTTGCCGATCAGGGCACGGGCGATGGGCGAGGTGACGGAAATCTTGCCCAGTTTCACCGAGGCTTCGTCTTCGCCGACGATCTTGTAGGTCTGCGAGTCCTCGGTATCGACGTCGACAATCGTTACGGTGGCGCCGAAACGGATCTTGGTGCCGGAGAACTTGCTGACATCGATGACGTCGGCGCGTGCGAGCTTGTCGTCGATCTCGCTGATTCGGCCTTCGATGAAGCTCTGCTTCTCCTTGGCGGCGTGGTATTCGGCGTTTTCCGACAAGTCGCCGTGCGCGCGCGCTTCCGCGATCGCCGCGATGATGCTCGGACGCTCGACGGATTTAAGTGCCTTCAGCTCTGTCTGAAGTGCAGCATGGCCTTCAGCGGTCATGGGAATACGTTCCATGTCGGATCCCTTATTCTTCTCTATTGGCGCGAAATGCTTGTCGCAAAAATGCAGGCCGTCAAGTGGCCCCCGATCAGGCCGATTGCAAGGCGCGAACCGAGATTTCCCGTGATTTCAGGCTGGCGATCGCCTGAACCGAGGCGATCGAGGCTGAAAGTGTTGTGAAATAGGGGATCTTGCGGTTAACGGCGGTCCGCCGGATGGACGCGCTGTCGGACAGCGAGGCCGCACCTTCGGTTGTGTTGAAAACCAGATGCACCTCGCCGTTGATCATTGCGTCGACGATATGCGGCTGGCCTTCGAGCACCTTGTTGATGCGGGAAACGGGCAGGCCTTCGCTCTCGAGGTAGCTGGCCGTGCCGCTGGTGGCGACAAGGGTGAAGCCCATGTTCACGAGGTTGCGGGCTGCCTCTGTGACGCCTTTCTTGTCGGAATCGCGCACCGAGATGAACACGTTCCCGCTTTCGGGCAGGTGAACGCCGACACCGAGCTGGGATTTGAGGAAAGCCATCCCAAAATCATCGTCCCAGCCCATGACTTCGCCGGTCGAGCGCATTTCCGGTCCGAGCTGGGGGTCGACACCCGGGAAGCGGGCGAACGGGAAGACGGCTTCCTTGACCGCCACACGGCGCGGATTGGCATTGGTCAGGTCAAAGCTGGTGAGGGCTTCGCCCGCCATGACCTTGGCCGCGATGGCGGCAATCGGAGCGCCGACGGCCTTGGCCACGAAGGGCACGGTGCGGCTGGCGCGCGGATTGGCCTCGAGGACATAGATTTCCTCGCCCTTGACCGCAAACTGGATGTTGATCAGGCCGCGCACCTTGAGCGCGAGAGCGAGGGCCTTTGTCTGTTCCGCAAGGCGGGCCTGCAGGCTGGCTGACAGGGTGTAGGGGGGCAGGGCGCAGGCGCTGTCGCCGGAATGGACGCCGGCTTCCTCGATATGTTCCATGATGCCCGCGACATGCACGTTCACGCCATCGCAAATGGCGTCGACATCGACTTCGATGGCGTCCGACAGGTAGCGGTCGATGAAGAGGGAGGCGTCGCCGGAAACGCGCAGCGCTTCGGCAGCGAACTCGCGCAGGTCGGCATCGTCGCGCGCGATCTCCATGGCACGGCCACCGAGCACGAAGCTTGGGCGCAGCATGACCGGGTAGCCGATCTCGTTCGCCTTGACCTCGGCCTCCGCGACGCTGCGGGCGACGCGGGACGGGGCCTGCTGGATGCCGAGCCTGTCGAGCAGGGCGGCGAACTGTTCGCGGTCTTCGGCAAGGTCGATGGATTCCGGGCTGGTGCCGAGGATCGGGATACTCTCGTTGTGCAGCGTGGTGGCGAGCTTCAGCGGGGTCTGGCCGCCGAACTGGACGATGACGCCCTTAAGCGTGCCGGCGGACTGTTCCTTGTGGATGATCTCCAGGACATGCTCGTCGGTCAGCGGTTCGAAATAGAGGCGGTCTGACGTGTCATAATCGGTCGAGACGGTTTCCGGGTTGCAGTTGACCATGATCGATTCGATGCCGAGGTCTTCCATCGCGTAGGCCGCGTGGCAGCAGCAATAGTCGAATTCGATGCCCTGGCCGATCCGGTTGGGGCCGCCGCCGAGGATGATGGCTTTCTCGCGGTTCGAGGGCAGGGCCTCGCAATCGGGCGCTTCGGTGCCGAACGAGGCGTGCTCGTAGGTGGAGTAGAGGTAGGGCGTCTTGGCGGCGAATTCGGCGGCGCAGGTGTCGATGCGCTTGTAGACGGGGCGCACGTTCAGGGCGTGGCGGTAGCCGCGCACCCAGGATTCCGACTGGCCGACGAGCTGGCCGAGGCGCTTGTCGGAGAAGCCCATGGCTTTCAGTTCGATGAGTTCATGCGCATCGTCCGGCAGGCCCTGGGCGCGCACGTCGGCTTCGACGGCGACGATGCCCTGGATCTGGCTGAGGAACCACGGGTCCATCGAGGTGATGGCCTGGACTTCGGCGACGCTCATGCCATCGCGCAGGGCCTGGGCGACGACCTGGAGCCGGGTAGGCGTGGGCAGGGCGAGCGCCTGGCGCAGGGCCGCGTCGGTTTCGAAGGGCATGTCGTCAAGGCCGCAAAGGCCCGTCTCGAGCGAGCAGAGCGCCTTCTGCAGGCTTTCCTGGAAACTGCGGCCGATGGCCATAGCCTCGCCGACGGATTTCATCGCCGTGGTGAGGACCGGGTCGGCGCCCTTGTATTTCTCGAAGGCAAAGCGCGGGATCTTGGTGACAACGTAATCGATGGTCGGCTCGAAGGAGGCGGGCGTGACGCCGGTAATGTCATTGTCGAGTTCGTCGAGCGTGTAGCCGACGGCGAGCTTGGCGGCGATCTTGGCAATCGGGAAGCCGGTGGCCTTCGAGGCGAGGGCCGAGGAGCGCGAGACGCGCGGGTTCATCTCGATGACGATGAGGCGCCCGTCTTTCGGGTTGACGGCGAACTGGACGTTCGATCCGCCGGTCTCGACGCCGATCTCGCGCAGCACCGCGATCGAGGCGTTGCGCATGATCTGGTATTCCTTGTCCGTCAGCGTCAGCGCCGGGGCGACGGTGATCGAGTCGCCGGTATGCACGCCCATCGGGTCGATGTTCTCGATGGAACAGATGATGATGCAATTGTCCGCCGTGTCGCGGACGACTTCCATCTCGTATTCCTTCCAGCCGAGCAGGCTTTCGTCGATCAGGATCTGGGCGTTGGGCGAGGCAGCGAGGCCCGAGCGGCAGATTTCCTCGTATTCCTCGACATTGTAGGCGATGCCGCCACCGGTGCCGCCCAGGGTGAAGGCGGGGCGGATGATGGCGGGCAGGCCGACGGTCTCGAGTGCGTCCATGGCGGCCTTGAGGCCGGTGAGGCGGTCATATCCCTTGATCCTGCCATTCTCGCCGCGGATTTCCGGCGAGGCGATGATGGCGGCGCGGGGGTTTTCGAGGCCGATCCGGTCCATGGCCTCGCGGAACAGCTTGCGGTCCTCGGCCATTTCGATGGCTTCGGCCTTGGCGCCGATCAGCTCGACGCCATGCTTTTCGAGGACGCCGGCATAGTGCAGGTCGAGCGCGCAGTTCAGCGCCGTCTGGCCGCCCATCGTGGGCAGCAGGGCGTCAGGTTTTTCGGCTTCGATGATCTTCTCGACGATCTCCGGCGTGATCGGTTCGATATAGGTCGCATCGGCGAGATCCGGGTCGGTCATGATGGTGGCGGGGTTCGAGTTGACCAGGATGACCCGGTAGCCTTCGGCCTTCAGCGCCTTGACCGCCTGGACCCCGGAATAGTCGAATTCACAGGCCTGTCCGATGATGATCGGACCTGCACCAATGACCAGGATTGAGGATATGTCGGTGCGCTTCGGCATGGTCGTTTCTCTCTCCGGGTCAAACGGGTGCCTGATAGCGGGGAGTCGAGGTCATAAGCAAGGACAATCAGGCTTTTCACATGAGAAAAGCCCCGCATCCGGCGAAGGATACGGGGCTTTGCCCAGACGGCGTATGGCCGCCTTTATGGTCGAACCTACCAGCGGCGTGAATCATAGGGGTAGCGGTCATAGGCGTTGGCATAGCCGTCACCATCAGCATCGCGCTCGTCTTCCTGGTCTTTCACGCCGGGCATGTCGCAGTCTTCCGCCTCAGAACAGCCTTTGGCAGCGCCGGCTGCGCCACCCAGGACACCGCCGATCATGGCACCGCGCTGAGCATCACCATCACCGGTATTGTTGCCGATCACAGCACCTGCGACGGCACCTGCGGCGGCGCCATAGGCCGCGTTCTTTTCAGTCGTGCCGCTGGATGTACAGGCAGCAAGGACAAGCGCGCTGGCGCCCGCTGCGAAGAGCTTCATATAGGTTGTCATTGGTGTGCTCCTTATCTTGATCACGGAGTGCAAACGTCCCGTGTCAGGCGCGGGTTCCATCGCGCGCATTACAAGGCTGTCAGGAAAGCGGGCCTGTTCGTCCGGTCAGGTCCAGCGTTTGGCCAGTTTCTGGCCGATCTCGTCCAAGCTTTCGCGGGCGGCGCCCTGGTAGCCGGTGACACTATCGGCCACGAAGGGGTTCGACTGGCGCTCGTGGCCAAACGTGGAGATTGCCCCGTGACCCGGCACGAACCGCATCTCGTTGCCGAGCGGCCAGAGCTTGCCGGTGATCGAGTCGATCAGCTGCTGGTGATTGCCGCGCGGAAAATCCGTCCGGCCGATCGAACCCTGGAACAGGACATCGCCGACAAAGGCGAGCGCGCCTTCCTGATTGTAGATCACGACATGGCCGGGCGTATGGCCGGGGCAATGGGCGACACCGAACCTGATGCCGCCGAGTTCCAGTTCGTCGCCATCGTGCAGGTAGCGGTCGGGTTTGACGTTCCGGCCATCGGTGATGCCGTATCTGGCGCCCTGGGCTTCCAGTTCGTCGAGCAGCCACTGATCGTCTTCGTGCGGGCCGATGATCGGGCAGCCCGTGCGCTCTGATACGGCAGTGGCCGCGCCGGCATGATCAAGGTGGCCGTGGGTCAGCCAGACAGCGACGATCTTCACGCCGAACTGCTCGGCCGCGGCCATCAGCCGGTCGACCTCGCCACCCGGATCAATGAACACGCCTTCCATGGTCTCGGTCGACCAGATCATGGACGTATTCTGTTGCAGGGGAGTCACCGGAATGATCCGGATTTCCAGCTTTGGCTTGTGTGCTTGTTCGGTCATGTTCCTACAGATAGCGTCGCGGGAACTGTTCGTGAAGCGCTTCCGGCGCTTTCGCGTCGGGGAAGGCTCGGTTAAGACGGGTCGCAACACGATTTTCGGGAAGGGCCGACATCATGCGAATGCCACAGAGACGGGGCGGCGGCGGGCGGATTGGCGGCCGGTTCATCATTATCATTGTCGGTCTGGTGGGCCTGTTCATCTATTGGCAGATGAACCAGACAGAGGTGCCCTTCTCCGGCCGCAAGCAGCTGAACACGATGTCGCTGCAGGACGAAGTGAAGCTTGGCCAGCAATCCTATGTGCAGATCCTTCAGCAGGAACAGCAGCAGGGCAATCAGGTGCTGTGCGCCTCCGAAGCCGCTTGTGCCGGTGCGGAGCAGACCTTTACCGACGAGGTGCGCACGATCGGCGCGCGGCTGCAGGCGGCTGCGATCGAGCTGGAAGCGGAGCTGCAGACGCAGGGCTATGCCTTCACGCCGGTCGCTGACCAGTTCGACTGGACCTATTATGTCGTCCAGTCCGACACACCGAACGCCTTCTGCCTGCCGGGCGGCTATGTCGCCGTCTACACAGGCATTCTCGACATTACCGGCAATGGTGACGGGCAGGTGACGCTGGATGATCTTAGCGATCCCGACAAGCTGGCCGTGGTGATGGGGCACGAGATCGGCCATGCGCTCGCCCATCACGGCGCCGAGCGGATGAGCCAGCAGCAGGTGCTGCAGATGGGCCAGCTGGCCGTCGGTGCGGGCCTCAGTGACATGGATCCGGGCCAGCAGCGGGCGATCATGCAGGCGTTCGGCGTGGCGGCGCAGGGCACGGTGCTGAGTTTCTCGCGGGCACACGAGACGGAAGCCGACAAGATCGGGCTCGATCTGCTGGTGCGCGCCTGTTACGATCCGCGCGAGGCGCCTGAACTGTGGGAGCGGATGGGCAAGCTCAGCGAAGGCCAGAGCCCGCCGGAATGGATGTCGACGCACCCGGCTTCGGAGACCCGCGCAGAGAACTTCCGCGCATGGATGCCGGACGCGATTGCCGAATATGAACGCCGCTGCGGGCCGCTGAAATAATCCGCGCGGCGCCTTTCGGCGTCTTGCAGACGGCCTGTCCAGAATGAAAACGGCCGCCCCGTCCTGAGTCAGGACACTGGAGCGGCCATCCCGTCCACCTGAGCATGCTGCCGTGTCCCCACCCAGCCTGCTGTGCTTTCAGTGATCTGGTCAAATTCGAGGGAATGGATCCATCGAATTGTAAGTTTTACATACCACTGGTATGATAAGCTTTCAATCCAAGAAAATTCGATGGTCAAGAGGACGTCAGAACAGGCTGAAGAAACCCGCCGTGCCATTCTGGACGCGGCGAGACAGCTGTTTGAAACTCAGGGCTATGCGCGCACATCCATCGCGAACATCGTCGAGGCGGCGGGCATCTCGAAAGGCGCCCTGTTCCACCATTTCGCCAGCAAGGACGCGCTTTTTTTCGAGATATGGAAAGGCATCCAGCTCGAAATGGATGCCGAAGCCCGCGCGGCGGCCCATGAAGGGCGCTCCAAAACCGATCCCTATGCGGCCTTTCTTGCGGGAACACGGGTCTATTTCAACTGGGCCTCGAGGCCGGGTTTCCAGCGGATCGTCCTGATCGACGGACCGGCGGTGATGGGGCTGGACGGCTGGCAGGAAAACGATGACCGGCTCGGGCGCAGCAATGTCGAACAGGGCGTGCGCTATCTCGCCCACAAGGGCCTGATCGCGAAGGAGGGCGTGGTGCCGATCTCGATCATGCTGCTGAACGCCCTCAACGGCGGCGGCTTCGCGCTGACGCGCCAGGAATCGGGGCTGACGCCGGAGAACCTGTTTGATGCCTTCGAGGCGCTGCTGAGAGGGCTGCGCTAGCTGATCGGGTCAACGCGTTTGTCAGCCGACTGGTTCACGCGCCACCATCCGGCAATCGCGTAGCGGCGCGCATGGGTCACTTCGACGGCATGCGGAATGGTTTCCGACAGCATGAAGGCGGCGCCGCCTCCGAAAGGCAAGAGGCGCGCGGCGGGTGTGCCGGCCTCGCCTGCGCCTTCCGGCCAGATGACCAGCGCGCCGCCCTGATCGTCCTGCCAGTCTTCGTTCAGGTAGACGACTAGCGACATGACCCGATTGCGCGCGCCTTCGAAACTGTCGAGGTGGCGGTCATAGAAGCCGCCCTCCGGATAGACCGCAAAGCATGCCTCGAACTCGAACAGGCCGATCAGCAGCTCGCGGTTGAGGCTTTG
This sequence comes from Hyphomonas sp. BRH_c22, assembly GCF_000961795.1. GTDB lineage: Bacteria > Pseudomonadota > Alphaproteobacteria > Caulobacterales > Hyphomonadaceae > Hyphomonas. The sequence goes on from NZ_LADU01000099.1 coordinate 67,198, forward strand.
GCGGACCGGCTCGGCCCAGGCCAGGAAGGCTTCTTGCGCCGGGCTCGATCCATCCAGCCAGGAGATGCGCGTGCGCCGCACCGAGCGGTCGAGCTGGAAGGCGTCCTCGCGGCCGATCCCGGCGGCTTCGAGATCCTGCCGGGCATTGAGCGCCTGCAGTTCCGTGCGAAGTGCGGCGGTCAGCTCGTCCGGCAGGAGGTTCGGTTGCCAGCTCCAGCCATGCGCGGCGATATCGGCGGCAATGGCGCTGAGACGATTATCACCGGGAGGCGCGACAGCCAGTGTCATGGGATCAGCCAGGCCGGTTACCCACGATGGGCATCCATCAGGCCTGCGAAACGGTCAAAAAGGTAGAAGCTGTCCTGTGGGCCGGGCGAGGCTTCGGGATGGTGCTGGACCGAGATGATCGGCTTGCCTGCGACGCTGAGCCCGGAATTGGTGCCGTCGAACAGTGAGCGGTGGCTCTCCTCGACGCCGGCGGGCAGCGTGGCCGGATCAACCGTGAAGCCGTGATTCATCGACACGATCTCGACCTTGCCGGTGGCCATGTCCTTGACCGGATGGTTTGCGCCGTGATGGCCCTGCGCCATTTTCATCGTCCTGGCGCCCAGTGCGAGCGCGAGAAGCTGGTGGCCGAGGCAGATGCCGAGGATCGGCGTGCCGCTGGCGATCACGTCGCGGATCATGTCTCCCGACCGCAGGATCGTTGCCGCCGGGTCGCCGGGACCATTCGAGAACACCACGCCATCGGGCTTGAGGGCGGCGATCTCGGCGTAAGTTGCGTCACCGTTCACGACGGTCGTGCGCGCGCCGACACTGGCCAGGTTGCGCAGGATGTTCTTCTTCACGCCGAAATCGACAACGACGACATGGTATTTGGCGTCATCGAGCGTGCCATAGCCGCTGCCGGCCTTCCACAGCTGCTGGGAATTGCCGTAATTGGCTTCGCCATCGACATCGGCGGCAAGATCGGCATCGTCGAGGCCCTTCCAGGCACGGGCCCGGGCGATCAGCGCCTCGGTGTCGATGCCGCCTTCGGGCTGGTGGCAGATCGCGGCTTTCTGCATGCCGCGTTCGCGGATGAGGCGGGTCAGCGCGCGCGTATCGACGCCGGACAGGCCGATAATCCCGCGCGACGTGAGCCAGGCGTCGAAATGGCTGGTCGAGCGCCAGTTCGACGGTGCCGTAATGGGTTCGCGGAAGATCGCGCCGCGCGCAGCCCGGGCGCCGGGAGGCGAGGATTCTTCCTGGTCGTCGGCATTTGTCCCGACATTTCCGATATGCGGAAAGGTGAAAAGCACGACTTGCGAGGCGTAGGACGGGTCTGTCAGGATCTCTTCATAGCCGGTGATGCTGGTATTGAAGCAGAGTTCGCCGACATTCGTGCCTGCTGCACCTGCGCCAATGCCGAGGAAAACGGTGCCGTCCGCAAGGGCGATCGCTCCCGTGGCGCGCGAGCTGGCTTGAACTTTCGTGTCTTTAGTCATATCTCATTTCGCCTCCGGACCGTTTTCTGGTCGTTAACCCAACCGACCGAGCATTTCGTCCGGTTAATGGGGCTGAGTCTGCGCATCGTCAAGCAAACTGGCGACTGCGGTATGTGAAAGGCAATAACGGCATGGGCCGAGAGGATACAAGTGAGACGATGTCGCTGAAGGCGCGTATTGTTCAGGCACTGAAATCCGAGACCGAGAATGGCGCCAGCGACGTGGAACTTGCCACGCTGCGCCTGATCGAATGTGCAGTGCGAGACCGTGACGTCTGCGCGCGCGGGCGCGGCGTGGGCGAAGGGTGTCCGGACGCTGATGTGCGTTCGGTGCTCGAAACCATGGTCGCCCAGCGCGAAGTGTCGGCCCGCGAGCATGACGCGGCCGGACGCATCGAAGACGCCATCCGCGAGCGTGAGGAAATCGAGGTCATCCAGAAATTCCTGCCCGTTCCGCTCAGCGGCAAGAAGCTGGAAGCGGCCGTCGGGGAAATTGTCGAGGATCTCGGCGCCTCGAAACTGAAGGATGTCGGCCGCTGCATGTCGGCGCTCAAGGAACGCTTTCCCGGCATGATCGACAGCGGCAGCGCCGGCAAGGCCGTTCGTGAGGCCCTGTCGCGGTCCTGACGCGGCAAGTTCCCGAAATCTGCAGAAAGCATTGCACGGCGCCGGAACCGGCTTTCGGACATGCTTAATTTTGAATCAGTTCCTCGGAACCTTGCGTGCTCACCTTGCGTTAAGCGGGTGGAATTGCATGGAAAGGAACTCCTCATGAAATATCTCATTGCTCCTATAAGCGCCGTCGCTCTCATGGCCGGTCTGGCCGCATGCTCGGGCTCAGATACCACCATCGAGACGGCGAATACGGATACCGCGCCATATTCGGATACGACCACAACCGAAACGGAAGTGACCACCGAGACGGAACTCGCCCGTCCGGCCTATGTCATGGCCGCTGGCGAAATGAAGGCGTCCAGTCTGATCGGCGATAACATTATCGGCGCCAATGGCGAAACCATTGCGACGGTGGCTGACGTGCTGATCGGCAAGAACAAGGCTCCGGGCCATATCGTGTTCCGCGATGGCGGTGTTCTGGGAATTGCGGGTGAGCTTGGCCTCCTGCCATTCAGCTCTGTGTCCGTGACAATGGACTCAGACAATGAGCCGATGCTTTCGGCCGCCCTCGTCGATGAATCGCTGGAAGGCGTGGCCGAGTTCGAACAGGACGGCATGGACGATTTCCGCCTTGCCTCCGAGCTGATCGGTACGAATGCCGAGCTGGCCGTTGCTGACACCTATTCGCGCATCACGGACCTGATCATCAGTTCCGATGGCTCCGTAAGGCAGGCTGTCGTGACCGACGGCGTATCGGGCGTCACGTCTGAAGACCGTCTCGTGATCGACTTTGATGCCATTACAGTTGTCCAGGGCGACGGCGAAGGCGAAGTCATGATCAACCAGACGCCTGAGCAATTGAAGATGGCTCCTGTCTTCAATGACTAGGTTCTGTACTCATAAACAGGATTCCCAATTGAGTGGGTTCATGATTCCCTTCTCGTGAGAGGAGATGGATCATGGCCCGTTTTGATTTGAGCGATGCCGAGTGGCAGATCGTTGAGCCGCTTCTGCCGAACAAACCGCGCGGGGTTGCCCGCGCCGATGACCGGCGGGTGCTGAATGGGATTTTCTACATTCTGCGGACCGGCTCGCCCTGGCGCGACCTGCCGGAGCGCTACGGCCCTTACACCACGGTGTACAATCGCTTCAACAGATGGGCGAAGGCAGGCGTCTGGCTCAATGTTTTCAATGCCTTGGCGGAGCGATCTCCCGAATCTATGGCCTTCATCGACAGTTCGATCATCCGGGCCCACCAGCACGCCGCAGGCGGAAAAAAGGGGGCCCGGATAACGCCATCGGTCTCTCTCGTGGGGGACTGAGCACCAAGATCCATGCCGTGGTTGATGAGGCGGGCCTGCCGATCCGCCTGTCCCTGACGGCCGGTCAAGCCTCCGACAAGGCCGCCGCGCCTGCCCTTGTCGACAGCCTGAAGACGGCCGCCCATGTCGTGGCTGATC